>NZ_NCGH01000008.1:0-191981 GCF_002281505.1 Sphingomonas sp. 28-62-20
GTTGATGAAGGTGTCGATCGCGACGGCGGTCTTGCCGGTCTGGCGATCGCCGATGATCAGCTCGCGCTGGCCACGGCCGACGGGGACGAGCGCGTCGATGGCCTTCAGGCCGGTCTGGACGGGTTCGTGGACCGAGGTGCGCGGGATGATGCCCGGCGCCTTGACCTCAACGCGGCTGCGCTGGTCGGAAACGATCGGGCCCTTGCCGTCGATCGGATTGCCAAGGCCATCGACCACGCGGCCGAGCAGGCCCTTGCCGATTGGCACGTCGACGATCGTGCCGGTGCGCTTGACGACATCGCCTTCCTTGATCTGGCTGTCCGATCCAAAGATCACGACGCCGACATTGTCGGCCTCCAGGTTGAGCGCCATGCCCTGCACGCCGTTCGAGAATTCGACCATCTCACCGGCCTGGACATTGTCGAGGCCAAAGATGCGGGCGATGCCGTCACCGACCGACAGCACCTGGCCGGTTTCGGAGACTTCAGCCTCGGTGCCGAAGCTGGCGATCTGGTCCTTAATGACCTTCGAGATTTCAGCGGCGCGGATATCCATGGAATGAACCTTTTAGCCTTTCATCGCGTGCGCGAGGGTATTGAGACGGGTCTTGATCGACGAATCGATCATCTGGCTGCCGATGCGGACAACGAGCCCGCCCAGCAGCGATGGATCGACCGACAGGTCGACGGAAACTTCACGGCCAATCCGCTGGCGAAGCGATTGCTTCAGCGCGGTGACCTGATCGTTGGAAAGCGGGTGCGCCGAAGTGACCTCTGCGCTGGTCTCGCCCCGGAAACCGGCAGCAAGCTGGCGAAAGGCGCGGATGATCGCGGGCAGCTGGCCGAGCCGACGATTGTCAGCGAGCACGCCGAGAAACTTGCTCGTCGTCGCGTCGAGTTTCAGCTTTTTTGCAACCGCCGCAACCGCTTTGGTCGCGGCACCACGCGCGATCAGCGGGCTTGTCGTCAGCTGCCTGAAATCAGGCGACTGATCGAGTGCCGCGCGGACCGTTGCCAAGCTTGCTTCGACCTTATCGATCGCCTTTGCATCGCGCGCCAGTTCGAACAGCGCCGTTGCATAGCGTCCCGGTAAGCTCGCTTGAATACCGCCGGAAGTCTCCACGCGATTGAAATCCTCTTGGGAACAGGAAAATTGGCCCCATGCACAAACAGGGCGACAAAGCGCCCTCACTTGGGTTGCGCGGCTGCTAGCATCGGTGCCGCGTTGATGCAAGCCGGGTGTAGGTGGCGGGGCAATTGGCGCTGAATCGACCGAAAACTGTCTGTTTTCATATATCTGACACATTGGGTTAACCACTTATTGTCGCCTGCCCGGCCATGATGTTTGGGCAATTTCATCGTTGGACGATCTACATGGCATCGAATTGGACCCGGTGGATTGACCGGCTCAACGGACGAGCGGACACGATCGGTGCGGTCCTGCGCCGAGTGCTGATCGCGATGCTGGGTATCCAGGCGGTTCTGGCGCTGTCGCTGGTCATCGGTGCCTTTATGACGACCGGCACAGTCCGCCAGCTGATCGACGATCGCCTGAAGCCAATCGCCGAATTGCAGCATGTCATGGACGGCTATGCCGGGTCGCTGGCGACCGCGCACAAGGTGGAAAGCGGCAACCTGTCGGCATCGGGTGCGCTGACAACGATTGCGGCATCGCAGGCGACGATCCAGCTTAACTGGGCCAAATTTCGCCAGCATTCGGCGGACCCGGCTTACCGCAGTGATATCGCCGATATCGTGGCAGCGCGGGGCAACGCCGATCGCGCGATCGCTAAGCTCCAGTCGTTGCTGCAAGAAGGGCATGTCGACCAGCTCGAATTTTTCGTGAGCGGGCCGCTTTACGCGGCGATCGATCCGCTAACCGAATCGACCAATTCCTTGATGGACAAGCTGCGCGACGATGCGGCGCTGAAACAGGGATTTGTCCGTCACCGGGTGTTTCGCACTTATGCGATCGTATTTGTCTTGACGCTGCTGGCGGTCGTGGTCGGCTGGTGGGGGATGCAGATCGTGGCACGGCGGATTACCCAGCCGCTCGCTGAAATTGCCGTCGTTACACAATATATCACGGACGATCAGCTCGACGCTGCCATTCCCGGGCTCGATCGCACTGATGAGATTGGGGCAATTGCGCGAGCGCTGGCTTTTGCCCGCCAACGCTCGATCGATGCCCGCCGACTCAGTGAGGACGGCCGCCGCGTCGAGGACACGCTCCATCGCAACCAGATGAAGGCGCATGCCGCCGACGCCAAGCGTGCAGCGGATCTCGACGCGTTGTTCGCGGTGTTCGAACGGGAGGCGGGCGTGGTTGTCGCCGGGTTGAAATCAGCCGGGCCGCGCCTGCGCGACGCCGCAGCTGCCATGTCCGATGAAGCGGCTGAGGCTGAACATCACGCGCTCGCCACCGCATCACTGACCGACCAAAGCGCCGCCAGCGTGCGGACCATTGCACAATCGAGCAGCGCGCTTGCCACCGCAATTGATCATATCAGCCGGGCGGCGCATGATTCGCGGGGCGGGGTCGGCACGGTTCGTGTGCGGACAATTGCGGCGCGCGATCATGCCGAATCGCTTGGTGCGCTGGTGAGTGAAATCGCCTCGGTGCTTGATTTTATCGCGGTGATTGCTGGCCAGACGAATTTGCTGGCGCTGAATGCGACGATAGAGGCGGCGCGGGCCGGGGCCGCCGGTCGTGGTTTTGCCGTTGTTGCGGAAGAAGTGAAGGGGCTGGCGCGGCAGACCCAGGCAGCCGCGGGCAAGATCGAGTCCCGGCTGGCCGCCGTGCGGGCGGCGAGTGCCACGGTGCTGACCACCATAGAATCGATCGATACGCTGGTCGCCGGGCTTGATCAGTCGGCCACCAATGTCGCTGATGCGGTCGAACAACAACGCGACATGACGCGGCGCATTGCGCGTGCCATTGCAGAGGTGGAGGATGGTACCGCCAACGCCGCCACCAATATGCAAACGCTGCATGGTCGGGCAGAGCGCGCGCGCGGTACCGCTGGCGATCTGGCGCACACGGCCGATGATGTTGCCGGGAATGTCGATCAGCTCCGGGCGCAAATCAACCAGCTGATTGCGGATGTTCGGGCAGCGTAAATGATAAAGTCCGGGCGCGTCATTCTTTGACTGGTGCCTTGTCCTTGCTGCGCTAAGACGCATCGGCAATATCCCTGTTGCGGGAAGGCAGGCGGAGGGCGCGATGTCGAACGGTCAGATGAAGAAAATGGCAATGGCCGATGGCGCTGAGATCGCCGTTTATCATGTCGAGCCAATCGGTACTCGGCGGGGTGGGCTGGTGCTGGTCCAGGAAATCTTCGGCGTGACCGATCATATCCGCGAGTTGTGCGATGAATATGCGCAGGATGGCTATGAGGTGCTCGCCCCCGCGCTTTACGATCGCGAACATCCCGGCTTCGAGGCTGACTATACCGGCGAGGATTTCGCCCGCGCGGTCGAGCTGGCGCGTGATCTACATCCCTTCGATCTCAGCCTGAGCGACGTGCAGACCTGTATCGATTTACTCGTCCCCACAGGGCCGGTTTTCATGGTGGGCTATTGCTATGGCGGATCGATCTGCTGGTTTGGCGCGACGCGGATGCACGGTCTCGCGGCGACATCGGGCTATTATGGCGGCCTGATTCCGGCGGCCGCCGATGAGGAGCCCAAAATCCCCGTGCTGCTCCATTTCGGCCGCTACGATAGCGGCATCCCGATGGAGGGTGTTGACAAGGTGATCGCCAAGGATTGGCCCAACGCGACGGTCTATGTCTATGAAGCCGGGCACGGCTTCAACTCGGACCGGCGCAAGGATTATCACGAACCCAGCGCCGATCTGGCGCGCGAACGCACGCTGGAATTCTTTGAGGCGAATGGGGGGTAACGAAGCCCGAACGAAAGTTGCGGCATTCCTCATGAACACATCCGAAGTTTTCCTGATCGCGATGCTGCTGATTTACAGCGTGCCCTATCTTGTCTGGCGGCTGGGGCGGACCGAGCATTATGCGCCGTTGGTCGTGGTGCAGATCATCGGCGGCATCCTGCTGGGGCCGGGTGTGCTGGGCGCTGTGTATCCGGGCTATTATGCCGCCGTCTTCGATCCGCAGGTGATCGGTGCGCTTAACGGCATCGCCTGGTGGGCGGTGATGATTTTCGTCTGGATCGCTGGCATCGAGCTCGACGTTTCGCAGGCCTGGGCCCGGCGGGGCGAGACCGCGCTGACGGCTGGCCTCGCGCTGATCGCGCCGCTGGTGGCGGGTGGCGCAGCGGCGGTGGTGATGCTGACATTGGGGACCGGCTGGATCGGCGAGGCGGGCCAGCCGTGGCAGGTCGTGCTGGGCATCGGCATGGCCTGCGCGGTCACGGCATTGCCGATCCTGGTGTTGTTCCTTGAAAAGCTCGACATTCTGCGTGAGCCGATCGGCCAGCGGATCCTGCGCTATGCCAGCGCGGACGATGTCGCGATTTGGGGCGTGCTCGCCCTGATCCTGCTCGACTGGCAGCGGATGGGGCGGCAGGGCGGGTTCCTGATCGGCTTTGCGGTCGCTGCCTGGCTGATCCGGTGGCTGATGCCGCGCATCCCGGCGCGCGACCGCTGGTATGTCGGGCTGATTTGGCTGGCCGCATGCGGATTCGCGGCGGATTGGTCCGGGCTGCACTTCATGGTCGGCGCGTTCCTGTCGGGCGCGGTGCTCGACGCGCGTTGGTTCGATCGCAAGGCGATGGACGGGTTTCGCGACAATATCCTGCTGGCGGTCATGCCCGTGTTTTTCCTGAGCACGGGCTTGCGCACAAACTGGGACGTCGGCGGCGCGGCCGTGTTTGGCGCGGCAGCGTTGCTGCTGGCGGCATCGGTGGCGGGCAAGCTGGCCGGAGTCCACTTGGCCGGTCGCCTGCTGAAATGGGCACCGGGGGAGGCGTCTGCGGTCGGCTGGCTGTTGCAGACCAAGGCGCTGATCATGATCATCTTCGCCAACGTCCTCCTCGATCGGCACATCATCACCGGGGCGACCTTCACGGCGCTGCTGCTGATGGCGGTGGCGAGCACGATGCTGACGGTACCCATCGTGACGCCCAAATTGCAGCGGCTGAAACGCGGCGCATTCGCTGTCGTCGATGATGCTGGTCCGATTAGTGGGATTGACGACGGTTCTTTGGCCAAGCGCTGATTGCCAAGCCCAGAACATCACTGATAGCCCGGCGGCAGCTGTCCAAGCCACTTGACTGGCTTCGAAACATATCGTCGACGGGACCAAAGCAATAAAAGGCGGGCCGCATGGGCGCGCGCCAAAGGAGAAGCGATGACGCCTGAGGGGGCAAAGGCCCGGGGATCAACCCGATCGATGCTCGCGCTGGTGGCGATGATCGTGTTTCTCGATATCGCGGGCATTGGCCTGATCGTGCCTGTCATGCCGCGGCTGATCATCTCGCTGACGGGCGTGACGATCGATCGCGCGGCGGAGCTCGGCGGCTGGCTGCTCTTTGCCTATGCGGTGATGCAATTCCTGTTCGCGCCGGTGATCGGTGGTCTGAGCGATCGGTTTGGCCGACGGCCGGTGTTGCTGCTGACATTGTTTGCGCTGGGTATCGATTATGCGCTGATGGCCTGGGCACCGACTCTGGAATGGTTGTTCGTTGGCCGCGTGATTTCGGGCGTGATGGGCGCGACCTTTGCCGCCGCCAATAGCTGCATTGCTGATATCGTGCCGGCCGAGGATCGTGGCCGGGCGTTTGGCGCGATTGGCGGGGTTGGGGCGGCAGGGTTTGTCCTCGGGCCAGGGATTGGCGGTCTGCTTGGCGGGTTTGGTGAACGCGTGCCGTTCATGGCGGCGAGCGGCCTGGCGCTGGGCGGGGCGCTGATCGGGTGGTTCGTGTTACAGGAAACGCTGCCGCCAGAGCGGCGGCGCGCTTTTTCGATGCTGCGCGCCAATCCCATCGGCAGTATGGTGCACATGGCCAAAGTGCCGCTGGTCCTTGGCTGTTTGGTGGCGATCCTTTTCATGCAATTGGCTGCACAATCGCAGCTGGCGGTCTGGAGTTTTCAGGGGATTGCCCGCTTCGGCTGGAGCCCGCTGGTGATCGGTCTGACCATCGCGTCATACGGGGTGCTGCTGATCGTCGCGCAGGGATTTGCGGTTGGGCCTTTGGTCACCAGGTTCGGTGCACAACGCGTGGCGGTGGTTGGGGCCGCCTGTGGCATTCCCTCCTATCTCATTTTGGCGACGGCCCCCAACACTGGGATCATCATGACGGGCATGGTGGTCGGCGCGTGCTCTGGTGTCGCCTTTCCGGCGATGCAGCAGTTGATGACCCGGCGCGTTTCGGAGGATGCGCAAGGCGAGCTGCAGGGGGCGATTGCCAGCGTCGCCAGCCTGACAGCGATCGTCGGCCCGCCGCTGATGACCGGCGTGTTCGGGGCTTATGCCGATGCGCAGGGGGTGTATTTTCCCGGCGCGCCCTTCCTGCTGTCAGCCATGCTGTTCTGCGTTGGATGGGCGGTGCTGATCATTGCGATGGCGCGCCATCAGGACGAGACGATCGTCCCGAATCGACCATAGGGTCAGACGATCCCGCCCTCATCCGCATAATCGAGCAGGTCGGCAGGTTTGCAATCAAGCTCCTGGCATAGTTTCTCGAGCGTTTCGAAGCGCACGCCCTTCACCTTGCCCGATCGCAGCAGCGACAGGTTGGTCTCGCTGATACCGATGCGCTGGGCGAGATCCTTGCTGCGCATTTTGCGGCGCGCGAGCATCACATCGAGAGTGACGATGATAGGCATCAGACGATCTGCTCGTTATCGGCCTTGATCGCCGCTGCGACCGCCTGAACCTGGCCAAGCAGCCGAATCGCAAGTCCGACCCCGATCAGTGCAATCTGGGTGGAGATATAGGCGCCGGTCACCGCGTCCATTGTATCACTGGCCGGCCCAACGAACAGCGCGAGCACCCCGCTCGCGGTAAGCCAGTCGCCCAGACGCCCGACAGCGCGCCCGCTTTGGGGCGTCAGCACCGCGCCGCTGCCATATGCCTTAAACAGTCCGCGCGCGGTCCATACCGCGCCGAGCAAGGCGACGCTCGGCAGTGAACGCGCCGCGATTTCACCCAGATGGGCAATCGCTGATATCGCGTCAGGCGTGCCAACGCTGAACAACACGGCCTTGATCGGCACATAGCTGACTTGGCTGAACAGCAGGAAACAGGAAATGCTGAACGCCCATTCAAAGGCTTTCTGCAATGATTGGCTTTGGCGCTGGAGCGCTTCGATTTGGGTGGTCTGCACGAAAAACCTCCTCAGCGTGCGGTGACGCGGACGAGCAGCACGACGCTGCCAACCGCGATTTCGGTGGAAATGGTGGATGGCATGGATCGATCGACCATCGACGCAGTGGCGCGGTTCGCGCTCGACCAGCCAAGGGCCGCGACAATAGCGATCCCCGTCGCAAACACGATGTGCGCCGCCAATCGCGGAACGATGCGCAGAAGCGCGGTTAAGGGTAGCATATGGGTCCTTTCAATGATTCGCGTATAATTTACGTGAAACATAAATTTAAATACGACATACGTCAATAGATTTATCTAATGGCAGTGCGCGGCGCGTTGCCCCCTTGATCGTTTTGAATCCCGACGCTTTTTCATGTCGCGGTATCAATTGTTTTGATCGCAACTCCTGGGATGTGACGGCGCGGGCCGGTGCGTATATCGGTGCCATGAGCAACACCCACATCCCAACCCAGCCAATCGATCCGGACGCAGCCTGGGCCGCCTTCATCGCCCGCGATCGGCATAGCGATGGCCGCTTTGTTGGCGCGGTGCTGACCACGGGCATTTACTGCAAACCAAGCTGCCCGGCTCGGCACCCCAAGCGCGAGAATGTCGTGTTTTACCGTGACGGTGCGGCGGCGGCAGCGGCGGGGTTTCGGGCATGTCTGCGCTGCAAGCCCGATGAGGTCGGGCGAGACCGGGTCGCTGTGGCGCGAGCGGTCGCGCTGATCGAGGGAGCGGAGGAGACGCTGGGGCTGGACGAGCTGGCCGCGATGATTGGCTATGCGCCGCATCATTTTCACCGGTTGTTCAAGCGCGCGACCGGGGTGACGCCGGCCGCCTATGCGCGTGGACTGAAAGCGCGGGCGGCCGCGCAGGCATTAATGAAAGAGGCGAGCGTGACCGAGGCAATTTATGAAGCGGGCTATTCCGCCCCGAGCCGTTTTTATGAAGGGGCGGGCAAAAGGCTGGGGATGACGCCGAGCATCTGGAAGCGCGGCGGGGCCGGGGTGACGATTCGCTGGACGATCGCCGAGACCAGCCTGGGGCCGATGCTGGTGGCCGCGACCGACAAGGGATTGTGTCGCGTGTCCTTTGATGAGGGCGAAGCGGCGCTCAGGGCGCGCTTCCCCAACGCGGAGATCACGCCCGGTGGCGCGGCTTTGGCCGATCTGGCAGCGCGCGTGGTGGCGAGTGTCGAGAGCCCCGATCGCGATCAGGATCTGCCGATCGACGTGCAGGGCACTGCCTTTCAGGAAGCGATCTGGCAGGCGCTGCGGCAAATTCCGCTGGGCGAAACGCGCAGCTATGCCGAACTCGCCGCCGTCGCGGGCAACCCAAAGGCGGTTCGCGCGGCTGGTACCGCGTGTGGCGCAAATCATGTCTCGATCGTCATTCCCTGCCACCGCGCGCAGCGCAGCGACGGGACGATGGGCGGCTATGCTTACGGCGTCGATCGCAAGATCGCGCTGCGCGACCGGGAGGGGGTGAAATGAACCAGTATCAAATCAAGGGCCTGCCGATCGATCAATTTGCCGCGCTGTTCGGGCGAGACGATGCCGATCTTGCCAAATGCAATGCCGTGCGCGTGACGGCGGACCACAAGCCTGGCTATCCCTGCCGGGTTACGCTGGAAGATGCCGAACCCGGCGAGACGCTGTTGCTGATCAATTATGAGGATCACCGGGTCGCGTCGCCCTACCGGCACAGCTATGCCATTTATGTGCGTGAAAACGCGATCGAGTCTGCGTCGCTGCGCGGCAAGCTGCCTCAAGTCTTCGCGAACCGCCCAATCGCTTTAAGGGCCTTTGACAGCGATGGCATGTTGCGTGGGGCGACGCTTGCGCTGGCAAACGACGTCGACGACAAGATCGCGCAATTGTTTGCCGATCCGACGATTGCTTATCTGCACGCCCATAATGCGGCGCATGGCTGCTTCGCCGCCCGGATCGACCGCGGCTGAATTGCGCTGCATCCTGGGTCAATGCTTGCTATGCAGAACGATTGAACCAGGGGAACGCCGATTATGAATCCGAGCATCGCCAAGCCGCGTGGCAAGACCCTGCTGTGGCGCATCCTGCATTTTCCCCTGATCACGTTGGTGGTCGCGATCGGCGTGATGATGGGCGCCAGTATCGTTGCGACCAGCCTGGCCGCCGTGGTGGGCGCACGGAGCGACAGTAATTGGGCGATTGTCGGCGGCAGCCTGGTCGCTGGAGTATTTGTGATCGCCTATATCGGCTTTGGGCGATTTTTTGAGCATCGCCGGGTCACCGATCTGGCGCTGAAGGGGGCTGCGCTCGAACTGCTCATGGGCCTGGCGATCGGTGCCGGGCTGTTCTGCGCTGTAGTCGGCGTGATTGCGCTACTCGGCGGCTATGAAGTGATCGGTACTCAGCCGGCTGACGTGCTTTATCCGATCATCGGCATCTCGATCGTTTCAGGCGTGACCGAAGAGATCATGCTGCGCGGCCTGTTTTTCCGGATCATCGAAGGATGGCTGGGCAGCTGGGTGGCGCTGGTGTTGTCGGCGGCCTTGTTTGGTGCACTGCATCTCGGCAATCCCAACGCAACATTGGTGGCTGGCGGGGCGATCGCGATTGAAGCCGGGGTGATGCTGGCGGCGATTTACATGGTCACGCGGCGGCTCTGGGCGGCAATTGGCCTGCACGCGGCGTGGAACTTCACCCAGGGCGGCATTTTCGGCATCCCGGTATCGGGCACCGATGTGCAGGGGATCCTGGTGCCGCGCATCTCCGGCCCCGAATTGCTGACCGGTGGAGACTTTGGTGCTGAAGCGTCACTGCCGGCGATGCTGATCTGCACCGCTTTTGGCATTGGGCTATTGGTGCTCGCCAGCCGCCGCGGGCAGGTGATCAAACCCTATTGGGCGCGGCGTGGCTCGGCTGCGGCGGGCGAAGACGTGGCCGCAGGGGCGGCTTCCGGCGCCGGGTTGCAATCATAAACCAGCCACTCATCGGGGCGTGACGGCAGCGCATCGCGGATCGCGGTTTGCTGGCGGGCGAGCAATTGGCGATCCGCCTCGCTTGGTGTGCACGCCTTTTGCTTGACCGCACCGCGCAGCGCGCGCGCTTGCTTCATCTGCGCTGCCGTCAGCAGATAGCGGCTTTCCGAATAGCTGCGCGTCGCCAGATCATATTCCAGGATGGAAACGGTCTGCTCGTCATTGGGCACCAGGATCCGATCCCATTTCGCGCCGTTTTCGGCATATTGGGTACGCCCGTTCATGCACCCATCGGGCTGCCAATCGATCAGGACATCGCCAGGGTTGGAAAGGTTGATCCGGCTGCGGTCCGGGGCGATTCGACAAACCATCTTGCCGAACGTGGCCTGGACGATTGGCGTGGGGCTGGGTTCAGGCGGTGGCAGTTTCACGTCGCCAAAGGGGCGGGTGAGAAAAACGATTGCGGCGGCTATGATCAACACGCCGCCACCGGCCGCTGACCAGATCGCCCCTTGTCGCCGCCGCCGCGATTCAAGCAGTCCGGCGCCGCCAATCATCATCGCGCCCATCACCAGCAGCACCCCGGCGATGGCGATTACATTCTCCCGCTTGCGCTCGGCGGCGACCTGCGCCTTGTCGAGCGCCAATTGCTGTTGCAGCGCTTCGCGCGCCGCATTGGCCTGGGCATCGGCGGCGCGGGCTTCGGCAGAGCGCAATTGCGCGTCCCGGCCCTGGCGCAGGCGTTCGTCGGCGCTGATGCACGGTGCGGCTGTTTGCGCGAAGGGCTGCTTTGCTTCTTGCAGAAAGGCGACGAGCTCGCTGTCGGCGACCGCGAAGCCAAAGCTTGAATCGCCTTCTTCCGCTTTGGTGATGGCCGAATTGGCCCCAATCACGCGACCGCATGTATCGAGCAGCGGCCCACCCGAATTGCCGCGCGCAATGCCGGCGGTGTGGAGCAGCACCTGAACCCCGGTCAGCTTGCGAATGCCCGCAAAGCCGCCCTGTGATCGGACCGGGCCCAGCGGCTTGATGAAATCAGCCGCACTCTGCGCCGTGGCGACATCGACATTACCGGGATAGCCAAGCGCAATCACGGATTCGCCATCCGTTACTGCCCCAGGGAACAGGGTAAGCGGAGGCAGCCTTGTGCCGGTAAATTCAATCAGCGCCAGATCGCGCTGGGCATCATAGGCGATCAGCTTGCCCTGATAGCTTTTGTCGCCTTCTGATGGCACAACGCCGATCACGACATTGTCGGGATAGCGCGCTGCCAGTTCGACGACATGGGCATTGGTGACGACCCGATTGGGGGCGATGGCAAAGCCGCTGCCGTGCCCAAACCCGACCACTTCGCTTTCAGCGGAGGCGATCGTGACTATCCGAACAACCCCGCGCCCGGCGGCGGAAATATCGTCGGCTCGGGCGGGCATTGTGCTGAACATCAGCAACGCCAATCCTGCAATAAGGCGCGAAATCAGCATGCCATCAGCCCAATTGTGAGGCCGACTCTCTTTCAGGAAAGTGGCTTTCATTCAAGCGCTGTCAGCGCAATTTCACGATACCGGCAATTAGCCCTTTTGGTTGTCGTTCGATAGGTCAGCCGATCCGCGACCCTGGCGGGGCAGTGCAGAGGGTTATAGGAAGTTATAGGGATCGACATCCACTGTAACGCGCACCTTGGGTGGCCAGGCCAGCGCCCCTAGCCAGGCGCGAATCACTTCCTGCACATCAAGGGCGCGGCGGGCGTGAACCAACAGGCGAAAGCGGTGGCGCCCACGCAGCATGGCAAGCGGGGCGGGGGCGGGGCCATAGACATACATGCCCTCAACCCCTGGCGCGGATCGTTTGATTTCGCGGGCGGTATCGTCGGCGGCGGCCCGATCTTCGGCGGAAATGATGATTGCCGCATAGCGGCCAAAGGGCGGCGCATCCGCCTCCCGGCGCGCTGCCGTTTCAGCTTCGTAGAAGCTATCCGCCTCGCCCTTTACCAGCGCCTGCATCACCGATGCCTGCGGACTGTGCGTCTGAATATAGACATGCCCCGGTTTCACGCTGCGCCCGGCGCGGCCGGCAACCTGCGAAATTTGCTGAAAGGTCCGCTCGGCGGCACGCAGATCGCCACCGCCAAGCCCGAGATCGGCATCAATCACCCCCACCACGGTTAGATTCGGGAAATGATAGCCTTTGGTGACGAGTTGGGTGCCGATCACGATATCGATATCGCCGCCCTCCATCCGGGCGACGAATTCCGCCGCCTTGGCGGGTGACCAGATCGTGTCCGACGTGACGACAGCGCGCCGTGCATCGGGCCACAGGAGTGCCACCTCATCGGCGATCCGCTCGACGCCGGGGCCGCAGGCGACCAATGTGTCTTCATTGCCGCATTCGGGGCATTTCTCCGGCACGGGCTCGACATGGCCGCAATGATGGCAGGCGAGTCGGCGGATCAGCCGGTGCTCGACCATCCAGGCGGTGCAATTGGGGCACTGGAACCGGTGCCCGCAGGTGCGGCACAAAGTGAGCGGCGCATAGCCGCGCCGGTTGAGGAACAGCAGCGCCTGTTCACCGCGGTCGCGCGCGGCATCGATCGCTTTGACAAGCGTCGGCGCGATCCAGCGCCCCCGCATCGGCGGTTCGGCGATCAGATCGATCGCCTCGATCGTCGGCAGCTGCGCGGCGCCATAGCGGCCGGGCAGCTTGAGTTCGGTATAACGACCAAGGGCGACCTGTTGGCGCGTTTCGATCGCCGGGGTAGCGGAGGCGAGCACCACCGGGCAGGTTTCGAACAGCCCACGCATCACCGCCACATCGCGGGCGTGGTAATGAACCCCCTCTTCCTGTTTGAAGCTGGTTTCATGCGCTTCATCGACCACGATCAAGCCAAGATTGGCATAGGGCAGGAACAGGGCGGAGCGCGCGCCGACCGTCACCAATGCCTCGCCGCTGGCAATCGCGCGCCAGGCGTGGCGGCGCTGCGACTGGCGCAAGTCCGAATGCCAGGCGACGGGCGCAGTGCCGAATCGGGCCTCAAATCGGCGCAAAAATGGTTCGGTCAGCGCGATTTCGGGGAGCAGAACAAGGGTTTGCCGCCCGGCGCGGATCGCGGCAGCAATCGCTTCGAAATAGACCTCGGTCTTGCCCGATCCGGTCACCCCGTCGAGCAAGGTTGGTGCAAAGCGGTGCGTATCGACATCTTCCACCAGTGCCGCCGCTGCGTTGGCCTGATCCGCCGAAAGCGCGGGCAAATGGAAATTGGGATCGGGGCGCGGGAAGGGGCTGTCGATATCCACCTCGACCGGCTCGATCGCGCCGGCTTTGACCAACCCCCGGATCACCGCATCTGAAACGCCGGCTGCTATTGCCAGCTCACGAATCAGGCCCTGGCGATCACCGATCCGCTCGATTGCCTGTTCGCGCTGCGGCGTCATGCGGGGCGGTAGCTCGCCAGTCGCGCGATATTCGGTGACGGTGCGCGCGCCGTCGAGCGCCGATGTCGAGGCGAGCGCCATCCGCAGCACTGAGGCCGGTGGCGCCAGATAGTAATTGGCGGTCCATTCGATTAGGCGGCGCAAGGGGGCCGGGATCGGCGGCGCATCCAGCACAGCCACCAGATTGCGCAGCCGATTGTCGCCAACCTCGGCGTCGGACGGCATCCGTTCCGCTTCCCAAACCACGCCGATCAACTGGCGCGGGCCGAGCGGTGCGATCACGATTGACCCCGGCGATACCACCATTCCTTGTGGCACTCGGTAATCGAGCGGCCCCAGGGCGGCATTCATGATGATAACGCGGGCGCGGGACATGCGCCCTTTATGGGCATTCGGCCGCGACAGGGAAGGTGTCGCTCACCAGCAATCGACAGTGCACCCGATCCAGGGGCCAGCCCGACAGGAATGTGCCGGGCTGGCGAGTGACCCTAGAAATGCCTGCCCTAGAAGTGAATGCCGTTGCGGCCGCGCTCACGGTTCCGCTTGAGCTGGCGGATATGCGCCTCAACCTTATCGAGCATTACCCCGATGCGACGTTCGTCGCGCTCGCTCAGATTATCGCCGCGTGCCCTAAGCTGTGCCTCGGTGGCGGCGACTTTGCGCAGTTCGTTATTGAGCACGCGGCGCTCACGGATGCTGAGCTTGCCGGAGCGTTTGCCGGCATCGACTTGGCGGGACAATTCGGCCTGGCGCAGGTCGATGCCGATATCGGCATAGGCAACACTACTCAGCGTCAATGCGCTTACCGCGACAGCAATGAAAAATTTCTTCATGATGGGCCTCTTCATCGGTTGGGCCGTTATTGGCCAGTTCCAGCCAGCATAATGCACCAGCGCTCGTTTAGTCGCATCACCCGCAAGGCTAGCCTCGCGCCAATCTTTGATTTACGAGCCGCGCCAATTGAACCAGGGGACGACACCGCCATGAAATTCTTCGTCGATACCGCAGACACCGCCGAAATTCGCGATCTTGCCGATTCGGGGCTGGTCGATGGGGTCACCACCAACCCGTCGCTGATCGCCAAATCGGGCCGCAATTTTCTTGAGGTCGTTGCTGAAATTTGCGGCATCGTCGATGGGCCGGTCTCCGCCGAAGTCGTCGCGCTCGATCATGCCGGCATGATGCGTGAGGCTGAAATCGTGCGCAAGATCGCCGACAATATCGCGGTGAAGGTGCCCCTCACGATTGACGGACTGAAGACCTGCAAGGCGCTGACTGACGATGGCACGATGGTCAATGTCACGCTTTGCTTTTCGGCCAATCAGGCGCTGCTGGCGGCCAAGGCGGGCGCGACCTTTATTTCGCCGTTCGTCGGTCGGCTCGACGATATCGGCCTCGACGGGCTCGACCTGATTCGCGACATCCGCTTGATCTATGACAATTATGCTTTCGACACCGAGATTCTGGTCGCGAGCGTCCGGCACCCCGTCCACATTCTGGAAAGCGCCCGCATCGGCGCCGACGTGATGACGGCGCCGCCGTCGGTTATCCGTCAGCTGGTGAAGCACCCGCTGACCGACAAGGGTATCGAGGGCTTCATGGCTGACTGGGCAAAGACCGGCCAAACGATCGGGTGATGGCGTTAGCCCAGCTTCTCCCCATTGGGGAGAAGCTGGGCTAAGCTCGGCGCATGTCGCTGCCCCAGGCCTTTGCCGATCATCTTCATCGCGACCGGCGGCGATCGGTGCATACGGTGCGCGCTTATCAGGCGACTGCCGAGCGGTTGATCGCGTTTCTGGGCGCACATTGGGGGGCAGATCCTGATGCCACCGCGCTGGCGAAGGTTACGACCGCCGATCTGCGCGCCTATCTGGCCTTCCGCCGCACCGATGGCCTCACAAATGCCTCGGCCGCGCGCGAATTATCGGCGGTACGCGGGTTCTTGAAGTTCGCGACTGGCGGCGCAGCGATGACGACGATCAAGGGGCCGCGCGTCAAGAAGGGCGTGCCGCGCCCCATTTCGCCGGACGAAGCGGTCGCGCTGGCCGAGGATGTGTCCGATAGCGCGACGGAGCCCTGGATTGCGGCGCGCGACTGGGCGGTTTTGATGCTGCTCTATGGCGCTGGCTTGCGGATTGGCGAGGCGGTCGGGCTGACGGGCGCGATCCTGCCGCTGGGTGAGGCAATGGCGGTGACCGGCAAGCGCGACAAGACGCGGATCGTGCCGCTGTTGCCGCAAGTACGCGCCGCGATTGAAGACTATGTCAAACTGACACCCTGGCCGGTCGGTCGCGATGAAATGCTGTTTCGCGGCGCGAAGGGCGGCCCGCTGTCGCCCGCGATTATCCGCCGCGCGGTGCAGGCCGCACGCACCCGCCTGGGCCTATCCGAACGGACCACGCCGCATGCGCTGCGCCACAGCTTCGCCACGCATCTGCTGGGGCGCGGCGCCGATTTACGCTCGCTGCAGGAGCTGCTTGGTCATGCGAGTTTGAGCTCGACGCAGATTTATACGCAGGTCGATGCCGCGCATCTGCTCGACGTCTATCGGAACGCGCATCCAAGGGCTTGACTCCGTACTTGGCTACGGCGGCTAAGGGCAGTGGGGTTTCCAATGAAGGAGTGCCCCGATGACGATGATTGCCGCGCTTTCCCTGCTGGCTCTGGCCACCAATGCCGCCCCGGTGAAGCCGGTATCGGCAAGCGCAAAATTATTGGCCGACTATCGGATCGCGCTTGAACATGACGATGCCGATGCGCTGACGGCATTGTTCTCGCCGGATGCCGAACTGGCCGATGGCAACATGGTTGCAAACGGGAAGGCGGAGATCAGGGCGCTGTATGTCGGTGCCTTCGCTCAAGGGCTGAGCGGCAGCCGATTAGAGACGCGCATCGACAGCGAACGCCTGCTTGCGCCAACGGTTCGCTTCGTGCGGGGCGTGTCGCGCATCACCCCCGCCGCCGCAGGCGGACAGGTAGCTAAGCCGTTTTGTGCCCGATTCATTGCGACGATCACGTTGCGCAATGGCCTTTGGCGAATCGCGACATTCAGCGAGTCCGCGCTGGCATGTGGCACGGCATTTCCGTAATCATTAGCCATGGCTGGTCGTCAGATGACAATCGGCGTGCTTGCGAAAGCCGCCGGCGTGGGCGTGGAAACCATTCGCTATTATGAGCGGATGGGCTTGATCGACCGACCGGCAAAGCCCGGCGGGGCACGCGTTTACGGCGCGTTGCACCTGCGCCAACTTCATTACATTCGTAACGCAAAGAACCTGCGGCTGAGCTTGAAGGACATTCTGGCGCTGCGACAAAAGCTGGCAATCGGCCCACAATTTTGCGCCGCCACGCGCGATATCGTCGCGCAAAGGCTGGGCGAAGTGGAAAGTGAGATTGCAAAGCTCATCGTGACACGCGACGAACTCGGCGCTTTTCTGCAACGCTGCGCCAGCCGACCTGCCGACCGGCCTTGCCCCGTGCTTGCCGACCTGACGAGCGATTCCTGATCAGCTGCTTTCCGGATCAGTGCCGCCAGGTCACCACCCGGTATGCATAGGCCAGCACCGCCAGCACCAGCAGCGCCGTCGCAGCGGGGCCAAGATAGCGATCAAGATCTTGGAACCGCGTGCCGAGCCAATATCCCGCGCCAACCAGCACGGCGTTCCAGACGGTGATGCCGGCGGTTGACCACAGCAGGAATCGCGTGCGCGTCATCCGGGATAGCCCGGCGGGAATCGACACCACGGTTCGCCCGATTGGCATGAAGCGGAAAACGAACACGACCCATTGCCCGTGCTTCGCGAAAAAGCGCTGGAGCGATTCCACATCGCGCCACTCCACCGCCAGCCAGCGGCCATAGCGATCGATGAACGGGCGGAAGCGTTCATGGCCAAGCCGGTGGCCAATTTCGTACCAAAAGGCATTGCCGAGGACGCTGCCGACGGTGCCCGCGATCATCAGCGGCACGATGTGCATCCGGCCCTGCGCAACCGCAATCCCGCCCAGCCCCATGATGACTTCAGAGGGAACCGGCGGGATGATATTTTCCAGCACCATCAGCAGGAAGATGCCCAGATAGCCGCCGGTATCGAGCAAGTGCATGAGCAATTCGGTCATCGCGGGATGGCAGCGCTGGCGTCAGCCCGCTGTCAGGACTTTGCGTTCAATGGCATCCCAGATCATGCCCGCGACATCCGTCCCGTTGAAATTCTCGATCGCGACGATGCCCGTGGGGGAGGTGACGTTGATCTCGGTCAGCCATTTGCCGCCGATCACATCGATGCCGACGAACAGCAAGCCGCGCTTCTTGAGTTCTGGGCCGAGCACCGCGCAGATTTCATGTTCTTCGGGTGTCAGGTCGGTCTTCACCGCCGAGCCACCAACCGCGAGATTGGAGCGAATCTCTCCTTCGCCAGGCAACCGGTTGATCGCGCCTGCAATCTCGCCATCGACCAGCACGATGCGTTTGTCGCCCTTTGCCACATCTGGGAGGAAGGCCTGCACCATATGCGGTTCTCGCCAGGCGGTGTTAAATACCTCGATCAGCGCGGAGAGGTTCGCGCCGTCGCTGCCGACCTTGAAGATCGCCTTGCCGCCGTTGCCGTGGAGCGGTTTGACGACGATTTCGCCGTGCTGCGCCAGGAATTTGCGTGCCTCGTCAAGCGAGCGGGTGACGAGCGTTGGCGGCATGAACTGAGCGTAATCGAGCACGAAAACCTTTTCGGGCGCGTTTCGGACGCTGACGGGATCGTTGACCACCAGGGTGCGGTGCGCGATCCGTTCGAGCAGATGGGTGGCGGTGATATAGCCGAGATCAAAGGGCGGGTCCTGACGCATCAGCACGACATCGACCTGCTCGCCAAGATCGAGGCTTATCCCCTCGCCAAAGCTGAAATGATTGCCCACCTCGCGCTGGACAGTCACCGGATGAGCATGCGTCCAGACATGGCCGTCCGCATAATTCAGGTCCTCGGCGGTGTAATGGAACAGCCGATGCCCCCGCTTCTGCGCTGCCAGCATCAGCGCGAAGCTTGAATCGCCCGCAATGTTGATGCTGTCGAGCGGGTCCATCTGGACGGCGACGGTAAGGGTCATGCGCTTGCGTTCCTGCGGGGGGATTGGGCGTATCTAGGGCGGCTTTAGCCGGAAGTCATCCGATCCACGCATTTTCGATATGGCGGGGGCGCGTGCCGGGCGCGATCAGGATCACGTCGATGCGGATATCCTCGCCGCCGGTGGCATAACGCGGCATCAGGATTTCGGCCGCAGCAGCAACGCGGGCAAGCCGACGCTCGTCAATCGCGAAATCAAGTTCAGCAGCAGTCGCGCGGACCTTCACTTCGACAAAGGCGATTAGGGGGCCGCGCTTCGCGATCAGATCGACCTCACCGGCGGGCGTCCGAATGCGTCGATCAAGGATCCGCCAGCCCTTTAATCGCAGATACCACGCCGCGATCCGTTCGCCCCGTCGCCCGCGCGCTTCGGCGGCTTGGCGGGCGGCGGTCATCCCCGCAGTTCCAGCGCCCGCGCGTATAAGGCCTTGCGATCAAGCCCCAGCGTCTTGGCGACCTCACCTGCGGCCTGCGATACCGACAAGCGGGTCAGTGCCTCGGCAAGGGCCAAATCAGCATCAGCGGCGGAGGCAGCTTCAGGCGGGCCGGGGGGAGCGACAACGACGACAATCTCGCCCTTGGGCGGCGCATCGGCATAGCGCGAAGCGAGCATCGGCAGCGTGCCCGTTACCGCTTCTTCGAAATGCTTGGTGATCTCGCGCGTTACCGCTGCCTCACGGTCGCCAAGCCCCTTGGCAAGCGCCGCCAGCAGCGCCCCCAGCCTTGGCCCCGATTCATAGATGACGAGCGTGGCGCGGACGCCGGCAATTTCGGCGATCGCTTCGGCGCGCGCCTGCGCCTTGGGCGGCAGGAAGCCGACATAGAGAAATCGGTCAGTCGGCAGCCCGGCCAGCGTTAACGCCGCAACCGCCGCACAGGGGCCGGGAATCGTCACCACCGCATGTCCCGCCGCGCGCGCATCACGGACCAGCTTGTACCCTGGATCGGAGATGAGCGGAGTCCCGGCGTCGGACACTAGCGCCACTGCTTCAGTCGCCATCCGCGCAACCAATCCGGGCCTGACCTGTTCGGCATTGTGATCGTGATACGGCGTCATTGGCCGCTTCACGCCGATATGGTTGAGCAGCTTGCCTGTCACGCGACTGTCTTCAACCGCGATTACCGCCGCGTGCGTCAAGACATGCGCGGCGCGCGGCGACAAATCGCCGAGATTGCCGATCGGGGTGGCAACGATATAGAGACCGGGTGAAAGTTCGGCGTTCATTGGGGATAGTCATGGCAGAGGCCACAGGGAAACCGCAACGACTCGTATCGTTGTTTCGCAAAATGGCAGTGGTTGCCACGGCGGTGGCGCTTGCCGGTTGCCAGACAGTGGTGCCGCGCGGCCCCGTGGTGCCGGTCGATCGCCCAGCGGCGACTCGCCCGGTCCCCGTGCAGCAGCCCAAGGTTGATGCCGGCATCCCGCAGGATGTCGCGCGACAGCGCGTCGCGCTGCTCGTGCCACTCACTGGCGGCAATGCCGGGGTTGGGCTCTCGATTGCCAATGCGACACAGCTGGCGGTGCTCGATACCAAGAATGATCGCATCCGGATCACCAACTACGATACCAATTTGGGGGCGGCCAATGCCGCAAGCCGGGCGATTAGCGATGGCAACACGCTGATTCTGGGCCCGTTACTTGCCGAAGATGTGCGCGCCGTTGCGCCGATTGCGCGGTCGGCGGGGGTGCCATTGATCAGTTTTTCGAACGACACCAGCGTGGCGGGCAATGGCACCTATCTGCTTGGCTATGCCCCCATTCAGTCAATCGAGCGTGTGGTTGGTTATGCCCGCAGTCGAGGGCTGAACAGCTTTGCCGGGCTGGTGCCCAACGGCCTGTACGGCGAACGCGCCTCCACGGCGTTGCTGCGCGCGGTAGAAAGCGCTGGCGGCAAGGTGGTCACGCTGCAAACCTATGATCGCACCCCCGGCGCGATCACCGCGGCGATCACCCGGATGGCGAAAAATGCGCCATACGATGCGGTCTTGATCCCCGATAGCGCCGGCACAGCGGCCGTCGCAGTCCCAATCATCCGCAAGAATGGCGGCGGGGCGACGCAGGTGCTCGGCACCGATTTGTGGAACACAGAAAGTTCGATCACCAGCCAGCCGGCGCTGAACGGGGCCTGGTTCGCCAGCGTGTCGGACAATCTCTATCGCCAATATGCCGTCAAATACCGCGCGCGATTCGGCCTGGCTCCTTATCGCTTGTCGAGCCTCGGCTATGATGCGGTATTGTTGACAGTGCGGATCATGCGCAACTGGCCGATTGGTGCGCCCTTCCCACAGGATCGGCTCGATGATCGCGGTGGCTTTGCCGGGATCGATGGTGCCTTTCGCTTCGGTCGCGACGGCGTTGCCGAACGCGCGCTGGAGGTGCAGGAAATCCGGCCCGGCGCGACTAGCCCGGTCTCACCCGCGCCGACAGGATTCGGGAAATAACGCCGCGAGCGCGCTCATCGCCTAGGCGATGAGCGCCGCCAGGATAGCGTTGAGCACTGGCATGCCGCGATCAGTGGCACGCAGCCGCGTCCGGTCCCGCACGATCAGGCCTTCGCGTTCAAGCGTTGCGGCGGCATTCTCATCGATCACCGCATCGATCGCGCACTCGCCAAGCGCGGCGATCCGCGCGAGATCGACGCCTTCGCCCAGCCGCAATCCCATCAGCATCGCTTCGGTCTGGCGCATTGCCGGGGCAAGCGGGGTTTCGCTTTCGGCGCCATTGCCGTTGCGGGTGATCGCGCTCATCCAGTTTTCAGGCTTTTTGTGCCTTACCGTGGCAACGCCGTCCCGTCGGCCATGGGCACCCGGACCAATGCCGACATAGTCCGTGTACCGCCAATAGATCAGGTTATGGCGGCTTTCTGCCCCCGGCCTGGCGTGATTGGAAATTTCATACGCGGGCAGGCCAGCGGCGCTGGTCATCGCGCGCGTCAGCTCGAACAGATCGGCCCCGAAATCGGCATCGGGCACCTGCAATCGCCCGGCCGCGGCGTCAGTCGCAAAGCGCGTGCCGGGTTCGATAGTGAGCTGATAGAGCGAGAGATGTTCGGTGCCGAAGCCGATCGCGCGGGCAAGTTCAGCTTCCCAGGCGGCCAGTGTCTGGTCGGGGCGGGCATAGATAAGGTCGAAGCTGACGCGCGCAAAATGGCGCTGCGCGGTGGCGAGCGCGGCGAGCCCTTCCTCCACGTCATGCGCGCGGCCAAGGAATTTCAACGCCAAATCGTCGAGCGCCTGCAGGCCGAGCGACACACGGTTGACGCCTGCTGCCGCCAGATCGGCAAAGCGCGCGGCCTCGACGGAGGACGGGTTGGCCTCCAGCGTGATCTCGATCCCGGGTTCAAACCCCCAGGCATGCTCGGCGGCCGCAATGATCGCCGCGACGGTAGCGGGCGGCATCAGCGACGGCGTGCCGCCACCGAAGAAGATCGAGCTCAGCCGCCGCCCCGGCAACTGCGCCGCTTCATAGGCCAGGTCGGTCAGCAGCGCCGCACGCCACGCCGCCTGATCAACGCTCTCGCGAACATGGCTGTTAAAGTCGCAATAGGGGCATTTCGACACGCAAAATGGCCAATGGACGTAAAGGGCAAGGGGGTCGGTCACGCGCTGCCCTGTGGCGTCCTGCGCGCGGCTGTGCAACTGTTGCGCAAAGAATCGACGGAGGGGCAGATGACGGTTTCGGTGATCCTGACACTGGTCGGCAGCGACCGGCCGGGCCTGACCAACAAGCTTGCCGAGGCTGTTCACGCGGCCGGAGGCAACTGGCTGGAGAGCCAGCTCGCGCGGCTGGGCGGCAAATATGTCGGCTCGGTGCTGGTCGAAATTGCCGAGGGCGACTCGGCGCGGCTGGAGGCGGCGGTCAACGCGATTGATCCCGGCATGCTGACCGTCACCGTGATCGCCGCAGCCGCCGATGGCGCGGTGGAAGGGCATGCGCTGGCGATGGAACTGGTCGGCGCGGACCGACCGGGGATCGTGCGCGAGGTGACGACGGTGCTGGCGGGACTGAACGTCAATATCGAGGATTTCGACAGCACGGTGGATGACGGTGCCTGGTCAGGCGAACGCATCTTCCGCGCACGCGCCAGCCTGACGGTGCCGGACGATGTCGACCCCGACACCGTAATTGCCGCGCTGGAGGCCATTTCGGGGGAGATCATGGTCGACTTAACCGTGCTCCCCACTCACGAACCGGCCTAGAAAACCGCCGCCACCAATTTCGCAAAGGCGCGCGAGCGGTGGTTGTTCGCCTGCTTTTCGGCAAAGCTCATCTCGGCAAAGGTCCGTGTTTCGCCTTCGGGGACGAACGCTGGATCATAGCCAAAGCCCAGTTCCCCGCGTGGGGGCCAGACCATCTTTCCCTCGATCCGCCCTTCGAACCATTCGACATGCCCATCGGGCCAGGCGAGCGCGAGCGTCGAGACGAAATGCGCCGAGCGGCTGATGTCGGGGCCGAGTGCGGCGAGCTTTTCCTCGACCTTTGTCATCGCGAGCATCCAGTCGCGGGTGCCGTCTGCCGTCTCGGCCCAATTGGCAGTGTAGACGCCGGGGTCGCCGCCCAATGCCTCTACGCACAACCCGCTATCGTCGGCGAGCGCGGGCAGGCCAGACAGGTCAGCGGCGGCAAGTGCCTTCAATTCGGCATTGGCGACGAAGGTCGTGCCGGTCTCCTCGGGCTCGGGCAGGTCGAGTTCGGCCGCCGACACCGTTTCGATGCCATAGCGCGACAGCAGGTCGGTCATCTCGCGCACCTTGCCCGCATTATGCGTGGCGATGACGAGCTTGCCGGGGGCGAGCTTGCGGATCGCCTGCGGGGGCAGATCGGTCATTTCGCGACGGCGCGGGCCTGAGCCGCGAAGATATCGGCACAGCCGATGCGGGCGAGGCGGAGCAGGCGGAGTAGCGCTTCCTCGTCATAGGTTGCGCCCTCGGCGGTGGCCTGTGCCTCGGCGATGTTGCCGTTTTCGAGCAGGACGAAATTCGCGTCGGCGTCGGCGTTCGAATCCTCATCATAATCAAGATCGAGCACCGGCGTGCCCTGATAGATGCCGCAGCTGATCGCGGCGACCTTCTGGGTCAGCGGATCAGCGGTCAGTTTTCCTTCCGCCATCAGGCCGTCAATGGCGAGGCGCAGCGCGACCCAGGCACCCGAGATGGAGGCGGTGCGGGTGCCGCCATCGGCCTGAATCACATCGCAATCGAGCGTGATCTGGCGCTCGCCGAGCAATTTCAGGTCGGTGACCGCGCGCAGGGAGCGACCGATCAGCCGCTGGATTTCCTGGGTGCGGCCCGATTGTTTGCCCTTGGCCGCCTCGCGATTGCCGCGGGTGTGGGTGGCGCGGGGGAGCATGCCATATTCAGCGGTAACCCAGCCCTCTCCCTTACCGCGCAGCCAGGGCGGAAGGCGCTCTTCGACGCTGGCGGTGACCAGCACCTTGGTGTCGCCAAAGCCGATCAGGACCGATCCTTCAGCATGCTTGGTGAAGCGCGGTTCGATGCTGATCGTGCGCATTTGATCGGGGGCGCGGCCGGAAGGGCGCATGTCGGGAGTCTCCTGGAGATGATTTGGGGGTGCCTTAACGGATTGGGGGGTGGGTGCAACCGGGGGGCGGGTTTGGATTACGCGAAGACGGGGGCGCGCGGAGGAAAAAGGCAGTAGGGGATTTCGCGCAGAGGCGCAGAGGACGCGGAGGGGTCTAGATTGGGACTGCTCTTCCGCGTAAGCGGACAAGTCTACTTCATGGTTGCCGCTGCGCGGCGAGATTTCCCCGACCGCAACATCCTCCGCGTTCTCCGCGCCTCAGCGTGCCCCATCCAACCGAAAAACTTGCCGCAACCCTAGCGACACCATAGCTATGACTCATGAACCCACCCATCCTTGAACTGACTGACCGCGCCCGCGATGTGTTCAGGACCGTTGTCGAGAACTACATCGATTCGGGCGCGCCGATTGGATCGCGGACGATTTCCAAGCTCTCCGGGCTCAATCTGTCGCCTGCCTCGATCCGCAATGTGATGCAGGATCTTGAGGAGCTTGGCCTGCTGGCCGCCCCGCATACCAGCGCCGGGCGGATGCCCACCGATATCGGGCTGCGGCTGTTCGTCGACGGGATGATGCAGGCGATGGAGCCGAGCATGGAGGAGCGCGCCGCGATCGAATCGCGGCTGTCGCGCACTGGGCCGGTGGAGGAGGCGATTGCGGCCACCACGGCGGCGCTTTCCGGCCTGTCGGCCTGTGCGGGGCTGGTGTTTGTGCCCAAGCGCGAGCTGGTATTGCGCCAGATCAGCTTCGTGCCGCTCGCCGCGCACCAAGCGTTGGCAGTGCTCGTCGCCGAGGACGGATCGGTCGAAAATCGCGTGATCGATTTGCCACAGGCGGTGACGCCCTCCTCGCTGGTCGAGGCCGGCAATTATATGAGCGCGATGCTGAGCGGGATGACGCTCGCCGAGGCCCGCGCCAAGATTGAGCGGGAGATTGCCGCTGAACGTGCCCAACTCGATGGCGCGGCGCGGGCGCTGATCGACCAGGGGCTGGCCATCTGGAGCGAGGATAGCGGTCGCCGTCCGGTGCTGATCGTGCGCGGGCAGGGGCGGTTGATCGATGCGGCGGCGGCGGCCGATCTCGATCGGATCAGGGATTTGCTCGATGACCTTGAAGGTAAGCAAGAGATTGCCCAATTGCTTGATAGCGCGCGCGAAGGCGATGCGACGCGGATCTTTATCGGCGCGGAGAACAAACTGTTCGCGTTGTCTGGATCTTCGGTAATCGCTCGACCGTTCCACGGTCTGGATGGGCGCGTTGTCGGTGTGGTGGGTGTCATCGGGCCGACACGGTTGAACTATGCGCGCGTTGTGCCAATGGTGGATTTCACCGCCGCGACACTGGCCCGGCTAATGTCGTGACACGGAACAGGGTAAGAATGACGAGCATGATGGAAGAAGAAAAAATCGAAGTGGCAGAAACCGAAGCGTCGGCGGAAGTCGCCGATGGAGCGCTGCACCTTGGAGAGGCCGAATTGCTGGCCGAACGCATCACCGTGCTTGAGGCTGAACTCGCCGAATCAAAAGCGGCGGTGCTTTATGCGCACGCCGAAGCGCAGAATGTCCGTCGCCGCAGCGAGAAGGAAGCTGTCGACGCGCGCGCCTATGCCGTGACGGCTTTTGCGCGCGATATCTTGTCGGTGGCCGATAATCTCGCCCGCGGGCTTTCGGCGATGCCTGACGAGCTGCGCACCGATGAGAAGATGAAGGGCCTGGTTGCTGGCCTGGAAGCGACTGGCCGTGAGCTGGAGGCGATTTTTGGTCGCAATGGCATCACCAAGATTCACTCGGTCGGTGAGATGCTCGATCCCAATCGCCACCAGGCGATGCTGGAAATGCCGAGCGACGAAGCGCCCGGCACGATCGTGCAGGAAATGCAGGCTGGTTATATGATTCGCGACCGGTTGTTGCGGCCGGCCTTAGTGGCAGTGGCGAAAAAACCGGAGTGATTGCAATGCCGCATCCCGACCCATTGTTTTCAAAACGTCCGTTTTCGCGACCCCGCGCAGACATGCCGTTGGGTCGGCCAGCCTTCTCCTCCAAGCTCGTCGACTTGAAACTTGCCCCGGGCCTGCGGCTGACCCTGATATCGGTCATCGACAGGATCAACAGGAAGCGCGGCCCAGGTCATCCAGAGGGCGAGGCCTGCCCTGTAGAGCCAAACCGCCCGCTCAATCTTTCCGGTGGCGCGGCGGCAGCGCTGGAATTCGACGACTAGCTGCGTCTAAAGGACGGAATGAACCTCAACATCACCACCGATCGCCCGACTTTCGTCACCCATCTCGAATGCTCGATGACAGGCGAGCGCTACGAGGCCGATCAGCTCCACGGCCTGTCGCGCGTCGGCCGGCCGTTGCTGGTCCGTTATGATCTGGGTGCCATCAAGGCGGCGATCCCGCGCGCGCTGATCGAGGCGCGGCCGACCGATATGTGGCGCTGGCGCGAATTGCTGCCGGTGCGGCACACCGACAATGTCGTCAGCCTGGGGGAGATCGAGACACCGCTGGTCCCCATCCCCGCATCGGGCGGGCGTAACACCTGGGTGAAGGATGAGGGGCGGCTGCCGACGGGCTCTTTCAAGGCGCGCGGGCTGGTGATGGCAGTCAGCATGGCGAAGGAATTGGGCGTGAAGCGGATCGCGATGCCCACCAACGGCAATGCAGGCGCGGCGCTCGCCGCCTATGCCACCCGCTGCGGGATCGAGACCATCGTCTTCTGCCCCGACGACACGCCTGAGATCAACGTGCGCGAAATCGCACTACAAGGCGCACGGGTGTACCGTGTCAACGGGCTGATCGACGATTGCGGGGCGATTGTGGGCAAGGGCGCGGCGCAAGGACGCTGGTTCGATTTCTCGACGCTGAAAGAGCCCTATCGGATCGAGGGCAAGAAGACGATGGGCCTGGAGCTGGCCGCGCAGTTCGGCTGGACGCTGCCCGATGCGATTTTCTACCCGACTGGTGGCGGCACGGGGTTGATTGGCATGTGGAAAGCGTTTGACGAGCTGGAAAAGCTTGGCTGGATCGGCAGCAAGCGCCCCAAGATGATCGCTGTGCAGGCCAGCGGCTGCGCGCCGATCGTCAAGGCGTTCGATGGCGGCGTCGAGCATGCTGATCGCTGGGAGGGTGCACATACGATCGCGAGCGGCATTCGTGTGCCGCGCGCGGTGGGCGATTTCCTGATCCTGCGTGCGGTACGCGAGAGCGGCGGTATCGCCATGGCAGTCGACGACGATCTGATCGAAGAAGCGGTGGCGTTTTGTGCCCGCGAAGACGGGTTGCTGCTATGCCCCGAAGGCGGCGCGACGCTGGCAGCGTACCGACTGGCGCTAAAGGACGGGCTGGTGAGCGAGGCGGACAAGGTCGTGTTGTTCAACTGCGCCACCGGGCTCAAATATCCGATGCCTGAGGCGAACGATGCCATCGACAAGGATGGCGTGGTTGATTTCGACGCGCTCTGACAGCGCGGAGTGATTGCCCGAAAGTGCTATCGGTGAGGCGTAAGTAGAGACCTCGACCGGCGCTCAACAATGCTGCTCATTGACTATCCAAAACAGTTAGGGCGGTGACTCAAGGGTGCTGCCCGCTGCCCTGGAGCTGGTTGTGATCAAATCAACTCACCCCTCCCCTTCAGGGGAGGGGCTAAGAGGTGATGCGATGTGATTGCAAACGGTTCTAACGCGGCCCCCGCGCCAATTGCGCGCGCAGGTTGCGCAGGATGCGTTCCGATACCGGGGACAGATCGCGCGCGCGCTTGCCGCTGCGGAGCCGGTTGCGGTCTTTATCGGACGGTTCGATCCGGCGGACGCGGACCGGGGCTTCGCCCTGCCGGATAATGCCGAGGTCGTCGGCCGCGCCGCGCGACAGATCGATGATCCGGCGGCTTGGGCCAAAAGGGCCCCGGTCATTGATCCGGACGATGATCCGCTTGCCCGTGTCGAGCGCCGTCACCTCGGCATAAGTAGGCAGCGGCAACGTGCGGTGCGCGGCGGTGATCCAGGCGATATGGAATTGCTCGCCATTGCTGGTGCGGTTGCCACTTTCCCGGCCATACCAGCTGGCATAGCCGAGCATGTCATAAGATTGATCAGCCTCTGGATAATAGGTTTTGCCGCGCACCTGATAGGGTTGGCCGATCTTGACCGGCGTGTCGCTAACCGGGCGGATATTGCTGCCCGCACACGCCGATAAGGCAAGCGTTGCCGCGATCGCGCTGGCCGCGCGCCTCCCCCGAAATCCGATCATGCCAGCAACGCTAACGCCAAATGGCGGGAATGGGAATCCTCTTGACGATCGCGGCGAGCGATGGCCGTCAGCTTGGAGTGTCGGTGCGCCTAAATTATTTGGGCCCGGTTCTCGTCGCGATGCTTTTTCAGATATTTCATGAACGGCGTGCCGCCGGTGCCGACATCGGGATCATTGCCGACCGCATGCGACGCCTGTTTGTTAATATAGGCGGCGGCATATTCCAGGTGGCGGCTGCGAAAACGAGCGACTTGCTCGACACAAGCATTGAACGCGTCCTTCAGCGACTGCGGCTGTCCTTTGGCAAAATCGCGCAAGTGGCTGGCCGCCTGCATTTCCTCAATGAATGCGCGGTGCTTGCGCGGACGATAATGATGGAGCTCGGCAAGGAAGTCGCGCAGCTCATCCTGGGTGTGGGTGACCTGGAATAACGCGTCCATCGTCGGCACGATCGAGCTTTGCGAGCCGGTCTGGCCGCGAAAGGGCTGGGGCTTGCCGCCAAACCGGGCGACGCCTTCATAAATTAGCCCGTCGGGCATGGCTGGATTATTCTTCCAACCGTTGATGTAGGGGCGGACGCGGTTGAAATAGATATAGGGATCGCACTTCTCGACCATACGGTCGAAGATCGCGTTAATCTCGTCCCACACGCTATTCATCTCGATCAGCAGCGCTTCGACCTGCGCGGCATCGCCGGCATCACTTGCCCGGACCAGATCGACGCCAAGTGCTAACGCACGACCCGCTACTGCCTCAATCGCGACATGGATCAGCACGAACCAATTTTCATCCTGCCCGCCCGCGAAATGCTGGTCCATCACCAGGTTGTCGAGCGCGATTGGCCCCGATTTGTCGAGCCGGAACCAGTTATCCAGCACATAGCCAGCATAGTTCATCACGGGCGGAAAGCCGATCGCATCGCTCAGCGCGACAAAAGGAATTGCCAAATTGGCGGGCAGCTTTTCCGGCGGGGTCGGCTCACCCCAGACATAGGCCTGGACGAGAAAGGAATAGCGCACCATCGCCACGCTGATTGCGGCTTCATCGGCGCTGGCGAGGAAGGCGTCAATATCGGGCAGCGGCAACGCGTTCAGCCAGTGGCGGACGCGGCCGGTGGTGACCAAGCCGGAAAGGATCGCGGCGGCATCTTCAACCTCAGCGAAATCGTCGGGCAGCAGCACATCGTCAATCTCGACCGCCGACAGAAAACCACGCTCGCGCGCAAGCCCAAAATGGCCAAGGTCATGCATCGTCGTGCCGCTCCAAACTAGTTTCTATTGAAACCACTCTAGCGACTCCTTGCTGATCCCGCCAGCGTTGCGGCTAGCGAAAGGGCAGCAACTGCTCATAGCGGGCAAGGGGCGGGCGCTCCTCCAGCCGCACACCCAATCGCAAGAGGAATGCATGGCGAACGATTTCCGCCTGTTGCTCAATGCCATAGCGCGCAAAGGGCTTGTCGGCGCTGATCCTATAATCATAACGCGCAAAGGGCAGGCGGCGAAGCGGGAGGAAAATGCCCTGCTGATGCTGCCAGACATGCGTCATTTCATGGATGAAGAGCCCTTGCGCCTCGCGCTCAGCCAGCGCGAAATCAGCGCAATAACGGCAACCTTCGGGGTGAAAATGGATGTTGCCGCGCGGCGCCATTACCGTTTCGCGCGGCTGGAAGAACGCCCATTTGCGCTTGATTATTTGGACGCGGCCATACTCAATTTCTGCGCCAAATATGGTGCGCGCCAGGGCTACCTCATCGCTGGTCAGCGATCGTCCCGCGGCGCTCATCCCTTGGGCGCAGCGTCACCTGCGGCAATTACCGGTGCATCATATTCGATTCTGAGATTGTTCGAAAAGGTGAAGATCAGCTTCATCGTTCCGCCGGGCTTTATCGCGCCGTTGATGTTGAACAGCATGACGTGCTTGCCGCCGGGGGCGAAGGTCAGCTTGGCCTTGGCGGGAACAGGCACGTCGGCAACCGGCGCCATCGACGCCATTGATCCGCTCATCATGCTTTCGTGCAATTCGGTTTTGATCACGCTGGGCGCGGTGACGCTGAGCAACTTGGTATCGGCATCGCCGCCATGCACCGTGAAATACGCTACGCCCGGATTGCCCTTCACCGCGGGCAATCGAACATAGCCCTTGTCCACAAACAGTTCTGCCGGCTGGCTGCAGGCACCAAGGACGCAGGCCGCAATGGCCAGGCTGATCGTCAAACGCATCGCTACACTCCCATTATGGGCCCGTCATGGGATAAACGCCTTCATTCTAGAAAGGCTGCAATCTTGCGGCAAGCAAAAGCCCACCTATATCGCGGACATTGGAACGGTGGAGCGGGCGCTTTGCCGTTTGGGCATTATTCAAACTGATAGGGGCCGAACAATATCATGGCTAAAGTTATCGGAATCGATCTGGGTACCACGAATAGCTGCGTTTCAGTGATGGAGGGCGGCAAGCCCAAGGTTATCGAAAACGCTGAAGGCGCGCGCACAACGCCGTCGATCGTCGCTTTCGCCAAGGATGGCGAGCGGCTGGTCGGCCAGCCCGCCAAGCGCCAGGCCGTTACCAACCCGGAAAACACGGTGTTCGCGGTAAAGCGCCTGATTGGCCGCCGTTTCGACGATCCGATCACCAAGAAGGACACCGAACTGGTGCCTTATCACATCGTCAAGGGCCCCAATGGCGATGCCTGGGTAAAGGCCGGTGGCGAGGACTATTCGCCTGCACAAATTTCCGCCTTCACGCTGCAGAAGATGAAGGAAACCGCCGAGAGCTATCTGGGCGAAACCGTGACGCAGGCGGTGATCACTGTGCCCGCCTATTTCAACGACGCGCAGCGTCAGGCGACCAAGGATGCCGGCAAGATCGCCGGGCTTGAAGTGCTGCGCATCATCAACGAGCCAACCGCAGCGGCGCTGGCCTATGGCCTGGACAAGCAGGACGGCAAGACGATTGCCGTTTATGACTTGGGCGGCGGCACCTTCGACATCTCGATTCTTGAGATTGGCGATGGCGTGTTCGAAGTGAAGGCCACCAATGGCGACACCTTCCTGGGCGGCGAGGATTTCGACAACAAGCTGCTCAACTTCCTGGCCGAGGATTTCCGTAAGGCCGAAGGTATCGACCTGACCAAGGACAAGCTGGCGCTCCAGCGGCTGAAGGAAGGCGCTGAAAAGGCAAAGATCGAGCTGTCATCGGCCGCTTCGACCGAAGTCAACCTGCCCTTCATTACCGCAGATCAGAACGGCCCGAAGCATCTGGTAAAGGCGATCACGCGTTCGGACCTTGAGCGGCTGGTGGAAGACCTGATCCAGCGTACGCTGGAGCCGTGCCGTAAGGCGATGGCCGATGCCGGCGTGAAGACCGCACAGATCGATGAGGTCGTCCTCGTCGGCGGCATGACGCGCATGCCCAAAGTACGTCAGGTCGTGAAGGAATTTTTCGGCAAGGAACCGCATTCGGGTGTCAACCCGGATGAAGTTGTGGCGATGGGCGCAGCCATTCAGGCGGGCGTGTTGCAGGGTGACGTCAAGGACGTGCTGCTGCTCGACGTGACGCCGCTGTCGCTGGGCATCGAGACGCTGGGCGGTGTGTTCACGCGCATGATCGATCGCAACACGACGATCCCGACCAAGAAGTCGCAGACCTATTCGACTGCCGATGACAATCAGCAGGCGGTGACGATCCGCGTGTTCCAGGGCGAGCGCGAAATGGCGGCCGATAACAAGATGCTCGGCCAGTTTGACTTGGTCGGCATTCCGCCCGCGCCACGCGGCGTGCCGCAGATCGAGGTCACTTTCGACATCGACGCGAACGGCATCGTCAATGTCAGCGCTCGCGACAAGGGCACCGGTAAGGAACAGCAGATCCGCATCCAGGCATCGGGTGGCCTGTCGGACCGCGACATCGAACAGATGGTCCGCGATGCCGAGCAGTTCGCCGAGGAAGACAAGAAGCGGCGTGAGGCGGCAGAGGCCAAGAACAACGCCGAATCGCTGATCCACACCACCGAGCGCCAGCTCGCCGACAATGGCGACAAAGTCGACGCCAGCCTGAAGGGCGAGATTGAGGCGGCCATCGCGGTGACCAAGACCGCCGTCGAAAGCGGCGATCCCGAAGCGATGAAGGAAAAGGCCAATGCATTGGCCCAGGTCGCGATGAAGCTGGGCCAGGCGATTTATGAGAAGCAGGCCGCCGAAGAGGCCTCACCGGGGGGTGAGCCTGCAGCCGAAGCCGCTGCCGAAGATGTGGTCGATGCTGAATTTTCGGAAGTCGACGACAGCAAGGCTTGAGATGATGCATCCACGCCCCCGTTACGGCGCATGCCGTGACGGGGGATGAGGACTTTGCGGGGCGGCAATGACCACCGAAATTGACTTCTACGAATTGCTCGAATGCGAGCGCGGCGCTGACGATGCGACGATCAAATCGTCCTATCGCAAGCTGGCGATGAAATATCATCCGGACAGGAACGCCGGCTGCAAGGATTCCGAGAGCCGATTCAAGGCGATCTCCGAAGCCTATGACGTGCTGAAGGATCCGCAGAAGCGCGCCGCCTATGATCGGTTCGGCCATGCTGCTTTCCGGCAGGGTGCTGGGCATGGCGGCGGCGGCGGCGGCGATGATTTCGGCGCGTTCAGCGATATTTTCGAGAATATTTTCGGCGAATTCATGGGTGGCGGTCGCGGCGGCGGGGGGCGGTCGAGTGCGCGGCGCGGCGCTGATTTGCGCTATGACATGGAAATCACGCTTGAAGAGGCGTTCCAAGGCAAATCGAGCGAGATCACCGTTGATGTTTCCGGGCTCTGCGACAGTTGCTCAGGCACGGGCGCGCGCCCCGGCACCAGCGCCAAGCACTGCAACACTTGCGCTGGGCACGGCAAGGTCCGCGCGCAGCAGGGCTTTTTCGTGGTCGAACGGACCTGTCCTTCCTGCCATGGCGCCGGCCAGGTCATTGCTGATCCATGCCCATCATGCCGCGGCGATGGTCGGGTCGACAAAACCAAGACGCTGACCGTCAACATTCCGCCCGGCGTTGATGAGGGCACGCGCGTCCGGCTAACGGGTGAGGGTGAGGCAGGTGCTCGCGGCGCGCCTTCGGGCGATCTGTATATCTTTTTGCACGTCGCCCGGCATGCGATCTTCGAACGTGAAGGCACGACCCTGTTCGCGCGGGCGCCGATCAGCTTTACCACAGCAGCATTGGGCGGGGAGATTGTTCTCGCCGGCCCGGATGGTGAGCGACACGCAATCCGTATCGCACCAGGCATGCAAAGCGGCCGGGAATTGCGGCAGCGCGGGGCGGGCATGCCAGTGCTGCAAGGGCGCGGGCGTGGCGACCTAGTGATCCGCATCGAAGTAGAGACGCCAACCAAGCTGTCAGCGCGCCAACGCGAATTGCTGGAGGAATTCCGCGCCACCGAAACCGGGCAAGAAAGCCCGCAAGCCAGCGGCTTTTTCACCAAGATGAAGAGCGCCTTAGGCGGCTGACCCACTGCGCTTGATCCTTGAATCAGCCGCTTCTCGGTCGGTTGCTGCGTTTCCAACGGGCGGTGAAATCATTTTGCCGATCGTCATGTGCCCAAAATGGGTGGTCTGGATCACGGGCTTCCTTGGTTCCCGTCCCCTCGACCTGGCGTTTACCAAGCCGGGTTAAGCCTCGCTAACCTCCTCGCGCCACAGCGGGCTATCGAGACGATGATCGCGGGAGCAGGGAATGCAAGCAGAGGGACGATTTGGCAAACGAGCCGGAAGTTTGCTGCAGGGGGATTGGCGGACGCCTGGCAGCCCGTCACCCGCCACACCAGCCGCTAAACCCGCCCCGGTGCGTTCGACGATGGGGCCTGCTGCTTTGCACTTTGGTGCCCGCAAGGCATCATTCATGCAGGAAAAGCGCCGCGCGCAGCAAATCGTTTCGCTTGCCAAGGAGCGGATCGGCAAAGCTTTTGAAGATCTCCGGTTCGGCCGGGCGTTGAATGTCGATCAGCTTTGGCCGCTGGTGACGGGAATTAACGCATCGATTTCTCGCCACCCTGGCGCGCTAATGGGCGTGACGCGGCTGAAGGATCGGCATGAATATACCTATCTTCATTCAGTCGCAGTTTGTGGCCTGATGATTGGGCTCGCCCGCCAGATGAAGCTGGATCCGGCGTTGCATCATGAAATCGGCCTTGCTGGGCTGTTGCACGATATTGGGAAAGCGCGTGTCCCAACGATGCTGCTCGACAAGCCGGGCCCGTTGACTGTTGAGGAAGAGATCATTGTTCGCGAACATGCCCGCATGGGCTTTGAAACGCTGATGTCGGGAGATGACGGGCTCAGCACGAACGAACGCCTGTCATCGATTGTGCTGGATGCGTGCCTGCATCATCATGAGCGGATGGACGGCTCTGGCTATCCCGATCAGCAGCGCGGCAATAGCATTTCTCTTTATGCTCGCATGGCGGCGATTTGCGATACCTATGACGCGACCACCTCTGCGCGCGTTTATAAAGCGGCATGGTCACCGGCTGAATCGCTTGAATATCTCGCCAATAACCCCGGGCAGTATGACCCAGAGATTGTTGCGCCCTTTTCGGCGATGATCGGGATTTTCCCGGTCGGGTCGATGGTGCGGTTGACCAGCAACCGATTAGCCATCGTGCTCGAAGCGAACGAACCGGACGAGTTGATGCCGCCGGTCAGCCCGTTCTACTGCATCGATTCAAAGCAGTTGTTGTCGCTGCGCCGGATCGATTCTACGATTGATCCCATTGTCGGCATTGAAATCCCAAGCCGGTGGAACTTGCCGTTTTTCTGGCAGACCCGCGCCACGATCCTGGCCCATTTCGATGGAAGTCCACCGATTGAATAAGGTGATGGCGCGGCGGATTTTGACTGCTGCCTGACCGCCCCGGGTGAGCGGGGCGGTGGGCCGATGGATTAGAGGGTGAGGACCACCCCGACCACCAGCGCCTGGGCCGCTACGGCCAGCACGCTGGTAGCTACGGCTTCAAAACGACGCATGGTTTGGTCTCCTGTGCCGGATAGGTCCGGCACAGGGAGATTTAATAATTGTTACGCATGCGCGCAATTTTATTACAGGCAATCGTGATTGCAACAGGCGCACGTCGTCATGATGCGGCGCATTGGCGACGACGAGGTCGTCGGATTTGAAAAATTGAGCTTGCCGATCCCGTAAATCTTGCCGATCGCTGGGCAGTCTCGCGCCAATCGACTGTCTGTTGGCTAAGACCGAGCAAATACCCGGTCGAAAATCGTGTCGACATGTTTCAGGTGATAGCCGAGATCGAATTCATCCTCGATCTCGGATGCTGGCAGTGCAGCAGTGACTTCGGGGTCGGCTTTGAGCAAGTCGAGGAGCGATAAGGCCCCGTCGCTTTCCCACACCTTCATCGCGTTGCGTTGCACGAGCCGATAGGAATCCTCGCGGCTGACGCCCGCTTGGGTCAGGGCGAGCAGTACGCGCTGCGAATGAACCAGCCCGCCCATCTTGTTCATGTTCTTCTCCATCCGCGCGGGATAGACGAGCAATTTGTCCATCACGCCCGTCAGCCGGGCGAGCGCGAAATCGAGGGTGATTGTCGCATCGGGGCCAATATAGCGCTCGACCGATGAATGGCTGATATCGCGTTCATGCCACAGCGCGACATTCTCCAGCGCAGGCGTGACATAGCCGCGCACCATGCGGGCGAGGCCCGTGAGATTTTCGGTCAGCACCGGGTTGCGCTTGTGCGGCATCGCCGAGGAGCCTTTTTGCCCGGGCGCGAAATATTCCTCCGCCTCCAGCACTTCAGTGCGCTGCAAATGGCGGATCTCGGTGGCGAGCCGCTCGATTGAGCTGGCGATCACCCCCAGCGTTGCAAAGAACATGGCGTGCCGGTCGCGCGGGATAACCTGAGTGGAAACGGGCTCAATGCTCAGGCCCAGTTTGGCGGCGACATGCGCTTCCACGGCGGGGTCGATATTGGCGAAGGTGCCGACGGCACCCGAAACCGCGCAGGTCGCGATGTCCGCGCGCGCTGCGACCAGCCGTGCGCGGTTGCGATCAAACTCTGCATAGGCTTGGGCCAATTTCAGCCCGAAAGTGACAGGTTCAGCGTGGATGCCGTGGCTGCGCCCGATCGTCGGGGTAAGCTTGTGCTCGATCGCGCGGCGCTTCAGCACAGCCAGCAGCGCATCGATATCGGCGATCAGCAGATCGGCAGCGCGCGCCAGTTGCACTGAAAGGCAGGTGTCGAGCACGTCCGAAGAGGTCATGCCCTGGTGCATGAAGCGCGCTTCGTCGCCGACCTGTTCGGCAACCCAGGTCAGAAAAGCGATAACGTCATGCTTGGTGACTGCTTCGATCGCATCGATGGCGGGAACATCGATGACCGGGTTGGTCGCCCACCAAGCCCATAAAGCCGCTGCTGCTTCCTTGGGAACCACGCCGAGATCGGCGAGCGCGTCGGTCGCGTGCGCCTCAATCTCGAACCAGATCCGGAAACGCGCCTCGGGCGTCCACAGGGCAACCATGTCGGGGCGGGAGTAGCGCGGGATCATTGGGGTTCCTCGGGTCGGGCAATGAGTCATTGCAGCAGGAGCACTGACTCGAGATGTGCCGCCACCTAGCAGGGACCTGGCGTGCCGCCAAACCCATGCTTGGATCAGCCGCTCGATCAGGCCCTAGATCAACCCCTGCGCCCGCAGGCTGACATGCCCGTTCGCGCCGATCACGATATGATCATGCAAGGTAATGCCCAGCCGCTTGCCTGCCTCGGCGATCTGCCGGGTCAGATCGATGTCGGCGCGACTTGGCGCTGGGTCGCCGCTTGGGTGATTATGGACCAGAATGATCGCCGCCGATCCCAGATCGATCGCTCGCCGCACGACTTCGCGGACATGCACCGCCGCTTCGTCGATCGACCCTTCGCTAATCAGTTCGTCGCGGATCAAAATGTTGCGGGTGTTCAGGTGCAACACGCGGACGCGTTCGTTAACATGATGCGCCATATCGGCGTGGAGATAATCGATCAGCGCTTGCCAATTGCCCAGCACCGGCCGTTGCGCGACTTTGGCGCGCAGCAGGCGCAGCGCCGCCGCCTGACCGATTTTGATGGCGGCAGCCGCGGTTTCCCCCATGCCCTGCACCCGCAGCAGCGAATCCGGATCGGCAGCGAACAACCCGCCAATGCCACCAAATTCGGCAAGCAGTGCCTTGGCAAGCGGCTTGGTGTCGCGTCGGGGGATCGCCAGGGCGAGCAAATATTCGATTAGTTCATGATCGAGCAATGCTTCATCGCCATGGGTGAGCAATCGCTGGCGCAAGCGGGCGCGATGCCCGCTATGATCGCGTTCGGGCGCTGCGGGCAGCGACATATCGGAGTGCGGAACGCTCATGCTATTCTAAGGGTTACGCATTCTTCGTCAGCCAAGCAATTGCGCTGATGGTTTCGGGGCTTATGCTTGGTTGCTGCCGGTTGGGGCGCGTGAGGAGTGATGATTGCCGTGACGGCTGACAGCGATAATGCGCCAGATGCCGCACCCACGCCGATACTGCGTCGGCGCCATTGGCTGAACAGCACGTCTCGCCGCGCGTTGAGTGTGGCGGTGGTCGTTCTCGGTGGCCTGCTGATCGTCTGGAGCCAGCGCAAGCCGATCGCCGATCGTTATGTTATCCAGGCCCTGGCTGATCGCGGCGTTACCGCGCGCTACACCATTGCTGATCTGGGTTTCGATCGCCAGCGGCTGACCAATGTGGTGATCGGCGATCCGAAGCGCCCCGATTTAGTGGCTGACTGGATCGAGGTAGATACCAGCATCGGACTAATCGGCCCGACTGTGACCGGCTTGCGCGCCGGATCGGTGCGGGTGCGTGGGGTGCTGACCGAAGGCAAACTGTCGCTCGGCGCGATTGACCGATTATTGCCGCCCTCCACGGGCGCGCCGTTCATGCTGCCCGCCATCAATCTCGATATCGCCGATGGTCGCATGCGGATTGAAGCGCCCGAAGGCGTGATCGGGATCAAGCTGATCGGGCAGGGTCGATTGGACAACGGCTTTGCCGGACAGATGGCGGTAATTGCCGATCATCTCGATATTGCCGACTGCGCGATTGATCGGCTCGCTGCCACTTGGGCGGTCCGGGCGACGGCGCGGCAACCTCATCTAGCGGGCCCGCTGCGCGCCCGGTTGCTGGTGTGCGGCAAGACTCGGGTATCGGGGGCAGAGGCGTTGCTTGATGCCACGCTCGAATCGCCGCTTGATCGCTGGCAGGGGAAGGCGCGCATCGCGGTTGATCGGCTGGGCCATCCGACAGCAGAGCTCAAGCAATTGGCCGGCACGATTGATTTCACGGGATCGGCGCGGCGCACGACGGGCGCGGTTGATCTGCGCACCGGAGCGTTTCGCACCGATCCTTTGGCAGGTGATTCGCTGGTGCTGGTCGGCCGATATGCGCTGGGGAGCGACGGTGCGGCGATGCAGGGCCAGGCTTCCGCCAAGGGCGCAGCGCTTACCCCGGCCTGGCGCAAGCGTCTGGCAGATCTCAGCGCGACGGGAGACGGCACGCCGATCGGGCCGCTGATGGTCAAATTTGGTCGCGCGGCGGTCGCGGCGTCGCAGGGACTCACCTTGTCGGCTGATCTTGATCTGGCCACGCAGACCGACGGCAGCGTGCGGGTCGCGGTTGCCCGCGTGCGTGCCGAATCGGTGAGCGGCGGGCAGTTCAGCCTGAATGACGGCGACGGCGTGCAGATCGATTCGCGGGGGCTGCGCGTGAACGGCCTGCTGTCGATGGTCGGCGGGGGATTGCCAGAGGCGGCAGTGCAGCTGAACCAGGCGGCAGCGGGTACGCCGATCACTGGCAGTGCGCTGGTGCGCCCTTATGTCGCTGGCAAGGCGCGGCTGGCGTTTCAGGCGCTTGATTTCAGCGCCGCGCCGGGCGGTGCCACACGGATTACCACTCGAGCCAGCTTGTCAGGGCCGATCGGTTCGGGACGGATCGATGGCGGCCGGATCGGCATCGCGGCCTATTGGGATGGCAAGGCCGGTTGGCGGATCAATCCGGGCTGCGCGCCGGTGGGGTTTGATCGTCTGGCGGTCAGCGGCCTGGTGCTGGCGGCCAGTCGCTTCACCTTATGTGCGAGCGGCGATTCGCTGTTGCGGGCCGAGGGCAATCGCTTGAGCGGTGGCGGCCATATCGCCGGGCTGCGTGTCGCTGGCCAATTGAGCGGCACGCCGATTACCCTGGCGGCGGCTGATGCACGCTTCGGCGTTGCCAATCGCGATTTCTCGATTGCGCAATTCGCCGCCCGATTGGGCGATTCGGATGACGGCTCAATGCTGGATATCTCGTCGGTCAGCGGGAGACTGGCTGGCGCAGGGGCAAGCGGCAGCTTTGGCGGCGGGGCAGGGCAGATCGCGCATGTGCCACTGCTGATGTCGGGCAGCGCGGGTGATTGGCGGTTCGATAGCGGCAAATTGGTGCTGGCAGGCACGCTCAATGTGGCAGATGCCGATGCCAATCCGCGATTCTTTCCGCTCGCCGCCAACGCCATGGCGTTCGCGCTGGAAGACAATCAGATCACGGCCAGCGCTATGCTGGTCAATCCAGAAACCGGTATTCGGGTCAGCGATGTCGCGCTGGCGCATGATCTCGATAGCGGTGTTGGCCATGCTGATCTCAGCGTTCCCGGCATCCGTTTTGGCGAGGCTTTTCAGCCCGCTCAGCTGACGCGTTTTACCTATGGCGTGATCGCCGATGTTCGGGGGCTTGTTTCAGGCGACGGTCATATCAACTGGACGCGCGATGGCGTGACCAGCACCGGGGTATTTCGAACGACCAATACTGATCTTGCCGCTGGCTTTGGCCCGGTTACCGGCCTGTCGGGGGAGATACGGTTTAGTGATTTGCTCAACCTGGAAACCGCGCCGGGCCAGTCCGCGACGATCGCCAATGTGAACCCCGGCGTGCCGGTGCTCGACGGGCTAGTGCGCTATCAGTTGCTGTCGGGATCGCGGGTGGCGGTCGCGGGCGGGCGCTGGCCCTTTGCCGGTGGATCTCTGGTGCTGGAACCCAGCATTTTGGATTTCAGCGAAAGCCATGGTCGGCGGCTGACTTTTCGCGTTGAAGGCGTCGATGCGGCGCAATTCCTGCAGCAGTTTGATTTCAAGAATCTCGACGCGACCGGCACTTTTGATGGCCTGCTGCCGATGATTTTCGATGAACAGGGCGGGCGGATTGAGGGTGGCCATCTGACGGTGCGCGAAACGGGGGGGACCATCGCCTATGTCGGTGAAGTCTCGCAGCGTGATGTGGGTTTCTGGGGCAATATGGCATTTCAGGCGCTGAAATCATTGCAGTATAAATCGCTGGCAATCGAGATGAATGGGCCGCTGGCCGGCGAGATGATCACCGAAGTAAGCTTTGCCGGCGTCAACCAAGGCGCTGGCAGCAAAAGCAACTTTCTGATTCGGCGGCTGCAGAAATTGCCGCTGATTTTCAATATTCGGATCCAGGCCCCGTTCCGGCAGCTGATCGATTCGGCCCAGTCCTATTACGATCCGCAGCGGCTGATCGAGCTCCATCTGCCTGACCTGATCCGCGAACAGAATGAAAGTCTTCAGCGCCAATCAGGCGCGCCGCCGCAACCCGGCCCGACTGCACCGCGAACTACAACGCCAACCCCAACAAAAGCTGACAACCCCGTTCAGCCCCCTGCAAGCGAGACCCTGCCATGACACAAATCGCATTGACGAACGGTGCCAGGAGACCGACCAAGGGTGATATGAGGACGATGATGACGATCGCGCTGTTGAGCGCCACTGGGTTTGCAGGCGGCTGTGTGAGTGTCACCGCGCCTGACAAGCCGATTGTCATCAATCTGAATATCAAGATCACCCAGGACATCGTCTATCGCATCGACGGCAAGTCAAAGGCGCTGATTGAGAGCAACGGAGGGATATTCTGATGATCAAGTTTTCGCCCAATACGCGGTCGCTGGCGATTGCCGCTGTCGCCCTTCTCGCCACTGGCCTGGTAACAACGGCGGCGCTGGCCCAGCGTGATCCTGCCTATCAGGCCGCGCGCTCAGCCGGGCAGGTCGGCGAAAAGACCGACGGTTATCTGGGCATTGTCGGTGAAGATACGCCGACCCTGCACGCGCTGGTCAACAACATCAACATTCAACGCAAGGCCGCTTATACGCGCAGCGCCGCTGATGGCGCGACCGTTGAGCAATTCGCCTTTGCCTCTGGCTGCAACTTGATTGCGATGACGGTGCCGGGTGAAAAATATCAATCCCCCAATGGCAGCTGGAAAACCCGCACCAATGCTCCGCCGGAGCGCGATTCGCGCTGTCTCTGAATTCGGTGCGCACGCTCAAACCCGGCTGACCCCGGCTGTTCTGCAGCCGGGGCCACGCCCGGTTGACTTGCCAGCCCCCCCTTTCTAAACGGGCCCCGCAACGGCGGCCTTGGCTTGCTGGTGCTTCGCGTCGCCCGCTTGTTGCGCGGCGGCGTTTTCTTATCAGGATGTGCTCGCGTTGGCAGACGATCGCCAGAACGGACCGGATGACTTAGCGGCCCGAATTGCGCGTGCGAAAGCAGAGCATGCCATTGCCGGCCCGTCGGCAGCGGCAGCATCCGAAAACAAGGGCTGGGCGATCGGCATTGAATTTGTCGGCCTGGTTCTGGTGTCAACGGCCATTGGCTGGGGCATCGACAACTACACCGGTCTGGGGTCAAAGCCCTGGGCCATGATCATCATGCTGGTGTTTGGCTTTGCCGCCGGCGTCTATCGCGCGATGGAAACATCGTCGCAGTTTGACGCCGATCCCACCAGCGGCAACAGGAAGTAAGGCGACCGATATGGCCGGCCCGATGGAACAGTTCGCGCTCAAGGTGCTCAAGCCGCTGAATGTGGCGGGTTTCGATGCGTCCTTCACCAATTCGTCGCTCTGGATGGCGATTGCGGTGGTCGGCATCGCCATCTTCCTGTTCGTCGGCACCGCCAAGCCGCAACTCGTGCCCGGGCGCATGCAGGCGGCGGTAGAATATCTCTATGATTTCGTGCGAAACATGCTCGACGAAAATGTCGGCCCCGAAGGGCGCCGCTTCGTTCCCCTGCTGTTTTCGCTCTTCATTTTCGTGCTGGTCTGCAACCTGCTGGGTCTGATCCCTTGGGTCGGCGCGTTTACGCCGACCAGCCATATTGCCGTCACCTTCGGCCTCGCGTTGCTCGTCTTCGTGATCGTCTGCATCGTTGGCTTCGCCAAGCACGGCCTGCATTTCTTCAGCCTGTTCTGGCCAAAGAAGACCTTTCTGCCGCTCGCGATCTTCGTGGCGGCGATTGAGTTTCTGAGCTTCCTCAGCCGTCCGTTTACCCTGGCGATCCGACTGTTCGCCAACATGACGGCGGGCCACGTCCTGCTGAAGGTGTTCGGCACCTTCGTCGTCGCGCTCGGCTCGTTTGGCGCGCTGCCTTATGTGTTCGGCGTGCTGCCGCTGGCGGTCAACGTCGCGCTGTCGGCGCTCGAGGTGCTGATCGCTGTGGTGCAGGCCTATGTTTTCGCGCTGCTCGCCTCGCTCTATCTGAACGATGCGATCAATCTTCACTAAGTTTACCCTTAAACTACTGATTTAACTTGAAAGGTTTTACAATGGACGTAGGTTCGGCAAAGGTTATCGGCGCAGGTCTCGCGGCGATTGGTGCGGGTCTGGCTGCGATCGGCGTGGGTTCGATCTTCGGCCAGTATCTGAACGGCGCGCTGCGCAATCCAGAAGCTGACGCCAAGATGGGCGGCCGCCTGATCTTCGGTTTCGCTGTGACCGAAGCGCTCGGCCTGATCGCGGCCGTTGTCGCGCTCGCGCTCGCCTTCTCGTAAGACTCGCCACTCTCCGTAAAGGGCGGGATCAATGCCTCAGTTTGAATTTGCCACCGTTTTCTGGCCGCAGCTGATCTGGCTCGCGATCTTTTTCGCGATCCTGTATTTTGGTGTCGTCCAGCTCACTTTGCCCAAGCTGGGCAAGGTGATTACGGCGCGTGAAGACCAGATGACGGGTGATCTCGCCTCCGCAGAAAAGGCACAGGCCGAAGCAACCCAGCTTGGCCTGGATTATGATGCGGGCGTCGCCGCGGCACAGGACGCGGCGCGGGCCCAGCTTGTTGCCGCGCGCTTGTCTGCAACGACGGCCGTCGAAGGAAAGCTCGCGGCGGCCAATGCGGCGCTCGATGAAAAGGCAGCAACGGCACAGGCCGCACTCGATGCGGCCCGCAACAAGGCGCTGGCTGAGATTGAGACCGTCGCGGCAGAGGCGGCGACCGCCATTGTCGAGAAATTGACGGGTAACCGCCCAGCCGATGCCGATGCGGTCTCGGCCGCTCGGGCGGCACTGGCTTAAGGAGCGGATGCGATGAACACTCTCCTTCTCGCCGCTGCGGAAGCCGCCGGTCACGAAGAACACGGCCCAACATTGCTCGGCCTGAGCGCCGAGGGCTGGGTTTATGTCGGCTTGACGATCTTCCTGCTGCTCGCGATTTTTTATGCCAAGGCACCCCAGAAGATTGCCGAAGCACTCGATGCGCGCATCGCCAACACCAAGCGTCAGCTTGACGAGGCAACCGCGATCCGGGCCGAGGCGGAAGCGTTGCTCGCCGACGCAAAGAAGCGCAGCGCCGCCAGTGCTGGCGACGCTGCCGCGATCATCGCGCAGGCAGAGGCCGAAGCAAAATTGATGCTCGCCAAGGCAGAATCCGACGCGACCGATCTGATGGCCCGCCGTTCAAAAATGGCGGAAGACAAGATTGCCGCCGCTGAACGCGGGGCAATTGCCGATCTGCGCGCCAAGGCCGCCGATGCGGCGACCCATGCGGCGCAACACATCATTGCCAGTCGGCATGATGCTGGGGCGGATAAGCCGCTGGTCGATCGCACGATTGCCGGACTGGCGCGGATTAACTGATTGATACGGATAGGATAGCCTGGCGACCTTCTTTGGCCGCCTAGCTATCGCCGCAATTTTGCGCTTTGATTGTTCGGGGCGAATCACGCCCTCCTCATCGAGAAAGATCTTTTCATGAAGCTGATTGCTGCCGTCGCCCTGCTGACGCTCACTGCGACTCCGGTTCTTGCCCAGACGATGCCCGCAACGCCAGCAGCGCCCGCGCCAGCGACGCCAGGCGCAGCCGCAACTGCCCCGGCGAAGTTGTCCATTGATTCGCCGATTGAGCAGCTTGTTGCCAGCCCTGCCGCCAAGGCGGTTGTTGAAGGCGCGATTCCTGGGCTCTCGCAGCATCCGAGCTTTGACCAGTTCAAAGCGATGACCCTGGCGCAGGTTCAGCCCTATTCGGGTGGCGCGATCACCGATGAGATGATCAAGAAGATCACCGACGGTCTCGCCGCGATCAAGTAAGCCATTGCTTTAGCAACGCGCCGTTTGCCGACAATTCGGCTGACGGCGCGTTGTTCAGTATCGCAGCATCAGTCTGCGCGCGATCACCGGCGCGATATTGTGCACCACGCTTAATAATTTGGTCATGCCGATATTGGCTTCGGCGCGATTGGCCTCAATCGCCACCAATATTTGCCGGGCGCATTCGTTGACGGGCATTTTCTTGCGCGTTTGGCTTGCCGTTAGCTGCGTGTCGACCACCGGCGGCAGCACCTCCATGACATGGACCCTGGTGTCGGCAAGCTGCGCGCGCAGCGCCATTGTGAAGCCGCGCAGGCCCGCCTTAGTCGCGCAATAGACGGGCGATCCCTTGTTGGGCGCGATGGCCAACCCCGACGTAACGTTGACGATCATCGCTTCGGGGCGCGCGCGTAGCCCGGTAATCAACCGCGTGATTAGATGGATAGGCGCGGTCAGGTTCAGTGCGATGCACTGATCGACGGTGTTGAGATCAACGGACTCAGCAATGTCATAGGTCGCCCCAGCGCCAGCATTGTTGACCAGGATGTCGATCGGCCATTGCCGAACGACATCGACGATCTTGTCGCAGCCGGCTTCAGTCGCGAGGTCAGCGGCGATCGCTTCCATTCCCTCGGCATGGGCAGCGGCGAGGCGGCCGGGATCGCGGCCGCAGACGATAACGCGGCACCCCTTGGCGCGCAGCGCGCGTGCCAGCGCAAGGCCGATGCCATCGGTGCCACCGGTCACCAAGGCCGTCTTGCCGTTAACATCCATGCGGTTCTGCCCTTTGTCGATCAATATAGCCGTTGTTGCGCCTTGCCCGGCGTCCTAACTGAAGCCAATGACAGGCCCCAACCAACCCGATCGCTTCAACGAAGACAAGGCCACCTACACGGTTCGTGGGTCGGATGCGCCTGATCTTGATGCCGGGGTTGCGGCAATCCGTAATGTTCTGGCGACCTTGCCCGCGCGACCGGGGGTTTACCGGATGAATGATGCGCGCGGTGACACGCTCTATGTCGGCAAGGCACGCGCGCTGAAGAACCGCGTGACCAACTATACCCAGGTCGATCGGCTCCCGCGCCGCCTGCAGCGGATGGTCGCCCAAACGCGATCGATGACGATCGTGACGACCAATAATGAGGCAGAGGCGCTGCTGCTCGAGGCGCAGCTGATCAAGCGGTACCGGCCGGCCTATAATGTGCTGCTGCGGGACGACAAAAGCTTCCCCTTCATCCTGCTGCGTGCCGATCATGATTTTCCGCGTATCCAGAAGCATCGTGGCGCGCGGCGGGCCAAGGGCAATTATTATGGGCCGTTTGCCAGTGCGGGATCGGTCAACACCACGCTCAATGCGCTGCAAAAGCTGTTCTTGCTTCGCAGTTGCAGCGATAGTTTCTTCCGGAACCGCGATCGGCCGTGTCTGCTTTACCAGATTAAGCGTTGCTCCGCGCCGTGCGTAGGGCGGATCGGTGCCGATGATTATGCTGAGCTGGTCGATGACGCCAAGGCGTTCCTGGCGGGTAAATCGACCGAGGTGCAGACCAAGCTTGGCAAGCAGATGGAGGCGGCTGCCGAGGCGATGGACTTTGAACTGGCGGCAATCCTGCGCGATCGGTTGCGTGCACTGACCTTCATTCAGGGGTCGCAGGCGATCAATGCCGATGGGGTCGGCGACGCCGATATCTTCGCGATGGCCAATCGTGACGGGGTGATGGGTATCCAGGCGTTTTTCATTCGCGGCGGCCAGAATTGGGGGCATCGCAGCTTCTTCCCGGCGCATACCAATGATGTCCCCGAAGACGAAGTGCTGATGAGTTTTCTCAGCCAGTTTTATGAAGAAGTGCCGCCGCCGCGAACGATCTTCATTGATCGCGATCTTGCCGATGGGGCGTTACTGGGCGAGGCACTGGGCACCGCAGCTGGCCATAAGGTGGCGCTGTCGACGCCGCAACGCGGGGTTCGACGGCGATTGCTCGATCAGGCCAAGCGCAATGCCGAGGAGGCGCTGGATCGGCGGCTGGCTGAAAGCACGACCCAAGCGAAATTGTTGCGCGAAGTGGCCGAGCTGTTCGATCTTGGCGAGCCGCCCGATCGGATAGAAATCTATGACAACAGCCATATTCAGGGCACCAATGCGCTGGGTGCAATGGTCGTCGCTGGGCCAGAGGGCTTCCGCAAGGGCCAGTATCGCAAGTTCAACATCAAGCGGCCCGAAACCATCGCTGGCGATGATTTCGGCATGATGCGCGAGGTATTCCAACGCCGCTTTGCCAAATATTCGGACGCGAATGGTCAGGATGAAGTGGCCGAGCGCGATGGCGATGACTGGCCTGATCTGGTCTTGATCGATGGCGGGCGCGGGCAGCTTAATGTCGTCAGGCGGGCGCTGGAGGAAATGGGGATTGAGGATATCTGCCTGGTTGGCATCGCCAAGGGGCCGCATCATGGTCGTGATGGGCGCGAAGTGTTCCACCTGATGGACGGGCGCGAATTCCAGTTGCCGGTCAACGCCCCGGTGCTGTTCTATCTTCAGCGATTACGCGACGAAGTGCATCGTTTCGCGATCGGGGCGCACCGCGCGAAACGCGCCAAGGCAATCGGCGCGAGCCCGTTGGATGAGGTGCCGGGCATTGGGCCGGCACGCAAAAAGGCGCTGCTGATGCATTTCGGCACGGCCCGCGCTGTCCGCAATGCAAGCCTTGAGGATCTGCAGAAAGCACCCGGCGTTTCTACGGCAATGGCACAGAGCCTTTATGATTTTTTCCACGCGCGTTGAATGTACTAACTGCCAGCAATAAAATGTAATTTCTCTTATTTGCAGTTTCTTCACCGTGGGCGCCTAAACCGTGTGCCATGCCAACGCCGGTCTTTTTGACGGTCGATGTCGAGATTATGTGGCGGCACCATGCTGCCGGGCTCGATCCTGCGACCTTGTTCGAACGCTCGTTCGAACCAGCGGGTGTGGGCCTTTCCTATCAACTTGAAATGCTGCGCCGACACGATCTGAAGGGGTCGTTCTTTGTCGATCCGATCCCGGCATTAATCTATGGGCTCGATCCGTTTCGCCGCGTGATCGATGCGATCCAGTCAGCCGGGCAGCACGTTGATCTGCACCTCCATCCCAATTGGACGAATATTGCGAGCGGCGATCATCAGGGGTCGCTCAGCCGATTTCATCTCAGCGATTATAATTTCAACGAACAATTGTCGTTGATCGAGAAAGCTCGTGATTTGCTGGTGGCGGCAGGCGCCTTGCCGCCAGTTGCGTTTCGGGGCGGCAACTATGCCGGCAATGATGATACATTGGCGGCGCTCGCCACGCTTGGCTTTGACTATGACACCAGCCATAATGGGTCAGTCCATCCGCATCCGAGCGGGATCGGTCTGCCGGCGCGCCAGATTGCTCCAATTGCGCGGGGGGGGGTGATCGAAGTGCCGGTAACGTTGATTGAAGAACGCCAGGGAGCCTTGCGACATTTCCAGATTTGCGCGCTATCAGTCGACGAGATGCGGGCGGCGCTGGATCATGCGGTTGACCAGGATCATGCCGTAGTGACGATCGTCAGCCATGGATTTGAACTTGCCAATCGCGCCGGAACGCGTCCGAATGCGGTGCATGTTCGCCGTTTCGACATGCTGTGCGCGCTGCTCGACGAACGCCGCGATGTCCTGCCGACGCAGCATTTTGCCGATCGCCCCGAGCTCCGCCTGGGGCAGGATGACACGCCGTTGCGCCCCAATATGACGCGGCTTCGCTGGCGGCAGGCCGAACAGCTCTGGTCGAACATGGTTTCGGAGCGGGCGTTATGACGGCGACCCCGCTGCCCCTGCGTTTCCAGCTTGGCGCGCGCACGCTGATGGCTGTGCAGCGCCAGCTGGTGCGGGTACCGCTATCGCTCGAAGAGGCGATGGAGGGGCGCTTGCCGGTCCTGCCGCCACTCGATCGAACCGCCCATGGCTATGCGATTACGTCGCTCCCTGCCGATCGACGTGATGCGATGGCTTTCGCTGGCGGTGGGATGATCGCCTTTGTCCGTCAGCATTATACCCGCCACTTCATTGACCTGACGACGGGGTTCGAAGCCTATGAGGCGTCGTTATCCGCCAACACCCGGTCGGCGATGCGGCGCAAGGCGCGCAAGGTAACGACGGTATCGGGCGGCATGCTCGACGTGCGCCGCTTCCGCACTCCGGACGAGCTGACCGAGTTTCATGATACCGCGCGGCGCATCTCGCTGCGCACCTATCAGGAGCGGCTGCTCGGCAGCGGTCTGCCCGACGACGAAGCTTTTCTGCGCCAGATGTATAGCGCGGCGGCGGCCGGCTCGGTGCGCGCCTGGTTGCTCTATGTCGCCGGTGAGCCAGCGGCCTATCTCTATCTGACGGTCCGTGCGGGGACCGTGCGCTATGATCATGTCGGCCATGATCCGGCGTTCAACGATCTGTCGCCTGGCGGCGTTCTGCAGATGGAGGCGCTCCGCGATCTGTTTGCCGAGGGCAATTTGACGCGCTTCGATTTCACTGAGGGCGATGGCCAGCACAAGCGCCAGTTCGCGACCGGTGGCGTTGCCTGCATCGATATGCTGTTGCTGCGCGCTTCACTCGTCAATCGGCTGACGACCGTCGCGCTGGGCACCTTTGATCGAAGCATGGCGCTGGGCAAGCGGGCGACCAATCGGCTGGGGTTGCAAAAGGTCGCGCGGCGGCTGCGGCGCTGATTTCGTCGTCGGTCGCGCAACCGCTATAGCGCGGGCGTGCATATTCGAGCCGAAGCCCTGATTCTGTCGATCCGCGCGCATGGCGAACATGGCGCCGTCGTGCGCGCGCTCACCCGCGCGCACGGGGTACAGCCTGGATATGTGCGCGGCGGCAGGTCGCGTCGCGTGCGACCAATCCTGCAACCCGCCAATCTGGTGCTGGGGGAATGGCGCGCCCGCACCGAAGAGCAATTGAGCAGCCTGACGGTGGAGCTGATCCACAGCCGCGCGCCGTTATTTGCAGAGCCGCTGCCCGCCGCGCTGCTTGATTGGGCGACGGTGCTGACGACCGCGGCTTTGCCAGAGGCGCAACCCTTTGCCATGTTGCATGACGCGCTGACCGGGCTGTTTGAGGCGGTTGAAGCAGCACCCGCCGCGCGCGGTTGGGCGTCCGCCCTGGTGCGCTATGAGTTATTGTTGCTCGCCGAGCTGGGTTTTGGCCTTGATCTGGAGAGCTGCGTGGTGACGGGATCGGCCGATGATCTTGCCTTTGTCAGCCCGCGCAGCGGTGGCGCGGTGAGCCGTGCGGCAGCGGGCGATCATGCAGCGCGATTATTGCCCTTACCTGCCTTTTTGCGGATCGGCGGGCCGACCGATTGGCCCGATATTCTGGCCGGTCTCGCCATTACCGGCCATTTTCTGGAGCGCAACGTGCTGGTTGACAGGCGTCGTGAAGCGCTGACATCGCGGACGCGCCTGATCGATCGCCTCAAGAGAGCGGTTGCGTAAGGGGTTAGCCCTCGCCTAGGCGAATCGAGCCAATAGCGGCTCGGGGACCGGCGTTGACGACAAAGACGGACATGCTTGAACTGGCGGTCGTCATCCCGACCTTTAACGAGGCGGCAAATGTGCCGCTACTGGTGGCGCGGCTTGACGCTGCGCTGGCGGGGCACGGCTGGGAGGCGATCTTCGTCGATGACGACAGCCCCGATGGCACTGCCAATGCCGCTCGCGCCATTGCCCGCAGCGACAGCCGGGTCCGCGTGATCCAGCGGATTGGGCGGCGTGGACTGTCGTCGGCCTGTATCGAGGGGATGTGCGCAACCGCCGCGCCGTTGGTCGCCGTGATCGATGGCGATCTCCAGCATGACGAGACGTTGTTGCCGCAAATGCTCGACGCGTTGCAGCGCGATGCCGCGCTCGATGTCGTGATCGGGTCGCGTTTTACCGGGGATGGCGGAACGGGCGAGTGGGATAGCGACCGGGTCGCCAAATCGGCCTTTGCCACCCGGTTGTCGCGCTTCGTGCTCAAGGCTGATCTCAGCGATCCGATGAGTGGCTTCTTCATGATCCGCACTGATCTGGTGCGCGCGCTCGCGCCAAATCTGGCAGCGATCGGCTTCAAGATATTGCTGGATATCATGACCGGCAGCCGCAAACCGCTGACCTTTCTGGAGCTGCCTTATACATTTCGCACCCGCGCGATTGGCGAGAGCAAGCTTGATCATGTCGTCGCGATGGAATTTCTGATCGCGCTATATGATCGGATGTTGGGCCGTTACGTGCCCGTGCGCTTTGCGCTGTTTTCGGTGATCGGTGCGATCGGCGTTGCCGCGCATATGGCGGTTTTGGCGATCATGCTGGCGATAGGCGCCGAGTTTTTGGGCGGGCAGATTGTTGCTGCCTTTGCCGCGATGACGATGAACTTCTTCCTCAATAACGCGCTCACTTATCGCGACCGGCGATTGCGGGGTTTCAGGCCGCTGCTTGATGGCTGGGTATCATTTTGCGTGGTGTGCTCGGTCGGGCTGGTCGCCAATATCGGCGTGGCCGGTTTTCTGCATGATGTGCAAAGCGGCACCTGGGCGGCATCGGCGTTGGTCGGCGTGCTGGTTGGCGCGGTGTGGAACTATGCGCTGTCATCGCGCTTCACTTGGGGGCGGTATTAGAGTCTGATGACTTTGGATTGGATCAACCCAAACCCCGTTCGCCCTGAGCGAAGTCGAAGGGCATGCGAAGCGCGTGGGCTTCGACTTCGCTCAGCCCGAACGGCTATGAGGTTGAAGCGACCTAACGTCTTCACGCTCTAGCCGCCCGATTATCTCCAGCTGAAGAACCACATCCAGTTCAGGAAGCTCATTGGCCCGGCGAGCGGTGCTGCCGACAGGATCGGGTAGAAATAGATGAACAATACCCCCGCCAGCCCTGCGAACCAGGCGTCGGCATGGCGCAGTCGGCCCTTGCCGAAATGGTCGAACGCGGCGGCGAGCGCGAGACAGAGGAAGATGCTCGGCAGATAATAATAATAGAAAAAGCCGATTTTTTTCGGGATGATGATCCACGGCAGATAGGCGGCGATCCACAGCCCGGCGATCGCCCCGACAGCGACGGCGCGATCTCGCCACCACGCATAGAGGCAGGCCGCCACCGCGATCAGCCCGCCCCACAGGATTGCCGGATTGCCAATCAGCAATATGCCGCGCTGTGCCCCGTCAACGGGTTCATAGAGATACCAAATCGGCCGCATGTCGAGCGGCCAGCTCCACCAGCTCGATTGATAAGTGTGTGGCGGCAGCGGCAAGGTTTGCTGCGCGAACATCGCCGCTTGAAAGGGCAGCAATGTGGCCAGGGTCAGCGGATCGTTGGCGTAGAAAAATGCGGGCAGGAAGGTGAGGAAATAGGTCAGCAGGCTAACGCCAGCGAACAAGGCGGCCGCCAAAACGCGCTGCCCGCCCAGCGCCGGCGCTACACGATTGTCCGCCAGCAGGATCGCCAGGCCGGCCAGGCCGACATAGGGCACCGCCGCCCATTTGGTGCCAACGGCCAGCCCGAACAGCACCGCCGCCAGCGCGATCCGGTGGATCAGCTGCGGCCCGTTCCCCTGCATTGCCCAGATCATTGCAGCGATGCCGGTGACCACAAACGCCGCCATAAACCCATCGAGCATGCCGATCCGCGCCTGCACAAACACGGTGAAGTTCAGCATCGTGAACAGGGCAGCGAAGATCGCCGGGCGAAGTCGGCCGAGCAGCAGCCAGGCAATCGCAAATACGCCAACCACCACCGCCGTCGCCGCAACTGCGGAAAAGAAACGCCAGCCCAGGCTGTTGTCGCCGAACAACAGGATACCGAGCGCGATAATTTCCTTACCGAGCAGCGGATGTTCGGTGTTGATCGGCCTTGCCAGCGTCAGCAGATAGCGTGCCGCCGGCACATAATGCGTCTCATCGAATACCAGCTTGAGGGGGCGGGTGATGTTGATCAAAAACAGGAGCGCAGCGGCCAGGCCGATGCCGGTGGCGGTTGCCCAGGGGCGGGAGGCGCGCGATTCGAGGCTCATAGCCCGTCCTTTCCACCTTCGAAACGGTCGTTCAAGGCCTACGCCCCATTGACGGGGAGTGCCCCCGCCCGGCAAAGCATTGGTCATGAAACGCCGGACCGGACAAGATCGCGAAATCACCCGCCATTGGCGCCCGGCTACCCAGGCCGTGCGGGGTGGCACCGCTCGATCGGAATGGGGCGAAACGTCGGAGGCGCTGTTCCTCACCTCTGGCTATGCCTATGATTGTGCGGCCGATGCCGCTGCGCGCTTTGCCGGTGAACAGCAGGGCATGACCTATTCCCGCCTGCAGAACCCCACGGTCGAAATGCTCGAAGAGCGGATCGCGCTGATGGAGGGGGCGGAGGCATGCCGGACGATGGCGACCGGCATGGCGGCGATGACGGCGGCAATGCTCTGCCAGCTTCAACAGGGTGATCATGTCGTAGCGGGGCGGGCGGCGTTCGGGTCGTGCCGCTGGCTGGTCGACACGTTGCTGCCCAAGTTCGGCATCGCGACGACGGTGGTCGATGCGCGCGATCCGCAAGCGTTTGAGGATGCTCGGCGGCCCAATACCAAAGTGTTCTTCTTCGAAACTCCGGCAAACCCGACGATGGATATCGTCGATCTGCAGGCGGTCTGCGATATCGCGCGCGCCAACGGCATTACCTCGGTGGTGGACAATGCCTTTGCTACGCCCGCGCTGCAGCGGCCGATGGAATATGGTGCGGACGTCGTTGCCTATTCGGCGACCAAGATGATGGACGGGCAGGGCCGCGTGCTGGCAGGCGCCGTGTGCGGGACGGCTGAGTGGATCAACAACACTTTGCTGCCCTTCACCCGCAACACGGGACCAACGCTCAGCGCGTTCAACGCCTGGGTGGTGCTCAAGGGGCTGGAAACACTTGACCTGCGCATCCGGCGGCAGAGCGAGAATGCGCTGAAGGTGGGCAAGTTTCTGGAAGCGCGAGTGCCCCGCATCCTTCACCCGGGCCTGCCCAGCCACCCGCAGCATAATCTGGCGATGAGCCAGATGTCGGCATGCGGGCCGATCTTCGCGTTCGAAGTGGCCGGTGGTCGCCCGCAGGCGCACGGCTTGCTCGATGCGCTGGCGCTCGTCGATATCTCAAACAATATCGGCGATTCGCGATCGCTGATGACGCATCCGGCCTCCACGACGCATTATGGCGTGGCCGAGGAGAAGCGGATCGAAATGGGCGTGACCGAAAATCTGCTCCGGCTGAATGTCGGGCTGGAGGACCCCGCCGACGTGATCGACGATCTCGACCAGGCATTGACGACGGTGGGGCTGTGAGGATGCTGCCTCCTTGTGCTCCTGCGAAGGCAGGAGCGCCGCGTAATAACGCGCGACACCCGCGACCCAGGGCTCCTGCCTGCGCAGGAGCAAAACGGGGCAGGTTGCCATGAAGGCGCTGTTCCCCAATGTCGCCGAGACGCGGGGGGTGATCGTCAGAGTATCGGTCAGCTATCTGCCCGAACAATCTGATCCGGCCCGGGGGCGCTGGTTCTGGGCCTATCACATCCGGCTGGAGAATGAGGGGCCGTTCGCTGTGCAGCTGCTGACGCGCCACTGGATCATCACTGACGGGCGCGGTCAGCGGCATTCGGTGGAGGGTGAGGGCGTGGTCGGCGAACAACCGCTGATCGAGCCAGGCGCGAGCTTCGATTATGTCTCGGGCTGCCCGCTATCGACCCCGGCGGGTTCAATGCAGGGCAGCTATCACATGATGGGCAGTGACGGATCGGGCTTCGACGTCGATATCCCAAAATTTGCCCTGATCGCCCCGGCGGTGATGGGATGAAGCGGACGCATTTGCCGCTCAATGGGCTGCGCGTGCTCGATGCCGCGGCCCGTCATTTGAGCTTCACCCGCGCCGCCGATGAGCTGGCGGTGACGCCGGCGGCGGTCGGACAACAGATTCGCGCGCTTGAGGATACGCTCGGCACCGTGCTGTTTCGCCGCACGACCAAGGGGCTTGAGCTGACGCCCGAGGGTGAGGCCGGGCTATCGGCGCTGCGTTCGGGCTTCCTGCAGTTTGAGGAGGCCGTGCGCGCGATGCAGGCGGGGCAGTCGTCCAAGTCGCTGACGATCGCCGCCCCCCGCGACCTGTCGGAAAAATGGCTGCTTCCCCGCCTTGCCGAAATCGCGCGCGGCGATGGTGAGTTGCGCTTCGTGCTGGTCAATGCCGATGAACTGATCGATTTTACCGAAGCCAATCTCGATCTGGCAATCCGCTGGGGCGAGGGGCCGGGCGAGCATGAGGGCGAGGCGCTCGAATCCGACGGGATGGTGACGATCCAGCGCCCCGGCGGCGGCGCGGACACGCGGATTTCCTGGCCGGGCTGCCTCAACGATCCCGAAGTCTCGCTGGTGCGCGTTGGCGATGCGGGCCTCGCGATCGATGCCGCCGCACAGGGGCTGGGGCGGGCGACCGTGCCCGAACTGGTTGCACGCGCTGATATTGCATCGGGCCGGGTCGAGCTGATTGGCGATCCCAAACCCTATGCGCTGGGCTATTGGCTGGTCGCGCCGCTGCCGCAATGGCGCCAGAAAAAGGTGAAGGCGCTGGTCGAAGCGCTGGCGGGGTGATCGATACGCCGGTCATCGACGGCGAACGGGTGCGTCTCCGCCCGCTGGTGATCGAGGATGCGGATGCGCTCCACGCAATCTTCAGCGATGTCGAACTGATGGCCTGGTGGTCGCATGCGCCGCACGAGACGCTGGAGCAGACACTGGACCGCGTGCAGAAGACGGTTGCGTCCGATGATTGGTATCGTTGGGCAATCACGCTGACCGGCGATGATCGCGCGATCGGAACCCTGGGCGCACACGAAAAGCGGCAGGGCGGGGTGGTGGAGATCGGCTATTCGCTTGCCCGCGCTCATTGGGGACGCGGCATCGCGCGTGAAGCAGTTGCCATGATGATCGATTTTCTGTTCGAGGTGGAGGGTCATCGCCGTGTCTTCGCCGATACCGATCCGGATAATGCCGCCTCGAATAGCCTGCTGCAGCGGCTTGGCTTTACGCAGGAAGGCCGGCTACGCGGCGAGTGGGAGACGCATATCGGCGTGCGCGATAGCCTGATCTGGGGGCTACTGCGCGAGGAATGGTCAACCCCCGCGTAACCAATCGCCCCGCGCGGACGAATGGCTGGTCAATCCATTCGTTCCAAAGGGGCCTTTTCCATGACCAACCGTTATCCCGTTCCAAGCGACGCCGCCGCCATCGCCGCGCTGCGCTGGTCGCTAGTGATCATCTTTTTCTTCTTCGGGATTGCGAAGTTCGCGACCTATGAAGCTGAAGGCGTCGCCAAAATCGCCAGCCAATATCCGCTGTTCGCCTGGATGTACCCCATTTGGGGTGCGCAGGGTGCCAGCAACGTCATCGGTACGATCGAACTCTCCACCGGCGCAGCGCTGGCGATCGGGGCATGGTCTGCACGCGTCAGCCTGCTCGGCGGACTGATGGGCATGTGCACCTTCCTGATCACGCTGAGCTTCCTTCTTGGCGCGCCCCTTTGGGAGCCGGGCTATGGTGCGCCGTTTATCGGCGGAATCGCGCAGTTTTTGCTGAAGGACGCGGGGTTGCTGGCGGGTTGCTTCGCGATTGCGGTCACGTCAGCGCGCAAGGCGGGTTTCGCGCGCGACTAAACGCCTAAGCGTCGATCGCGTCCTCATCCACCCGCGCAGCATTTTCCTGAATGAAGGCGAAGCGGTGGGCAGGATTGTTGCCCATCAGCCGATCGACCAGGTCTTTCACACCCGCGCGCTCCTCATATTCCTGGGGCAGGGTGATGCGGATCATCTGGCGGGTCTTGGGGTCCATCGTCGTTTCGCGCAGCTGCATCGGGTTCATCTCGCCGAGCCCTTTGAAGCGCGAAACGTCGACACTCTTGCCCTTGAACGGCCCCGCCTCGATTTTAGCGCGGTGGGCGTCGTCCATCGCGTAGAGCGATTTCGCGCCGACGGTCAGCCGGTAGAGTGGCGGCTGGGCGAGGTAGAGGTGCCCACGCCGGACAAGGTCTGGCATTTCCTGGAAAAAGAACGTCATCAGCAGCGTCGCGATATGCGCGCCGTCGACATCGGCGTCGGTCATGATGACGATGCGTTCGTAGCGCAGATTATCGGGGATGCAGTCCTTGCGCGTGCCGCAGCCGAGCGCCTGGATGAGATCGGCGATTTCGGAATTGGCCCCGATCTTGGCGGCTGTAGCCGACGCCACGTTCAATATCTTGCCGCGGATCGGCAGGATCGCCTGTGTCTTGCGGTCGCGCGCCTGCTTGGCCGAGCCGCCCGCGCTGTCACCTTCGACGATGAAGATCTCGGTGCCCTTGGGATCGTCCGATGAGCAATCGGTCAACTTGCCAGGGAGTCTGAGCTTACGGGCTGAAGTGGCGGTTTTGCGCTTCACTTCGCGTTCGGCCTTGCGCGCGAGCCGCTCGTCCATCCGTTCGAGCACATAAGCGAGCAGCGCCTTGCCGCGTTCGGTATTGTTGCTCAGGAAATGGTCGAAATGGTCGCGCACCGCCTTTTCGACCAAAATCGCGGCATCGGGCGAGGTCAGCCGGTCCTTGGTCTGGCTCTGGAATTGCGGGTCGCGGATGAACACGGACAGCATCAGCTCGCTGCCGGTCATGATGTCCTCGGCGGTGATGTCCTTGGCCTTTTTCTGGCTGACCATCTCGCCATAGCCGCGAATGCCCTTCACCAGCGCCGCGCGTAAGCCCGCTTCGTGGGTGCCGCCATCGGGGGTGGGGATGGTGTTGCAATACCAGCTATAGCTGCCGTCGCTCCATAACGGCCAGGAGACTGCCCATTCGACGCGGCCCATCTTGATGCCGCCGGGGCCGTCGGGGAAATCCTGCGAGCCAGAGAAGAAGTCAGCGGTCGCGCATTCGCGGGTGGCGATCTGTTCGCGCAGATGATCGGCGAGGCCACCGGGGAACTGGAACACCGCTTCAGCCGGGGTGTCGTCGCCGATCAGCTCAGGGCTGCATTTCCAGCGGATCTCGACACCCGCGAACAAATAGGCCTTCGACCGCGCGAGCTTGTAGAGCCGGGCCGGTTTGAAATGCAGCTCGGGGCCGAAAATCTGCTCGTCGGGGACGAAGCTGACCGATGTGCCGCGCCGGTTGGGGGTGGGGCCGACATGTTCGAGCGGGCCCATTGTGATCCCGCGCGAGAATCGCTGGCGATACAGCTCCTTGTTCCGCGCGACCTCAACCATGGTGTCAGACGACAGCGCGTTGACGACGCTGACGCCCACGCCGTGCAGCCCGCCGCTGGTCGCATAGGCCTTGCCATCAAACTTGCCGCCCGAATGGAGCGTCGAGAGGATCACCTCGAGCGCCGACTTGTCGGGAAATTTCGGATGCGGATCGACCGGGATACCGCGGCCATTGTCGACGATGGTCAGCCGGTTGCCGGGTTCCAGCGTTACCTCGATCCGGGTGGCGTGCCCCGCCACCGCCTCATCCATGGCATTGTCGAGCACTTCGGCGGCGAGGTGGTGGAGCGCGCGCTCATCGGTGCCGCCAACATACATGCCGGGACGGCGGCGGACGGGTTCAAGCCCTTCCAGCACTTCGATTGAGGAGGCGTCATAATCGGTGGCGGCGTTGCCCTGGGTGGCGGCGAAGAGATCATCAGGCATGGCCTGCTATAGGGGCGGGGGAGTCCTACGGGCAAGACCATTGCCTAGACGAGAGTAAAGACGATAAAGCGCACTGCATCCTTTGATCGCGCGTAAACGTAAATCGTTATGATAATCTTCTTGGGGAGAATTGTTATGCATCATTTCAAAGTTTTAAGTTGTAGCGCGGGGGCTGCGGTCCTGCTGGCGGCCCAGCCGGCGTTTGCACAGGATGCCGCAGAAAAGCCTTTTGACGGCGTTTATGTCGGGGGGTCGATTGGCTACAGCGTTCAGCGCAATGACGTTGGCGAGGGCGTGCAGTTTGACCGCGATTTGAATGGCACATTTGGCGATACAGTTGTCAATGCCGGTGGTGCCAATGTGTTTGGATTGCGGACCACTGGCGCATTCGATGGCGGATTTTGCAATGGTGTGGCCAACGGCAACAATCTTGCCGCTGGCTGTTCGAATGACAGAGATGATGTCGAATATTATGGCCGTGTGGGCTATGATAAACAGTTTAGCCATTTGGTTGTGGGTGCGCTTTTTGAATTTGGTAAAAGTAATGTGAGCGACAGTGTCACTGCCTATACTACGACACCAGCAGCCTATCAGTTCACTCGCAAACTTGACTGGAACGCTTCATTGCGCGGTCGATTGGGCTATGCTGTCAAAAAAACCTTGTTTTATGGTACTGCGGGCGCGACATACGGCAAGATCGACAGCAGCTTCTTTACGACCAATACGGTTAACGCTTTTAATGATCGTGGTAGAGATTACAGCTGGGGTTTCCAGGTCGGTGGCGGTATCGAACAGAAAATCGGGAAGAAATTTTCGATTGGCGTGGAATATTTGTACACTAGATTCACAGAAGATGATTATCTGGTTCGGGCATCACGCGGCACGGCAGCCGTTAACCACCCGTTCGTCCTAGGCAATGCCATGGGCACAGATTTTCAGCGCACTGACAGCAATTTCGATTTCCATAGCCTTCGCGCAACCATTGCGTATCGCTTCTGATCGTTCCGGGGCTCAGGCCCTGACGCGTTTAACGAGGGCGCCGGTGATGGGGATGTTGCCGGCGCCCTTTTCGTTGGGCCCAATTTACTGACTCCACAAAAAAGGGGCGCGTGATGAGCGCCCCCCTTCTCGATTCCGGACTGCTGGCAGGTTAGCGAACGCGCGGGCCGCCAAAGGGCAAAGGCGGCGGCGGGCGGCGATCGCGGCGCGGCAGTTGAGCCTGATAGGCATGGCCGCAATGCGCGATGCAATAGGGGAAGCCCGGGTTCACTTTCTCCCCACAAAAGTGGAAGTCGGGTTCACCGGGATGGCCAAGCGGCCATTTGCAGATGCGATCGTTCAAATCGAGCAAGGTCGTCTTGCCGGCCATGTCGGCCGATGGTTTGGCGGGCACCAGCCGGCGCGGCGGGGCCGGGGTAATCGGTGCCTGTTGTTCGCCGGGTGCCTGTCGCAAAAAGCCACCGGGGCCGACCGACCGCATGATGACGGTTGGCGCCTTCTCAACCAGTGGCTCATCAGCCACATCGGCGATATCGGGCACATCAGCAGGTTCTACCGCTTCCACCGGCGCCGCAACAACAGGCGCGGGGCGTGGCGCGGCAACGGGCTTGCGCTCTGCAACGGGCGCCGGGGGCGGCGCGGCGACCACAGCGGGGGCGGGCTTGGCGGCGGGCGCTGCCTTGGCTTCGGGCTCGTGCGCCTTAACCGGCGATGGTCGGGCCTGCAGCCCCAAACGGTGCGCCTTGCCGATCACCGCATTGCGGCTGACACCGCCCAGCGATTCGGCAATCTGGCTGGCAGTCATGCCCTTTTCCCACATCGTCCTCAGCGTATCGATGCGCTCGTCAGTCCAGCTCATTCACGATCCTTAAATTCAAATTCTGGCCATTAGTGCAAAATTCGGCCCTAAACTTAGTTTCCGGCCTTAAACTCAGATGCCGGTTGCGGGCAGGAGCGGCAGCGATTACGCGCCTTTACCATGAGCATCCAGCCCCCCTCCGGCGATATGCCGTCAGCGGTTGCGAACGCCCCCGGCGTACCGACCATCCGGAACGTCAATTGGGGCGGGCTTCGCACCCTCTATATCAAGGAGGTGCGGCGCTTCTTCAAGGTCCAGCTGCAAACGGTTTGGGCACCGGCGATTACAACCCTGTTGTTTCTGGTGATTTTTACAGTCGCGACGGGCGGGAAACGCCCGGTCAGCGTGGCGGGCGTCGATGTGCCCTTTGCTGATTTTCTGGCGCCGGGCCTCATCGCCATGGCGATGCTGCAGAATAGTTTTGCCAATTCCAGCTTCTCGCTGCTGGTGGGGAAGATCCAGGGGACCATTGTTGATTATCTGATGCCGCCCTTGTCGACTGGCGAATTGCTCGCGGCGATGGTCGGTGGCGCGGTGACGCGTGCCTGGTGCGTGGGTGGCGCGGTTTTCCTGGCGATGCAGTTCTGGCCTGGTGTCCACCTGGTGCCGCAGCATCCCATGGCGATTATATGGTTCGGGCTGCTCGGGTCAGTTTTTCTGGCCTTTGTCGGCTTGCTGACGTCAATGTGGGCCGAAAAATTCGATCATGCGGCTGCGGTGCAGAATTTCCTGATCGCCCCGCTCACCTTGCTGTCGGGCACATTTTATTCGGTGGACAAGCTTGCTCCCGCTTTCCAGGCCTTCAGCCATATCAACCCATTTTTCTACATCATTTCGGGCTTTCGTTACGGTTTTCTGCTCAACGCGGATTCCAATGTGATGGTCGGCGGCCTTGTCGTGTTGGGGATTGATATCGTGTTGGGTATCGTCTGCTATCGCCTGCTGCGATCCGGCTGGAAGCTAAAAAATTAGGCTGGTCATACAGTTCTGAAAAAATAGGTTTCAAAACAATACTTATGTCGCTATGTTTTCGCCATTGGCGGGGAGAGAGCGATGCGGCAGCGTGTGATTGTGGGTGCAGTTGCGGTGCTGGCGTTGCTATCCGGTTGTACCAAGGGCGAAACCGGCAACACCGTTGGCGCTAAAGTGCCGCAAGTGCGGGTCGCTGTGGTTGGCGCAAAACAGCAAGCGACAATCATTAGCGGTGTTGGCACCGTTGCGCTGCGGCGTGAATCGTCGCTTGGTTTTACCAGCGCCGGCCGGATCGCCCGACTGACGGTGAATGAGGGCGATGTCGTGCGCCCCGGCCAGGTGCTGGCCGCACTCGATTCGACTACCGTTGTTGCTGACCTTAACCGTGCCCGTGCTGAGCGGGAGCGCGCGGCCGCTGAATTTCGCCGCAGCGGCAATTTGCTGGCGCAGGGGTGGATCACGCGGCCCCGATTCGAAAATGCCGAAGCGTCGTTGCGCGCCGCCGATGCCAGCGTCAGTGCAGCGCGTTTCCAGGCGACCAACGCCACCATCGTCGCGCCCGGCGGCGGGATTGTCCTCGCCCGACTGGCCGAGCCAGGTCAGGTCGTTGCCGCCGGCACGCCTGTGCTGGTGGTTGGTGAGGCGAAAAGCGGCTATGTGCTTCGCGTGCCGCTGTCGGACCGTGACGCCGCGCGGCTGGTGCCGGGCGTACCCGCCACTGTCACGCTGGCGGCGATGGGGAATGAGCCGATCGTCGGCAAAGTGATCGAAATCGCCGGGCGCGGCGACAGGGCCACGGGCACGTTCACGGTCGAGATCGCCTTGCCCGCCGATTCGCGGCTCCGGTCCGGTCAGATCGGTTCGGCGGCGATTACGTCGAGCGGTGCAAGCGTCACGGCGCTGATCGTGCCGGCAACCGCGGTGTTTGCAGCGCGGGCGGGCGAGGGTTTCGTCTATCTGGTTGATCGCGCCAGCCGCAAGGTTCGGCTCCGCCGCGTATCGATTGGCGAGGCGACCGATGGCGGCATCGAAGTGACCGGCGGCCTTGATCGCGGCGAGCTGATTGCCACGTCACGGATCGATCGATTGAAGGACGGCATGGCCATCAACCCGATCGGTCCCGCGCGATGAACATCACTGAATTCGCGGTAAAACGCTGGCAGATAACCCTGCTGGTCTTTCTGCTGCTGATCACGCTGGGCTTGTCGGCATTTCTGTCGATCCCGCGATCGGTCGATCCGCATTTCCCGATTTCGGCAACGGTGGTGACGGTGATCCTGCCCGGCGCGGATGCCGCCGACATGGAGGAGACGGTCGCCAAGCCGCTTGAGGACGTGCTGCAAGGGCTCGACCATGTCCGCGATATCAATTCGACCAGCACGGATGGTGCCGCCGTTGTCACGGTAAATTTCGAACATGGCACCGATGCCGAACAGTCGCTCGACCGCGTGGTGCGCGAAGTGAATGCGGTGCGCGATCAATTGCCCCAGGGTATCCAGCGGATCGCCTTTCGCCGTCCGCGCACGACTGAGGCCGGGGTGCTGCAGCTCGCGCTGGTCAGCGATGGGGCGACCTGGCTGCGCATGGCCAAATATGCGGATGACTTGCGTGACAAGTTGAACGTCGTGCCCGGCGTCCGATCGACAACAGTCGATGCGCTTGCCCGGCCAGAGGTGCGCGTTGCCATTGATGCCGGGCGGCTGGCCGAGGCGCGCCTGCCGGCGTCGGCGGTCGCCAATGCGATCACGCAGGGCGGAATCGATCTGCCCGCAGGTGCGGTGAGCGGATCGGGCCGTCGGTTCAATATCGACGCCGGCGGCGCTTATCGTAATGTGGAGGCGGTGCGCGCGGTCACCGTCCGCGCGGGCGACGGCCGACTGGTGCGGGTTGGCGACATCGCCAAGGTCGAGTGGGCCGAGGCTGAACAGCTTCAAATCGCGCGCTTCAATGGCAAAGCGGCTTTGTGGGTCACCGTCAGACAAAAGGATGAGGTTGACGCGGGCACGCTGCGCGATGCGCTGGTCCAGGCGCTCGATCAGTTTCGGGCCAATTTGCCGCCCGATATCAGGCTGGAGATCGCCTTTGATCAAAGCAAGGATATCAGCCTGAAGCTGGCGCAGCTCGCGCGCGATTTCGCCATTGCGCTTGGGCTGGTGCTGATCACCATTTTCCCGCTGGGGTTCCGGCCATCGCTGATCGTGATGGTATCGATTCCGCTCAGCCTCGCGATGGGGATATTGCTGCTGTATCTGTTCGGCTATTCGCTCAACCAGATCAGCATATCGGGCTTCATCATTTCGCTCGGGCTATTGGTCGATGATTCGATCGTGGTCACCGAAAACATCGAACGCCATATTCGCGATGGTGATCCGCCGATTACCGCTGCCGTCAATGGCACGCGCGAAATCGGTGCGGCGGTGATGGGGGCGACGGGGGTGCTGTTGTTCGCCTTCCTGCCGCTGACGTTTCTGCCTGAAGGCGCCGGCGATTTCGTGCGCGGGCTGCCGATGGCGGTGATTCTGACGGTGGCGAGCTCGCTTGTCGTGTCGCTGACGATCATTCCGTTCATCGCCAGCCGCTTGCTGAAACCGCATGCGCCGGAAGGTAACGCCATGCTCCGCACGATCATGGGCGGGATCCACCGTTTCTATACGCCGATTCTGCATGCGGCGCTTGACCGCCCACGCATCTGGTTCTGGGGCGCGCTGGCGCTGTGCATTGGCGCTTTTGGGCTGGTGCCGGTGCTCGGCTTCAGCCTGTTTCCTTCGGCCGAGACTCCGTATTTCCTGGTGCGTGTCGAAACGCCCGAAGGCAGCAGTATTGCCGCGACCGACAAGGCGGTGCGGGCCGTCTCTGCCATCATCGCCAAACAAGGTGCGGTGGTGAATCGCATGGAAAATGCCGGGCGCGGTAATCCGCAGATTTTCTACAACATCTTCCCGCGCGAAGAACGCGCGCGGTACGGCGATATCTTCGTGACGATGAAAGAATGGGATGTCCGCCAGAGCCCCACAATGCTCCGGACGCTCCGCGAAGGTCTGGCCAATTTCCCGGATGCCCGCGTCACGGTGGTCAATTTCGAAAACGGCCCGCCGGTCGAGGCACCGGTCGCGGTGCGCGTGCGCGGACCGCAGCTAGCGACGCTCAAAAAACTGTCGGATCAGGTGATCCACGAAATGGAACAGGTGCCGGGCCTGCGCGATATCGACAGCCCGGTCGCCTATGACCGGGTCGATATGGATCTCGGCCTTGATGACGCAAAGGCCGGCTTGCTGGGCGTTGCGCCGGGGGAGGCGCGCCGCGCGGTCAGGCTTGCGATCAGCGGTGAACAGGTCAGCCGGTTGCGCGATGCAGAGGGCGATAGCTGGCCGGTCACCGTCCGGCTACCGCTGCCAGGCAACCAGCCTGTCTCGGCGCTCGGCCAGGTCTATGTGCCGACCTTGGCCGGCGGCAGCATCCCCTTGCTCGAAATCGCGACCCCCAAGCTCAAAAGCGTTCCCCCACAGATTACCCGCTACAAATTGCAGCGGACGGTCACGATCACCGCCTATAACCAGCCGGGCCAGTTGACATCAAAACTGACGACACAGGTGCAAAAGCGGCTCAAGAACATCGCCTTGCCGGAGGGGTATAGCCTCAGCCTGGGTGGCGAGGCAGAGGCGGCGGCGCGCAATTTCTCCGGGCTCGGGCCGATCATCCTGCTGGCGACCTTTGGGATTATCGGGGTGCTGGTGCTTGAATTTGGCCGGTTCAAGGAAACAGCGGTGGTGGCGGGCGTCGTCCCGCTGGGCACCTTTGGCGGGCTTGTCGCCTTGCTGGTGACGGGTAACTCGCTGTCGTTCCTGGCGATCATCGGCTTTGTTGCGTTGATCGGTATCGAGATTAAAAATTCGATCCTGCTGGTCGATTTCACGACGCAGTTGCGCGATCGCGGCATGGCTTTGCGTGAGGCGATCGAAAAGGCGGGCGAAATTCGCTTCCTGCCCGTGCTGCTCACCTCGGTGACGGCGATTGGCGGACTGATGCCGCTCGCGCTGGGCGGCTCTGCGCTTTATTCGCCGCTTGCCTGGGTGATTATTGGCGGCTTGATCAGCTCCACCTTCTTGAGCCGGATCATCACCCCGGTGATGTACCTGCTCGCAGTGCGCGGCGATGAAGAACGGGCTGTGGCCGCCGCCGCGATGTGAACACATGCTGCCAATGACGTTCAGTATCGCGGCAGTAGCGATGGCGTAGAGACTTTCGCAGGGTGGTTGTCACCCGAAGGAAAGATCAATGCGTAAGCTTATTTTGACGATCGCAATGCTGGGCTCGGCTGTCGCTGCCACGCCTGCACTGGCACAGGACTATCGTGGCCAGCAGGGTTATCAGCAGGGACGGGACTATAACCCTGGCGAAGGGCGCGATTATGACCAGCGTCGCGGCTATGGTGATGACCGCCGTGGCAATGACAGCACGGCCCAGCTGCGCCAGATCGGTGTACGTATCGAACGCAATGTTCGTGCCGGCACGCTGACGCGTCGTGAAGCCGACGCGCTACGTCGTGAACATGCGTATCTGGTCCAGCTCGACCGCAAGCTCAGCTATGGCCGTGCCAGCCGCTGGGAGAGCGTAGCGCTCGACCGTCGCACCGCCGTGCTCGAACGCCGCCTGCAACAGTATCGCAGCAATGACTTTGGCGACCTGCGTTATGGCGACAATGGCCGTGGTCTCGGCGGTCGTCGCTGATTGCACATGAATACCCAGGTCGAACCTTGATTTCGACTTCGCAACGGGCGGTCCATCGTGGCCGCCCGTTGTCGTTTCTGGCCGCGTCAGGCAGATCCGTTACTTGATCCCCGCGCAGGCAATATAATCGACGTCATCAAGATCGCGGGGCTTGCACTTGCCGCCAAGCAGCGCCTCGATCCGCGCCACGCGATCAGCGTTTTCGGTCGGGTGGCGGATGGGATCAAGCGCATTTGGTGCCTTCAGCATCGCAACCAGCATCAAGAAATGATGATCGCTGAGACGGGTTAGCGGTGCACCGAAAAAGGTCTGCGCGGCTTGTTCGAATCCGATCACCGGCTTTCCCTTGATCGTTCCGAAGCTGGCGATGTTTAGGGCGATCTCCAATTGGTCGCGTTTGGCTAAGGCAGGATCGAAGACGAAGCGGGCAATCAGGCTCTGTTCGATCTTGGCAAAACCAGGCTTGAACCCACCGTCGAAATAGAGCCGCTTGACCATGGCCTGGGTCAAGGTCGTCTTGCCTTGGCCGGGGGTGGAGAAATCGACGCCGTGGTGGCGATAAAAGCCCGGATCCTCGACCTGGAGCAGCATCTGCAGCCGTCGCGAGCCGACCTGGGCCAGGTTGACGGGTCGGTTCCGATGGGCGGCGATGATGGCTGGGGTCCGTGCACTGGCGCGCCAGACGGCATAGCCTTCGAACAGCAGCAGCGCCGCCAGCAGCGTCGCGATAACGATCAGGCCAATCTTCATTACGTTGTTCACAAAGGAGATCTCCTGACCTTAAGCGGACAGTTTATCCGCTGCGGGCCCATCGCCGCAACCACGGCATGCACAGGTGTTGCGCTCGCCCGGCACACACCGTAAAAGTCCGCTTCAGGCGACCGGCTTGGGTCGCCTTTTTGCGTTAAGGGAGCCCTGCCATGCCGATTACCCCGCTCATGCCTGTTTACCCACGGTGTGATGTGCGTCCGGTGCGTGGCGAGGGCTGCTATCTGATCGGCGAGCGCGGTGAGCGCTATCTGGATTTTGCGAGCGGCATCGCGGTCAATGCGCTGGGCCATGGCCACCCGCATCTGGTGAAGGCGATTGCGGAACAGGCCGCGACGCTGATGCACGTGTCGAACCTTTACGGCTCGCCGCAGGGCGAGAAACTCGCGCAGCGGATCGTCGACAATTCGTTTGCCGACACGGTGTTCTTCACCAATTCGGGCACAGAGGCGGTCGAATGCGCGATAAAGGCCGCGCGCCGCTATCACTATGTCAACGGCAACCCGGAGCGGAACACGCTCATCACCTTCAACAATGCGTTTCATGGCCGCACGATGGGCGCAATTTCGGCGACCAACCAGGCCAAGATGCGCGACGGGTTTGAGCCGCTGCTGCCGGGCTTCGCCTATGCGCCCTTCAACGACCTCACCGCCGCGCTGGCGCTGGTCAATGACACGACCGCTGGTTTCATGGTCGAAACGATCCAGGGCGAGGGCGGCGTGTCGGCGGGCACCGAGGAGTTCATCCAGGGCCTGCGCAAGGCGTGCGATGAACACGGCCTGCTGCTGATCCTCGACGAGGTTCAGTGCGGTTATGGCCGCACCGGCAAGATGTGGGCCTATGAGCATTACGGCATCACCCCCGACATCATGTCGGTCGCCAAGGGCATTGGCGGCGGCTTCCCGCTCGGTGCTTGTCTGGCGACTGAAGAAGCGGCCAAGGGCATGGTGATCGGGACGCATGGCTCCACTTATGGCGGCAACCCGCTGGCGATGGCGGCGGGCGAGGCGATCCTCGACGTGATCCTAGAACCCGGTTTCCTCGATCATGTCACCATGATGGGCGATCGGCTGCGCCAGGCGCTCGAACAGATGATCCCCAACCACGACCATATTTTTGACAGTGTACGCGGGCGCGGGCTGATGGCGGGGATCAAGCTGAAGGATAGCGCGGTCAGCCGTGAATTCGTGGCGCATCTGCGCGATCATCACGGGTTGCTGACGGTGGCGGCCGGCGAGAATGTCGTCCGCATCCTGCCGCCTTTGGTAATCGAGCAGGCGCATATCGACGAGTTCGTCCAGAAGATGAGCGCGGGCGCGCGAATGTTTGCGCCCGCCGTCGCCGCCTGATGCGCCACTTCCTCAACCTCGCTGATGCGGGGCCCGACGCCATCGCCGCAATGCTGGCCGATGCACTTGATCGCAAAACCGCGCGCAACGGCTGGCCAAAGGGCAAGCCTGACGCTGACGCGCCGCTCAGCGGGCACGTGCTGGCGATGGTTTTCGAGAAAAACTCCACCCGCACCCGCGTGTCGTTCGACATGGCGATCCGGCAACTGGGCGGCTCCAGCATCGTCATGGATGCCGGGCTGATGCAGCTGGGGCGCGGTGAGAGCATCGCCGATACCGCTCGCGTCCTGTCGGGCTATGTCGATGCGATCATGATCCGCACCGACGATCACGCCAAGGTCGAGGAGATGGCGCATTTTGCGTCGGTGCCCGTCATCAACGGGCTGACCGATTTGTCGCACCCCTGCCAGATCATGGCCGATCTGCTGACGGTCATCGACGCTGGCAAGGCGCTACCCGGCCTTAAGGTCGCCTGGCTGGGGGATGGCAACAACGTGCTCTATTCAATCGTCGAGGCGGCCGGGCTAATGCACTTTGAGGTCGTTGCGGCCTGCCCGCAAGGGTTCCAGCCTGACGAATCCGTGCTCGCAAAGGGCAAGGGGCGCGCGCGCTGCGTTGCCTCCCCGCATGAGGCGGTTGAAGGCGCCGATGTCATCGTCACTGATACCTGGATATCGATGGGGCAGGCGCATGCCGAAACCAAGCTTGATGCGATGATGCCCTATCAGGTCACAGAAGCGCTGATGGCGTCGGCGAAGAACGACGCGGTCTTCCTCCACTGCCTGCCCGCGCATCGCGGTGAGGAAGTCACGGCGGAGGTCATTGATGGCCCGCAGTCGCTGATCTGGGCGGAGGCGGAAAACCGGCTGCACGCGCAGAAATCAGTGCTGCGGTGGTGCTTCGGGCAAATTGGTTGATCTTGCCGGGGTTGCTCCCCATCTTCGTCGTGCCAGCGCAGGCTGGCGTTCCCACCCCCCCCCACCGCGCGCCTGCCGCACGAGGCCCCAGCCCATGCTGGGGTGACGGAGTTTACGATGACGATCGCCCCGGAGAGTGATTTGGACCGCGCCATCGGCTTTACCATTCCTTCGCGCCATGCGCGCGGCCGGATGGTGCGGCTTGGCCCGGTGCTCGATACGATTCTTGAAGCGCACGCCTATCCGCCCGCGATCGAAGCGTTGCTGGCGGAAGCGCTGACGCTGACGGCGCTGATCGGGTCAACGCTGAAGGATGCCGGTGGCCAGCTCACCATGCAAACGCAAACGCAGAACGGCGTGATCAATCTGCTCGTCTGCGATTATCGTGGCGGCGAATTGCGCGGCTATATCCAATATGATGCTGACAAGCTCGCCGATGCGCCCGCTGATCCCACGCTATTTGCGCTGTTTGGAACGGGTTATCTGACAATCACCTTCGATCACGCGACGACCGGCGAGCGATATCAGGGGATCGTTCCGCTCGACGGCGAGACGCTGGCCGAGGCGGCGCAGAATTATTTTGTCCAATCCGAACAAATCCCCACGCTGATCCGGGTGGGCTTTGGGCGCGATGCAGCCGGGCATCATCTGGCCGGTGGCCTGTTCCTGCAACATTTGCCCGAGGGCGAGGAGGGGCGTGATCGGATCCATACGCGGCTTGATCATCCGGAATGGGAGCATGTCGCGGTGCTGGGCAGCACGATGAGCCGCGATGAGCTGATCGATCCCGCGCTCACGCTGGAAACATTGGTCTGGCGTCTGTTTAATGAGGAAGAGGAAGTCCGGATCCTGGCCGAATTGTCGTTGGCCAAGGGGTGTCGCTGCACGCGGGACTATATTGCGCAGGTGATCGCGAAATTCCCCATCGAGGAGCGGCGCGAAATGGCCGATGAAGATGGCGTGATCACCGTCGATTGCGCCTTTTGCTCGCGCACCTTCCCGCTGCCGCTCGACGCGATTGTTTCTTAACCATCCTTGCATCCTTGCTGATCTGTCAGCAAATGTCTCTGCGGGGCCTGAATCGAATCGGGCATGAACGATTCGATTGGGTTGGAGGGATATTCGATGCGATCTGGTCTTTGGGCTGCCCCGGCGATGCTGGGCATGGTCTTTTGCGCGAGCATGACGGTCGCCGCAGCGCCGGCGACGGCGCCCACAGTGGCGGTTTTTGCGCAAATTGAACCCGGCCAGTGGCAATTACGGGAATCAGAGTCCACGGCGCCGCCGCGGCTGATCTGCATCACTGATCCCGCCAATCTCGTTCAGTTCGACCATCCGGGTGGGCAATGTTCGCAATTCGTGGTCGAGGATCTGCCGCGCGTCGCCACAATTAATTACAGCTGCACTGGCGTCGGCCATGGCCGAACGACGATCCGGATCGAATCAAAAAAGGGATTTCACCTTGATATCCAAGGGATAGCGGGTGGCGCGCCCTTCGATACGGACTTTGAAGCGCGCCGGATCGGGGAATGCACCACCGCCCGCCGTTAAGCTGGCGTTTAGCTGGGCATGCTATCACAGGCTGTGTTGGTGACAGCACGCTTAGCCCCCTAGGCAAAAAGTCCCCTTGGGCCGCCGTGTTTGGCGGCCCTTCTTTTGGGCCTGCCCAGATGGGGGAGCGGCGGCTTACGCCTTGCAGCACCGGCCGATTGTGACTAGCGACCCGCCGATCATGACTTCATTCAACAAATTTGCCGTGGTGCTGCTGTCGGGCGGGCTTGATTCGATGGTCGCAGCCGCGCGCGCGCGCGAAGCCGGGTTCCGGCTGTTGGCGCTGTCGGTGGATTATAATCAGCGCCACCGTGTCGAGCTTGCCGCGGCGCGGACGATTGCGCAGGCACTGGGGGCCGAACGCCATATCGTGTTGCCGCTTGATCTTGCGGCCTTTGGCGGGTCGGCACTGACCGCCGATATCGCCGTGCCCAAGCAGGGCGTCGGGCCAGGCATCCCGGTGACCTATGTGCCGGCGCGCAATACAATCTTTCTCAGCCTGGCCCTTGGTTGGGCAGAGGCGACCGGGGCGCATGATCTGTTCATCGGGGTCAATGCGCTTGATTATTCGGGCTATCCTGATTGCCGGCCTGAATTCATCGCCAGTTTTGAAGCGATGGCGGCGCTCGCAACCCGCGATGGCGTTGAGGGGCATGGCTTTACCGTCCATGCGCCGCTTCAGCATATGAGCAAGGCGGATATCGTGCGGGAAGCCGATCGGCTGGGGCTCGATGCCGCCATGAGCTGGTCCTGCTATGATCCGGCCCCCGGCGGCATTCACTGCGGGCTGTGTGACAGCTGTCGGCTGCGCCAACGCGGGTTTGACGAAGGCGGGATTGCAGACCCGACCGTCTATGCCGTCCGGCCATGAGCTATGCCGTCAAGGAGATGTTCCTGACCCTGCAGGGTGAGGGCGTTCATAGCGGCAGGCGCGCGGTGTTCATCCGCTTTGCCGGCTGCAACCTATGGTCGGGTCGCGAAGAAGATCGCGCCACCGCCGTCTGCCGCTTTTGCGATACCGATTTTGTCGGGACAGACGGGGCAGGGGGCGGTCGCTTTGCCGATGCCGCCGCGCTCGCTGATGCGGCAATCCGTCACTGGAACGGGCCGCTCGCGGGGCGGTTTGTCGTGTTGACCGGCGGGGAACCGATGCTCCAGGTCGATGACGCGATCGTCGATTCGCTCCACGCTGCGGGTTTCACGATCGCGATCGAAACCAATGGGACGCTGCCGGTCCACCCTGGCATCGATTGGGTATGCGTCAGTCCGAAGGCGGGCAGCGTTGTCGTTCAGCAATCGGGCAATGAACTCAAATTGATCTGGCCCCAGCCCGGCAGCGATGTTGATGCGATTGCCAGCTGGGCCTTTGATCATTTCCTGGTCCAGCCGCTCGACAGCGAAACTGCGGCGGCCAATCAGGCCGCCGCGATCGATTTCGTCCTGGCACGGCCCAATTGGCGGCTATCGCTCCAGACGCACAAGCAGCTGGGGCTCCGCTGATCGGCCAGAAGCGCTAGCCTAATAGGCGTTCGGGCACTTCCGATAATCGAATCTGTCATTTTTCCAGCAGATCGGGTCCATCCGCAGGACGGCAATGGTCTCCATCGAATTGCGCCCTGCGAATCGTTGTTCGCCACGCGCCACCAAGCTGTTGCGTATTTCGCGCAACCGGTTCTCTGCGAGCTTGTTGAGTTCACCGCGCGGCGTGAAAATCGCATCCCGGGCCACCATCGCAGCGGTCTGGCAGAAATTATATTGCGCATAGACGGTCGTGAAGCTCGAATAGACTCGCGTCTGATATTTATCGAACTCAGTGGTCGCCTTGGCTTTGGCTTTGTTCATCCGGGCAAAATATTTGCCAAGTCGGTCGAAAGAGCTGGCCAATTCTGCACGGTGATCGGCCAGTACAGCGTTATAGGTTGGCGCGGTCAGCAGGATTGGCGCAAAATCGCACCCAAGCGCCGAAACGTTGAGCGCTGCGCGCAACGACCAGACCATGCCGGCCCGCAATTCATCCGGTGTTGCATTTGGCAGCGGCACGAACAGCCCTGGTTCGTCACCACGAACGGGTTCGCCGGAAAAATCCGGATTCTTCATAAAAAACTGCGCGGTCGCCGGGCTTGGCGCGATGACGCCTATCGCCATGACGAGCAGAAAAATCGAACGCCACATGAATGCATTACCTCGCAAAATATTCCCTGCGCCTCTAACGGATTTTCGCAGGCGTCCAACCCCCTTTGCCGGGGCATCCCCGTCAATTTGGCACTGATTGGTTAAACTGCGCCAAATGCGCGGCAGTCTGTTTGGATATTTTTGCGTGTCCGCGCCAAAATCCTATCCGTGCCCGGGGGTAGGCCCGGCACTGTGCTGGTTGCGAGCCCGCTGGGTCCCGAATCGAAAAGGGTCGCCCGGCTAACCGGACGACCCCCTCGATATCGCATGGTTGCCAGGGGCAACCAAGGCGACGCTCAAATTACTGAGCGTTGGTCGCCATTGCGTCGTTCGACGACATCATCGCGTCGTTCGACATCATCGCGTCGTTCGACGCCATTGCGCCGTCCGTTGCGGTCATGTTGTCAGTCGCCATCGCATCGCCTTCGTTGGCGGTCATTTCGCTGACCATGGCGTTGTCGGTGGCCGTCTCGGTCTTCGGCGAGCAGGCCGAAATCATCAGTGCCGCACCGGCGATCATCGAACCGGCAACGACTTTGGAAATGAGTGCACGCATTTGAAGCTCACCGTGTTGGACATTAGTCTGATATCGCTCCGCCCTCAAGCCTCGTTTTGCGATTGCAAAGAAAGTCTTTGCACAAAGTGAGCGAATTCAAGTGCTAATGCCGCATCAAGAGCGGAAAAATCAACTGTTTTTCCAAGTTTTTTGGCACTGGTGACCGCAAAATCCGGCAAGCCACACGGGATGATGCCTTCAAAGTGCCCCAATTCGGGGTGCATGTTCACCGCGAATCCGTGGAGGGTGACCCATCGCTTCACGCGCACGCCGATGGCGCCAATCTTGGCCTCGGCCCCATGATCCATCGTCCAGATGCCCACCCGACCCGGCGCCGTAAAGGCGGCGACATCAAGATGCGCCAGCGCCGCGACCACCCATTGTTCCATCGCATGAACAAAGCAGCGGACGTCACGGCCGCGTTTTCCCAGATCAAGCATGACATAGCCGATCCGCTGGCCGGGGCCGTGATAGGTGTAGCGCCCACCGCGTCCAGTCGCGTGGACGGGAAAGCGCGGGTCGATCAATTCGGCCGGATTGGCACTGGTGCCTGCGGTATAGACGGGGGGGTGTTCCAGCAGCCAAACCAGTTCGGGCGCTGATCCTTCAGCAATCGCCGCAGCACGGGCCGCCATGGCTGTGGCGGCGACTTCATAGTCGACCGGTTCACTTTCGATCCGCCATTCCACGCCATCGATCATTGCCAATCCCTGCGCCAGCAGGCTTCAGCGTGCAAGCCCGACCCTGATCGCTGGCGCGCTCCCCGATCGATGATTGCCCCATTTAAACACCGCGCGTGTCTGCCAAGATTGGCAAGCGCGTGCGCAATCGTCTAACAACGGCCATCATTGGCGCTAGGCGGGAGTAGGTAGCTTGAATTCGGTCAATATGGGAACGGTCTGGGATCGCGCGACCGAGTTTCTGGGGGACAATATTGCCGCCGTGACGCCGATCGCGATCGCTGCGCTCTTCCTGCCGGCGTCGATCAACGATGCGATTGCGCCGTTGGGGGCAAATAATCCCGGCATGCAGCTTGGCATCAGTGTGGCCAGCCTTGTGCTGGCGATTGTTTCGATTTTCGGAGAACTGGCCATCATCGCAATGGCGGTGGATGCCGCCCGGACCGCTGGCGATGGCGTGCGCAGTGCCGCCGCGCAGTTGCTGTTGGCGCTGCTAACGTCGCTTGCCGTGCTGGCTTTGGTGTTGCTGGGGCTCTTGCCGCTGATCGGGCTGGTCGCGGCTGCTGGCATCGACATGAAAGTGTTTGCAACCAATGATCAAGCAGCGATCGGGCAGGCATTGTCGGGCATGCCAGGCGGCATTGGTTGGGCAATTGCTGGCTATTCGCTGCTCTGGATTATTGGCACGATTTGGATCAGTGCCCGCTTCGTGCTTGCGTTGCCGGCCCTGGTTGATGAACGGCGCGGCTTTGGTGCGCTCGCGCGGTCCTGGCAGTTGACGCGCGGTCTGGCGCTCAAGATCGTCGGCGTCCTGGTGCTGTATTTTATCGTCAGCGCGGTCGCGGCGCTCGCGGCCAAGACGGTGTTTGGCGGGGTGCTGGGGCTGGTCGCCGGTGGCAATGCAGCGGGCAGCTTTGCCGCGATCGTCACGTCGGTCGCGGTCGGCGCCGTTGGTACCGCATTTTCAGTGCTGCAGGCGGCGTTTATCGGCAAGCTGTTCATCGCGGCACGCGACCGGACGCAGGAAGCAACTGGCCACTCATGAAAATCAATGTACCGGGCGCCTTTGCCGACGCCTGGAGCTTGTTCCGTCGCCACACCGAGGCATTGGTGGCGGTTGCTGGCCTCTTCATCTTCCTGCCAACGCTGGCTCTGTTGCTGCTCGTCCCGGCGGCACCGCCTTGGCCCGATTCGGCGGCAAGCGATGCCCAGATCCAGGCCGATGCCGCGATTTTCGCCAATTGGATCGTCGATAATGCGCGCTGGTTTCTGGTCGCGTCGCTTGCCTCGCTTTACGGGTCGTTGGCGATATGCACATTCTTGCTTGATTCGGCCTGCGTCGATCTGCGTGCAGCCTTGCAACGGGCGGTGCGGCTGTTGCCGCGCTATGTGCTCGCCGCGCTGCTCATCCTGCTGCCGGCCTCGTTGGGTATATTCGTTTTCGTCCTCCCGGGGCTCTATATCCTCGGTCGAACATCATTGATCGCGCCCGCTTTGGTGCGCGAAAAATCTTTGACGGCGACGTCGGCAATCATGCGCAGCATCGCGCTCACCCGGCGCAATGGCTTGATGCTCGCTGGCCTGACTGGACTGGGGCTGTTGGCTGGGCAGATTTTGCCAGCGCCGTTTCAGTCAATCGATATCGCGATGCGGGCGGTGGGCGCGGCCAATCCTGTCATGGTCACGATCGTCGATTCGCTCGCGGCGGTCCTCGCCTCCATCGTCGCGCTCGCCACGATCCTGATGCGGATCGCGATCTATCGTCAGCTCGCGGCCAATAGCGGCACATGAGGCGCGGCTGAGCGATCGATCAGGCCCAGCATGCGCGGGTCGGGGAAGGTTTCGATCGTCTGGCTGACCGGAACAAATCCGGCGGCACGGTAGAAACCAAGCGCGCGAGGATGATCAAGCGTGCAGGTGTTCACCCGTACGAACGTCACGGTCGGGCGCCACATCATCATCAGGCCAATCGTCATCAGCCAGCGGCCATGGCCTTTGCCGGTAAGCTCTGGCACCAGCCCAAAAAAGTCGAGCGCGCACCAATCCGGCGCAACATGGGTGAATTCAAGCAGCCCTACTTCGATGCCGGCGCGATCGATCACGGCATGCACCTGGGTCTGGTCCCGGCGGATCAATCCTGCCAGCGCGCTGTCTGGCATCGCCAACCGCGAATACCAGAGCCAGGGCGCGCCGACGCGCCGGAACAGCGCCCGATATTTATCAAGATCGGGCCGCTGCCACCGCACCAGCCGCAGCGGCGATTCGGTCAGCGGCACCGGGCGCGGCCGCACGCGCTGTTCCAATGTGGTGACGATCGTGGCGATCTCACCTGCAGCAATCGGGATCACGGCCATGGCGGCCCGCCCGCCGTCAGGCCCAGGTTGCGAGCGGCGGCAGGCTCATCAAAATCGCATCGATATTGCCCCCGGTCTTCAGCCCGAACAGCGTGCCGCGATCATAAACCAGATTGAATTCGGCATAGCGCCCACGCCAGGTGAGCATCTGCGCCATATCAGCTTCAGTGAAGGGGCTATGCATCCGCCGCCGGACGATTCGGGGATAGCTGTCAAGGAAGGCGCGCCCGATATCCTTGATGAATTCGAAATTGGCGTCGAAATCGCCTTCAACATGATCAGCGAAAATGCCGCCCACGCCGCGATGGCATTGGCGATGCGGGATATAGAAATAGTCATCGGCCCATTTCTTGAACCGATCATAATAATCGGCACCATGGGGGTCGCAATGCGCCTTTAGCGTCGCGTGGAAATCGGCGGTGTCTTCGTCATAAGGGATTGGCGGGTTCAAATCCGCGCCACCGCCGAACCAGCGCTTGGTCGTGACAAGGAAGCGGGTGTTCATATGCACCGCAGGCACATGCGGATTGGCCATGTGCGCGACCAGGCTGATCCCGGTGGCGAAAAAGCCAGGATCTTCGGCGGCACCGTGGATTGATTTGGCGAACTCGCCTTCAAACGTGCCGCCAACGGTGGAGACGTTGACGCCAACCTTCTCAAACACCTTGCCCTTCATCACGCCGCGCACACCGCCGCCGCCGGGCTCGCCAGAAGGGTCAGTCCGATCCCAGCTGAGATACTCGAAATCGGCGTCCGATCCCGCTTCGCGCTCAATCGCGACGAATTCGGCGCAGATCAGGTCGCGCAGATGTTCAAACCAGGATCGGGCGGTGGATTGCTGTTCGTCGAGCGGAGCCATTACGTCACCTAATTTCGTTGCAAAATCGTGTTCGAGCGTGCGTCTCAATCACTGTGGCAGCCGTCTTTGGCGAGCTGCTCACGGACCCAGGCCTCGACGTCATAGCCAAAGATGCCCATCCCCTTGATGTTGGCATTATCGATCGTCAAGCCCGATAGGTTGACGTTCTCCAGCCGCGCACCGGACAGATTCACATTTACAAATCGCGCAGCGGCCAGATTGACGTCATCGAACTGCGCCTCCACGAGCGAGCGATCGGTGAAGGCCGCGCCGCTCATCCGTTGTCCCGAGAATCGGTCCATTTCATCCCCCCTCGCTTGACGGCCAGGCCTCAAGCTGGCGCAGTGCCTCCGCCATCCCGATCGCTGCCGAGGCACCGATGTTGAGCGAGCGAAGCCCAGGCCGCAAGGGAATCCGCACGCGAACATCGGCACAGTCGTGGACAAAGTCCGGTACGCCCGCGCTTTCCGCGCCAAATAGCAAGGTGTCGCCCGGCAAGAAGCTGGTCGCGGGTAATCGCGCGGCGCCTTTGGTGGTGAACAGGACGATGCGACCGGTGATGGATGCGGTAAATGCCGCCCAATCGACATGGCGCTTAATGGCGACGGTTGCGGCATAATCCATGCCGGCCCGCGCCAGCGAGCGATCCGAAAACGCAAAACCCAGCGGCTCAATCAGATCGACCGGCACATCGAAACATGCCGCCGTCCGCAGGATTGCACCGACATTGCCGGCGATCTCTGGTTGGTAAAGCGCAAGCCTTAGCGGGGGCGGATCACTGGACTGGGGGAAGGCGGGGGAAGGGGGCAACGCTATTCGGGCACCTTAGTGCTTTGGACCATGTCGATCCGGAGACATAAAATGCTGTTGGCAAATCCGTGACGCTTTGTCTATCAGGCCGCGATTCGATCGGCATCAAACACCGGTTTTTGGGGCACGGCCTTGCCGGTCGCGCGCCACATCAGTTTCAACGCGCAAGGGCTAACCGAATGGCAACGGCAAACGAAGCGATCCCAGCAGGCGGCGCACATGATGCAACGCACGACGGCGAACCGCGCCGCCGCGATTTTTTGAGCATCGCGGCGCTTTCCTTTGGCGGCGTCGGCGTCGTTTCGGTCCTGGTTCCGCTGGTCAACCAGATGAACCCGTCGGCAGACGTGCTCGCCCAGTCGTCGACCGATATTGATCTGTCGCAGATCCTGCCCGGCCAGGCGGTAAAGACATCGTTCCGCAAACAGCCTTTGTTTGTGCGTAACCTGACCCCGGAAGAGATCACTGAGGCCGACAAAGTCTCGGTTTCGACGCTGCGCGACCCTGAAACGCTGGCGCAGCGCACCAAGGAAGGCCACAAGAACTGGCTGATCACCTTGGGCGTGTGTACCCATCTGGGGTGCGTGCCGCTCGGCGCGGGTGAGGGCGAGATCAAGGGTGAGTTTGGCGGCTATTTCTGCCCCTGTCATGGGTCGGTCTATGATACCGCCGCGCGCATCCGCAAAGGCCCGGCACCGACAAACCTGCTTGTGCCGGACTATACGTTCACATCAGACACCACTGTAACCGTCGGTTGAGGTCAGCATCATGAGCTTCCCCTGGGCAAATCATTACGAGCCGAAGTCCGGCCTCACCAAGTGGATCGACCAACGCCTGCCGCTGCCGCGTTTTGTCTATAACGCGGTTGGCGCCGGTTATCCGGTGCCGCGCAACCTCAACTATTTTTGGAATTTCGGCGTTCTCGCCGGGGTCGCACTGGTGCTGCAGATCGTCACCGGCATCGTGCTGGCAATGCATTTCGCCGCGAATGGTGAGATTGCGTTCAATTCCGTCGAACACATCATGCGTGACGTGAATTCGGGCTGGATGATCCGCTACGCCCACGCCAATGGCGCGTCGATGTTCCTGGCCGTGGTCTATATCCACATCGCTCGCGGGCTATATTACGGATCGTATAAGGCGCCGCGCGAGATGATCTGGCTGCTGGGTGTCGTGATCTTCCTGTTGATGATGGCCACCGCATTCATGGGCTATGTGCTTCCCTGGGGCCAGATGAGCTTCTGGGGCGCGCAGGTGATCACTGGCTTCTTCTCGGCAATCCCGGTGGTGGGTGAATCGATCCGCATCTGGCTGTTGGGGGGATACACCCCGGACGATGCCACGCTGAACCGTTTCTTCTCGCTTCACTATCTGCTGCCGTTCGTGACGCTGGGTGTCATCATCCTGCACGTCTGGGCGCTGCACATTCCGGGCTCGAACAACCCGACTGGTGTGGACGTGAAGGGCGAGCAGGATACCGTGCCTTTCCATCCTTATTATACCGCCAAGGATGGTTTCGGGCTGGGCGTTTTCCTGACGATCTTCGCTGCGTTCATTTTCTTCATGCCCAACGCGCTTGGCCATCCGGATAACTATATCCCGGCCAATCCGCTGTCGACGCCAGCGCACATCGTGCCGGAATGGTATTTCCTGCCTTTCTACGCGATCCTGAAATCGTTCACCGTTGATCTTATCCTGCCAGCCAAGCTGTGGGGCGTGCTCGCGATGTTCGGTTCCATCCTGCTGCTGTTTTTCCTGCCCTGGCTGGATTCGTCGCCAGTGCGCTCGGCAAATTACCGTCCGACCTATCGCTTCTTCCTCGTCATCTTGCTGATCGACGTGCTGGTGCTGGGCTATATCGGCGGCGCCGAAGCGAACGGTCGCAACATCGTGATCGGCCAGGTCGCGGCTGCCTATTATTTCGCGCATTTCCTGATCATCCTACCGATCATTTCCGCGACGGAGCGTCCGCGCCCGCTGCCGAATTCGATCACTGAATCGGTGTTGGGCAAGCACGCTAAAGCTACGGGCGGCAGCTTCGGCACCGCAGTTCCGGCCGAATAAAGGGCATCCAAACCAATGGTTCGCATCATCTCCTTCATCGTTGGCCTTGGCTTTGTCGGCGTTTTGCTGCTGGGGCTGTTCGGTAGCGTCAACAGCCTGATCACCGATCCGGCCAAGCCGACCGTGACCGAAGAGTTTCTCCGGCCGCACAAGGAAGTCGCCTTTGCCAGCGATGGTCCGATGGGCAAGTTTGATCGCGCCCAGCTGCAGCGCGGCCTTCAGGTCTACAAGGAAGTTTGCTCGGCCTGTCACTCGCTCGGCCGGGTCGCGTTCCGCGATCTGACCAAGCTGGGCTATAGCGAAGCGCAGGTGAAGAAATTCGCTGCCGATTGGGGCGCAAAGCAACAGGTTCTGGACCCCAAGACCGGCGACCGGACTGAGCGCGACAACGTGCCCGCTGATAAGTTTCCGACGGTGTATTACCCTGGCCAGGGTGTGCCGCCCGATCTTTCGCTGATCACCAAGGCGCGTCATGGCGGCGCGGCCTATATCTACTCGCTGCTGACCGGCTATAGCGAGCAGCCTGCGGCCTTGCTGAAGCATTTCCCCGACGCGAAGACGCCCGATGGCCTGTATTACAACCCGTATTTCGCGAACCTCAACATCGCGATGCCGGCGCCGCTGGCCGATGGTTCCGTTACCTATGCCGATGGGACCAAGAACACGCTCGACCAGATGTCGAAGGATGTTTCCGCATTCCTGGTCTGGACGGCAGAGCCTGAGCTCGAACAGCGCCATTCAACCGGCTTCGCCGTGCTTGGCTTCCTGCTGATCGGGACATTGCTGGCTTATGGGTCGTATCGCACCGTCTGGCGGAATGTGAAGCATTGAGCGACACCGCTGCCGTGAACGACGATCTGGCGGCGTTGATCCGCACGATCCCCGACTTCCCAAAGCCGGGGATCATGTTCCGCGACATTACCACCCTGCTGCTTGACCCCAAGGGCCTGGCGATGACGGTGGAGCGTATGGTCGCGGCGGTCGATGGTCCGGTTGATCTGGTGGCGGGCATTGAGGCGCGCGGGTTCCTGTTTGCCGCAGCAATGGCGGTGCCGCTGAATGCTGGCGTGCTGCTGATCCGCAAGGACGGCAAGCTGCCCGGTGCCACGATTGCCGAGGATTACGCGCTTGAATATGGCACCGATCGGATCGCCATGCATGAAGACGCGCTGGTGCCCGGCCAGCGTGTGTTGCTGGTCGATGATCTGATCGCCACCGGCGGCACGGCACGCGCGGCGATCCGGCTGCTCAAAAAGGCTGGTGCATCGGTGACGCAGGCGCAATTCGTTGTTGATTTGCCCGATCTGGGCGGCGCCGATGCGCTGCGGTCGGATGGGATTGACGTCAGCGCGCTCGTCGCTTTTGGCGGGCACTGAAACCGGCTTTTATCCCCAGGTGCCGGTCCGGGTTCTGATCAGCCCGATGGCAATCGTCGTCATGACGGCGTCGCCATGCTGATTGCGCACGGTGATCCGGCTGCGATAACTCCCCATCTCTGGTCGGCTCTGCGAGGGGCGCTTATCGAGAATCTCGGTTTCCACGCTCAGCGTGTCGCCGGGATAGACGGGCTTCAGCCAGCGCAGTTCCTCCTGCCCCGGCGATCCTAACCCCGCCTGTCGCGTGTTCTTCATATTTTCGACCAGCATCGCCATCATCATCGCACAAGTGTGCCAGCCACTCGCCGATAATCGCCCGAAATGGGTTTGCGCCGCCGCCTCGTCTGACAAGTGGAAGGGCTGCGGATCATATTTGGACGCGAACTCGACGACCTCCTCATGGGTGACGTGATAGCTGCCAAAGCTGGTCTTGGTGCCGGGCTCAATGTCTTCAAAATAGATCATGGCGACAGCTTCCTGCGTCAGGAACCGCTTGGCAAGTGATTTGAAAGCGCGGCGCCGCGATCAGCGGGAAGCTGCCTGGTCAGTCCTAGATGGGTGTTCGCGCAGAGGCGCGGAGGCGCAGAGGAGGAGCATCATCTGGCGATCTCCCGCGCGGCGGCAACCTGAATCCCGGCCTGGCTTTGCCAAGCGACAATGGGCAGCGCCCACCCCCTCTGCGTCTCTGCGTCTCCGCGCGAACAACTTTCTTCCCGGCTTAACGAAGCCCGTTCGTGCCCAGCGAAGAGGTTAGCGCTTCAGCGCCGCGCGAAACGGTGCATCGTCGCCATCGCCACCACTCGCAGGCGGCAAGCGGATCAGGTCACGCAGCAGCGGCGCCACGGCGACATTGTCGAAACTCGCCAGCCTGCCCATCGGCTTGACTGCGGGGCCGCTAGCGATGAACAGCGCGGCCATCTCGGGCGCGTCGACATCAAAGCCATGCGCGCCGCCGGAGGGGGGATGATCCGCCGGCGGATCGCGGGTCAGCGCCAGCCAGCCCGTTTCGGCGAGGCAAATGAAGGGCGGCACCCGCGGGTTGCTGCCATAATGCAGCCGTGCCGGGATCTCGCTTTTGCGCCAGCAGCTGACATGCTCGCGGGGGGCGAGCAGCAGTTTCGCGACTGCGTCCTCATGACCCGCGACGGGCGTGATGCCGGCATAGGGGCCGTCGCTGATCGAGGTGAAGCTCCCCGCCGGCAGCAGGCGATCGAGCCGGATCACCCGATCGGCACTGATCGCCGCCATGCCGTGATCGGCGACAATCACCAGATTGGCAGGCTGGCCAAGCGCGGCGAGTTCAGTGCGCAGCCGACCGATTTGGTGATCCACCTCGCCCACGACCTTGGTCGTGTTGGCGTCGTCCGGGCCATATTTATGCCCCGCCGAATCGACCACATCGAAATAGAGCGTCAAAAACTTGGGCCGGGTCGCCGCTGGCCGCCGCAGCCAATCGATGATGCCATCCACGCGCTGGCCACTGCTCACCGCCTGCGCAAATTGCTGCCAATCGCTGGGCCGTACCCCGCCAAAATCAACATTGGAGCCGGGCCAGAACATCGTCGCGGTGCGAATGCCTGCCTTCTCCGCCGTCACCCAGATCGGCTCGGCTTGTGTCCACCAGAACGGATCGTCGGTCGCCATGGTGAAGACCTGGCCCGGGCGGGCGCCATCCTCCATCCGGTTCCCCACCACCCCGCTGCGATCAGGCCGCAGCCCGGTAACCAGCGTATAGTGATTGGGGAAGGTGATGCTGGGAAAGGACGGCCGCATCGCCGCGCTGATCCCGGCATCGGCCAGCGCATTCAGGTTCGGCGTCACCCCGCGCGTCAGATAATCGGGCTTGAAGCCGTCGATCGATACCAGGATGGTGACCGGCGCCTTGGCCTCGACAGCAGCTGTCGCCGCAGGCCTTGGCCCCTGCACGGGCGGCGTAACGCACGCCTGCAGCCCGGCGGCGAGGAACAGTGCGAAAAGGCGGGTGGTAAAACGCATGATGCGGCCATGGCCCATTACCGGGTCATTCATGTGACACTCTCCCCATCGCCTTCCCCGTCACTGTCCAAGCGACAGCTTGGCAAACAAAGTATAGCTGATCGGTGCATTGCCATAGTCGCCCACCAGCGCCGCCGGATAGGCATAGCCCGCCACCGATCCACCCAGCGCCAGATTGACGACATCGGTCAGCTTCAATCGATAGGCATAGCCGCCCTCCGCCTTGGTCACGCGAAATCGCTGGTCATGGAGCGGATGGCTATGATCGGGGAATAGCTCGTCATTGGCGACATTTTCGACACGGCCAAAGATGCTATGGTGGCGGCTAATGTCCCAGTTTGCCTCCGCCAGCCAGGCGGTCAGCGTCCGGCCAGGGCCCTTGTCTTTGGCGGAGAAGGCGAGCGTCGTCGCCAGCCCGCCGCGACCATAATGGAGGCTGGCCGTGGTCCGGCGTTCGTTCAGATCGGCCTCAAGTTGTTCAGGGCTTTTCAGAAAGCCGTGGCTGACTTGCATCGCCCAGGCCGGGGACGGCGACCAGCTTGCGCGCACGCTCCATGAATCGAGCCGGGGGGCCTCAAAATCCCAGCGAAACTGGTCGGGCTCGCGCCCGCGAAACGCCGACGCCTCGATCTGGAAGCGGGGTGCGGCATAGCCCGCGGTGACGACGCCATAGCTGATGTGGGTACTGTCGAACCAGTGATGTGTGATCGGCGACAATGACTGGTACCGTGCCGATGCGCGCATCATGAAGGCTGACGGTCCGATCGCCGGTTCGCCAACGGGCGCCGCATAAAGAAAAACGCTGCCCGGCCCGGCATCGACGTCGATCCGCGCGGCGAGTTCCATGAACAGGTCATGAGGGTGCTGGCGATCGATCAAGGGGGTAATGCCGTCGGCGGTTTCCCCGGTCGCGAACAGATTCGGGTAGCCGCGCCGACCCAAAAGCGGCTCAAGGCTGAGCATCGATCGCAAGGAAAGTCGTGCGCCGTCGCCCAGTGGCCGTGTTGCAGTCAGCATCGCCATCGACGTCACGAACCCCGAACTGTCTCCACGTGGGCCGCCCTGATCGGTATAGGCACCCCAGGCAAACCCATGCGCCATCAGCGCCCAGTCGCCCGCACTGAAATGCAACCCGTGCATTCCCTCATTCCCCGGCAACCGCGACGTGCCGGAGCCGGTGACGTAGCCGTCGGGGGCCATCATGTCGTGAGACATCGCCCCGTGGTTCATATTGCTTTGGTCCATCGCGCCATGGTCCATCGCGCCATGGTCCATGGCACCATGGCCCATCGTAGAATGGTCTTCTGCCGTTCGGGCGGGAGCCGGGCTCGCCGGTTCGGGCTTGGCCGGCGAATGCATGTTGCTGTGGTCGTGGCCGGGCATCGCCGGCATCGTCTGCGCCGCCGCCAGCGACGGCAGCAACGCGCCCACGGCGATTGCCGCGAGCAAACTCGATCTGATCATGTCGAAACGCTTTCGAAAAAGGGGTAATCGCAGCGGGGCAAAAATGCCCGGTCGATCATCCCCGTCGCGGCGGCGGCAAGGCGGGCGGCGCGGACAGCCCGGCAACGAAAGGCTGGATCAGGATCGCGCGCGGCATTTGCGGTAGGGCAATCGAAGCCACCACGCTGGGCCCACGCCAGGATGATGGCGGAATGCAGCCAAGGCACATTTCCGATGCAGCGTTGGGGGCGTCATGGTGCTGCTTCGGCGCTGAATGGTGCCCAGTCATCGCCACCGCCGCGGGCTTCGCCACGGGTGAATGACAGCCGCGCGCATAGTCAGGTGCCGTAAGTATAAGAGCAATCAGGATAAAAATTAGGCGAAGAAGCATCAACGAGACGATACTCCAGATAGTAGGCGGCTGCCAGCCCCCGTCGTCCATGATGTTGACCACAACCATAGTCGTGTTTACGTCCGTAGTCGCGAGCCGCGCTGGCGCCGGACATCTCCTCTGCACCATCGCGTCACCCTGTCAGATCCGGCGTAAAGCCACCGCATTTTGGAGAAGCAAGACGATGTCGAAAAGCCTGTTTGTCGTGTTGATGGGCAGCGTCGCCCTGGCGCTGGGGGGCAATGCGCCATCCCCCAATCTCTGCCAGCAGGCCAAAACGGTATTGCCGCAGCTTGCCTGCGCCGAGAGCGCAAACGGCGTGGCCTTGGCGGGTGACACCGCGCGGGCGCAGCGGCTAATCGAGCTGGCCGACGCCGGCGTCGTCCGGTTCAAGGAATATTTCGGTCGTCAGGCGCTACGCTATGCCATTGCCGAGGGGCCCGATGCCCTCGTGCCGTCAGAAAGCGTTGGCGCGCTGCGCAGGGCCGGGTTCCCGGTCGTGCTGCCATGGATTTCACCGAAAGTGTACCGCGAGCAGGTTGAGCAGTCGATCCGTCGCGGGCTGACGGCCCGGATGACCGGCCGCCCGCAAGAGGAAATCGATGCGGCTGTGCAAAAAACCGTCGAGCAGCAAACCAACCCTGAGCGGCTTGCCCGGACAGAGCTGGCAACGGTTTCACACGAGCTGGGCCATTACTGGTTCTGGCAGGGCTATTGGCCCAAATCGACGCTGAGCGAAGAGAAGCATTATGGCGGACCAAGCCCGGACTGGCTCGACGAGATGTCAGCGGTGCTGATGGAGGCACCGGTCAGCTTCAACGACCGGGTGAAACAGTTCGGGCAGCGTTACGCCACCTATCGCGCCGACCCGCAAAAGGCTGATGAGAACACCAGATTGACGGTCGATCTTGTCAACTTCCTTTCCGAAACGCATCCGGCGCATCAACAGGTCAAATTGCTATCGCAACAGGTTAGTGGCGACCTGAAGAAGGACAGTTTCAAGGCAATGGTGTTCACGGGCGAGGAAGCACGCAAGATCGCCGAGGGCGGTGCCCGTTTCTACCTGCAATCAGCGGTGGCCTCGCAATATCTGATTGATCGGACGGGGAACCGCCAAATCTTTGCCCGCATTGCCGAGGCTTTCGCGCGCGGCGAGACAATGGCGGAGTGGCTCGCCAACAAGGAGCCCAAGGGCAAGCTGCCGCGCGATCTGAAGGCGTTGCAGGCCGACTGGCTAAGCTGGCTCGACCAGCGCTTCCCGGCCGAGCCTGCCAAGGCTGCCTAGCGCACGATCCCGGGCGGCGGCGTGATCAGACGTTAAACCGAAACAGCATCACGTCGCCGTCATGCACCACATACTCCTTGCCCTCTGACCGCAGCTTGCCCGCGTCGCGCGCGCCGCTTTCGCCCTTCAGCGCGACATAATCGGCAAAGGCGATTGTCTCGGCGCGGATGAAGCCTTTTTCGAAATCGGTGTGGATTTCGCCTGCCGCCTTGGGGGCCTTGGCGCCCGCTTCTACGGTCCAGGCGCGGGCTTCTTTGGGGCCGACGGTGAAGAAGGTCAGCAAATGGAGCAATTTGTAGCCAGCGGTGATGACGCGGGCGAGGCCGGTTTCCTGCAAGCCAAGCTCGGCCAGAAATTCGCCGCGATCCTCGGGTGGCATCGTCGCAATTTCGGCCTCAATCGCCGCTGACACGACAACGGCTTCCGCGCCCTCTGCCTTGGCCTTTTCGAAGACGCGCGCGGACAGCGCGTTGCCGTTCGCGGCATCGCCCTCATCGACGTTGCAGACATAAAGCACGGGCTTCGACGTCAGCAATTGCGCCTGCGCGAACACGCGTGCCTCGTCCTCGTCCCTGGGCACCGTCAACCGCGCGGGCTTGCCTTCGCGCAGCAGGTCAAGCGCCTGGCCGAGCACCGAGGCGGCAACCTTGGCTTCCTTGTCGCCCTGCATCGCCTTTTTCTGCGCGGCAGGGACGCGTTTTTCCAGGGATTCGAGGTCAGAGAGCATCAGCTCGGTTTCGACCGTTTCGGCGTCGGCAATCGGATCAACCTTGCCCTCGACATGCGTCACATCGCCATTTTCGAAACAGCGCAGGACATGCACGATCGCGTCGACTTCGCGGATATTGCCCAGGAATTGGTTGCCCAGCCCCTCGCCCTTGCTCGCCCCGCGGACCAGCCCGGCAATGTCGACAAAGCCCAATTGCGTCTCGATGATCTTGGCCGACCCGGCAATCGCCGCAAGCTGATCAAGCCGGGGATCGGGCACCGCGACATTGCCGACATTGGGCTCGATCGTGCAGAAAGGATAATTCGCCGCCTGCGCCGCCGCCGTCTCGGTCAGCGCGTTGAACAGGGTGGACTTGCCGACATTAGGCAGCCCGACGATACCGCAACGAAATCCCATGAACGATCCTTGGTGGTGGTGGCCGGTGTCAGCCAATCTGTGGATGGCCCGATAGGCGGTTGGGCGGCGAAATGCCAGTCCATGGGCGGCCATCCGATGAAATGCCCCATAGGCAATGCGCCAACAGGGCGTTATTTCGGAAACGTCTCATCGTTATCACGGTGGTACGATCCTTTGGGGGGAGGGGAATATGGCTGATCGCAAGAAGCGGCGCACACCGACGAAAAAGGGGATCAGCGCCAGCCTGATCGACGATGTGCTCGCCGAGCTATATGCCTCGATCAAGAAGGAAAAAGGCGGCCACCTTCCCGATTACATCCCTGAACTTGCCAAGGCCGATCCCGATCAGTTCGGCATCGTCATCGCCACCGTCGATGGATCGATCTACGCGGTCGGCGATTCGGATGTGCCCTTCACGATCCAGTCGATTTCGAAGCCATTTGCCTTCGGGCTCGCGCTTGAAGATCACGGCATGGACGAAGTGCTGCGCCGGGTCGGCGTCGAACCAAGCGGCGACGCCTTCAACTCGATCGTGTTCGATCAGCGCGCCAATCGCCCCTTCAACCCGATGGTCAATGCAGGCGCCATCGTCACCTCCAGCCTCGTTACCGGTCCGTCGCTGGCGCCACGCGTGCAGCGGGTGCGCGATATGTTCGAACGCTATATCGGTCACCCGGTCGAGGTGGACGAAGCGGTGTTCGGTTCCGAAAAGGCAACCGGCCATCGCAATCGCGCCATTGCCCATCTTGAGCTCAATTTTGGCATGCTTGTCGAGCCGATCGACGAACATCTCGATCTGTATTTCCAGCAATGTTCGATGCTCGTCACCGCGCGCGATCTGGCGCGCATGGCGGCAACGCTCGCCAATGGTGGGCTCAACCCGGCGACCGGCGTGCAGGCGATTGATCCGGGCTATGTGAAGAACGTCATCTCGGTGATGAACTTCTGCGGGATGTATGATTATTCGGGCGAATGGGGATATCGCATCGGTTTGCCGGCCAAGAGCGGTGTGGCCGGCGGCGTCATCGCGGTGCTGCCCGGGGTGATGGGCATCGGCGTCTTTTCGCCACCGCTAGACGAGCGCGGCAATTCCTATCGCGGCATCAAGGTGTGCGAAACGCTGTCGCAGCGCTTCGGGCTCAACATGTTCGATGTCGCCGAAGGGGCCATCTCGTCGATCCGTCGCAGCTATGATGCGGCGACGGTCAGCTCGAAGCGGACCCGGTCGCAAACCGAACGCGGGGCGCTTGATCGCCACGGCGCCGCCATCAAGGTGGTCGAGCTTCGCGGGCGGATTCACTTTGCCGCGATCGAGCAGATTAGTCGCCTGTCGGCGGCACTGCCGGACAGCGTATCCCACCTGATCCTCGATCTGTCGCGGGCGGACATGGTCGAGCCACAGGCGGCCTTGCTGATCGTCCAGCTCATGGCCGGGCAGGCCAAGGCCGGTCGCATCGTGCGGCTGGCGATGTGGCGCGATTCGGCTTGTGGTGAAGCGATGGCGCGCGCGGGTGTGGATTTCACGACAGTGTTTGCCGACGCCGATGAGGCTTTGGAATGGGCCGAAAACGATGTGCTCGCCAAAGTGGATGCGCAAGCCGATGGCGAGCCACAGGCGACGCTTGCGGAGATGAACCTGTTGCGCGGGCTCGACGATAGCCTGCTCGATGCGCTGGCGACGGCGCTGGAAAAGCATGATCTGCCAGCCGGCAGCCATATTGTGCGCGAAGGCGATCCGGCGAGCGATCTCTATTTCCTCGCGCGTGGCACCGTGACGGTCAGCCTAAACACCGCCGATGGCCACCGCGTGCGGCTGACGACGCTTGATCCCGGCGTTGCCTTTGGCGAGATGGCGCTGGTCGATGGCGCCCCGCGCTCGGCAGACATCATCGCCGACACCGATGTGTCGGTCTATGTCCTGTCGCTTGATCGGCTTGATGCGCTGTCGCTCACCGCACCGGCGGTCCACGCCGCCTTGCTCCGCAATATCGGTCGAGAGCTGTCGCAGCGGCTGCGCAAGGCGAACCGCGAAATCCGGTCGTTCACTGAGGTCGCTGCCTGATCGCGCGGGGCGCCGCTACCAACGATAGTTAAAACTCACGCTGATCCGTTCGCCCCCGGACTTGCTGGTCCCCTCATGCGGCATCACCTCATGCCTGAGCCAGCTTTCCCATAGCAGCACTGCGCCCGGCACCGGCTCGACATACATAAACGTCCGCAAATCCTCGGGCGCGTCGTCGCGGCGGGTGGGGGCGGCCATCATTTGGGCGAGGCGGGGGTCTTCGAAGCGGATCGCGCCCGCGCCCGGCGGCACCGCGACATAGACCGTGCCCGACACCACCGAATGCGGGTGGATGTGCCCGGAATGCGCGGCGCCCGGCTTCATCACATTCACCCACAGGCTGTCGAGCTTCAGCTTGCGCCCGGCCAGATCGAACGCGCAGTCCTCGGCAAAGACGGCGACATGCTTGTCGAGCAGCTTCACCAGATCGCCAATCACCGGATCGCGCCGCGGCAGGTCGTTGAGCGACGCATAGCTGGTATAGCCGCGATAGCCCTTGTCCTTGCTCCACGCAGCGCCCGCCCGGTCTTCTTCAGCGAGCATCAGGCACGACCGGGCAAGATCCTCGACTAGCGCCGGGTTCTTCAACGCGCCCTCGTACAGCCGCGTGGCGAAGAGCGAGCGGACGCTCATGGCTGCTGCCTGAGCGCGACGTCGTTCATGAAACGCACATCGTCCCCCTCGGTCAGCCATTTCGCTTCGGCAGCGACCGCGCCGAGCATCGTTGCCAGATCGTCCATCTCGGCCTTGGCGAAATTGCCCAGCACATGGCCGGTCACTTTGTCCTTGTGGCCGGGATGGCCGATGCCCAACCGGACGCGGCGGAAATTCTCGCCGATATGCGCCACGGTCGATCGGATGCCGTTATGGCCAGCGGTGCCGCCGCCCTGCCGCACCTTCACCTTGAACGGGGCGAGATCCAGCTCGTCATAGAAGACAGTAACGTCTTCGGGCGCGAGCTTGTAGAAACGCATCGCCTCGCCAATCGATTGGCCGCTGTCGTTCATGAAGGTGGCGGGTTTCAGCAGCAGCAGCTTTTCAGTGCCCAGCCGCGCCTCGATCGCCCAGCCCAGGAAACGCTTTTTGGGCGCGTCGAAATCATGGAAATCGGCAATGGCGTCCAATGCCATGAAGCCGGCATTGTGCCGGTGAAACGCATATTGTGCGCCCGGATTGCCGAGGCCTGCCCAGAGTTGCATTGCTCTTTCTCCCTCCCCTTCAGGAGCGGAGGGTCGGCCATGCCCCCGGCATGGCCTGAACAGCACGGGGTGCTGTTCACCCTGCACTGGCCGGGGTGGGGCCTGTCAACGAGCGCTGTGCTTCATGACAGGCCCCACCCCAACCCCTCCCCTGAAGGGGAGGGGCTTTGGCCCTCACTATTACGCGCCAGCGGCGTCGGCAGCTTCGCCTTCGCTCGACTTGAGCGCTGATGGGGCAACGATCGTCGCGATGGTGAAATCGCGGTCTTCGATGGTCACCTTGCTGCCCTTGGGCAGGGTCACGCTCGAAATATGGATCGAATCGCCCACATCGAACCCAGCGAGCGAAATCTCGACATCATCAGGGATGACCGAGGCGTCGCACACCAGCTCAAGCTCGTGGCGAACAATGTTGAGCACGCCGCCACGCTTGATGCCGGGCGAGGTTTCTTCATCGATGAAGCGAACCGGTACCTGCACGGTGACGGTCGAATGTTCGCCGATGCGCAGGAAATCGACATGCACGGGCCGGTCGGTAACCGGATCGAACGCGACATCCTTGGGCAGCGTCAGCGCGGCCGTGCCGGCAACGTCCAGGATCACGGTGGAATTCATGAAATGCCCGGTCATCAAAGCGCGCATCAGCGCCTTTTCCTCGAGGTGAATCGAGACGGGGTCTTGCTTGTTGCCGTAAATCACGGCGGGTACGCGGCCTTCGCGACGCAGCGAACGGGAGGCTCCCTTGCCAACCTGTCCACGCGTCTCGGCTGCGAGCGTCAATTGTTCGCTCATGTCAGTCTCCGAGTGTGTTTGGTGTCATCATCCGGCCAAGCCTCCAGGGATGACCCTGACCGGAAGCGCGGCGCTATAGGCGAGAGGACGCAAAAGGGCAAGCCGTGGGCACGGGGGCAGCTTACTGCACGCGCGCGACGCGAAGCCCGCGTGCGCGCAGCATCGCCACGAGCGATTTCGGCCCGACCAGATGCCCCGCGCCCACCGCGATCATGATCGTGCCGGGCTGCTTCATCCGCAGGGCGATCCAGCGGCTCCAGCGCGCATTGCGATTGGTCAGCAGGGCTGCTTCCAGCCCTGGCGCACCCGCAAAAAGTCGGTCGTTGCTGCGCGCCAGCGCAGCGACATTGCCAGCCGACCAGGCGGCCAGCATTGCCGGATAGCCGCTGCTGTCTTCCACTGTTCGGGCAAGCAACAGCCGCTGGTCGCGCTCGCTCAGCGTGTCGAAAAACCCCAGCTGGCTGCCTGCGCTTTCGAACGCGCGTTGTGGCTTGCCGGCAAAGCGCGCCGCCAGCACCGTTTCGACGCCGTCAGCAGGGGTCGCCCCGGCCGCGCGGGCGCGTCCGCTGTCAATGGTGACGGCGGCGGCCCATGTCTCCAACCGGTCGAGTGTCGCGGCGGATTCACCAGCGTTGGCAATAGCGTGGTCAAGCGCGTCGCGATGATCAGCGGGCAGCCGTGCAGCGATCGGGGGCAGGCCGCCGCGCCGGGCGAGCTTGACAAACAACGCGGAAATCACCGCCGGATTGGGCTTTGCGATTTCCGTCACCAATTGGTCCGACGAAGCAATCGCGCGCGTCACCGCCGGTGTTTCCCAATCGACGGACGGGGGCAGCGCGTGGATCGTCCCGAACAGCCAGATTCTGGTGTCGGCGTCGCGGACTAAAAAAAGCGCCGGCCGCGCCGGGGCAGGGCGCGGCCGGTCGCAGCCGGGCAGGGCGATGAAGGCGGCGATCCATAGGGGCGTGATCAGCCGCCATCGCATGTGCCCGAACCCTTCAATAGTTGACCCGGGTGGCGGCCAGATGGTGGGTGCCCAGCTGCACCTGGACGCTGTCCTTGCCGGCCAGATGGCCCGCGCCAACCGCGATAAACACCGTGCCGGGCTTCTTCATCCGTTCATCGATCCAATTCGCCCAGCGGACATTGCGATCGGCGAGCAGGATCTTGTAAAGCTTGGGCAGCCTGTCGATGTCCCTGTTCATGACGGCGCCCAGCGCTTCGGGATCGCCCTTGGTCCAATTGGCAACCATCTCGTCGATGGTTTTAATCCCGTCGTCGAAATCATCGACACCCAGTTCCAGAAACGCAATCTGATCGGCTTCGGGCAGCGTGGCGAAATAACCGAGCTGCTGTTCCAGCGTTTCAAGACCCGTTACAGGCTTCCCCGCCGCTTTCGCGGCGACATCGATAGCGCGCTCAGCACCCGAATTCGGATCATAGCCGGATTTCTGCAGCAAGATGTTGCTCATCGTTACGGCAGCAAACCAGGGATAAAGCTTGTCGAATGCCGTCGGCGGAAAGCCCAGCTTGGCGAGCACGGCTGCATAGGCAGCGCGCTTTTCCGGGTGGAGCTTTTCGGTCAGCGGTGGGCCGTCGGGATCGACGACCAGCGGCAGCAATATCTTCTGGGCTTCCGCATCGCTGGGCAACGGGATTTCGAGCACGACTTCCTTGCTGGCGTCGAAAGCCTTTTTCACGCCTTCGTCGAACCAGCTCAGGCCGGGCTTCAGGACATGGACCGTGCCGAACAGATAAATCGTCGTGTCGTCGTCCTTCACCACCCACAAGGCGGGGTCGGCATCGACCGTGGCGACGGGAGCAGCCGCAGGAGGCGTCGCCGCCGTCTGGGCAATGGCCGGGCCAGCGAGCATCAGGGCAATCGGGCTCATTGCGCCGAGCAGGCGTTTGCGTGTGATCAACATCATGTCTCTCTTCTCAGGGGTAGTTTTGGGGTTTAACGCCAATAAGTCACATAAAACGTCGCTTGACGAACACGGCCAGGACGATGGCCATTGTCGCTGTAAAAATCCCGAATTCACTGATCGGCAGGTTTAGGTCCAGCTTCTGGCCAATGTCCTTCGCCACGAACAGCGTCAGATAGACGACCATCCCGACGTAACAGCTCCACAGATTGGCATCGCGTTCCTGCTCGTCGATGACACGCATATAAATCAGCGTGCCCCAGACCAGGCAGACGACCATCGCCAACACGCCACCGCCAAGCAAAGCCGTGCGCATCAGCCCTGGATCGATGTTCACGCCGATCCCCATCAGCACACCGGCAATGGCGCCTGCCGCAATGGAGCCGATCCACGCCGCACGCTGGTTGCGCAACTGGCTGCGGGCACTGGCCTGCCAGTCAGTGTCGGATGTGCCTTTGCTCATTGCTCAATCCTTGACCGGTTTCTTAGTCGCGCCACTTCAGGATGATGAAGGTGACCAGCGTCACCCCATAGCCGAGCAGGAACAGTCCAAGCGCAGTCGGCGCGGGTGCCAGGCCGCCCGCCGAAAGCACGAACCACGCCGGGTAACCGCCCAGCACCGCCAGCCAGCCTGCCGCCAGCCCGCGCAGATTGCGCCGCGCCGCCAGCTCGTCGATCGTGCGGAACATGTAGAGCGGCAGCCCAATCAGCCCGATCAGCAGGCCGATCGCGCCGATGATCGCGATGGCAGGCGATAGTTGGAGCCCTGTGATGTGCCACAGTGATGGTCCGCCCTCATGCGGATGCGTATCGAATGCGCCGATCAACGACCCGATGACTGCGCCGAAGATAATTAGTCCGATGTACAGTCGGCGCTGGTACCGCTTGCGCGCCAGTGTCGCCAATTCGCCTGGGCCCATCTCACGCGTTGCCATCGGAGCGCTCCTCGCCATCATCGAAAACCTCCTCGATAGCCATGTCGAACAGTCGGCCGATCTTGAAGGCGAGCGGCAGGGAAGGATCATATTTCCCCGTTTCGATCGCGTTGACGGCCTGACGCGACACGCCCAGCCGGCCACCAAGCTCCGCTTGGCTCCAGTCGCGTTCGGCGCGCAGCACCTTCAATCTGTTCTTCATCAGCCCTGTCCACATCCGCGTGAACCCTAGTCAATCGTCCCTGACCCGATGTCAAGGTACACTGACTAAATGCCCCTGATTCGTGATCATGTCAAGTGTCGCTGACAAATAGTCATCCGACCCTGATCTAAACACCCCTTCACTGAACCCGGTCCACCCGCACGCCGCGCATCTCAAGTTGCGCGATCAGCGATCCATCGCCAATGAAATGCCCGGCACCGGCGGCGAACAGGCACGTGCCCGGACGGCGCATCCGGGCGATCAAGGTGGCGGCCCAAGCGGCATTGCGGTTGGTGAGCAACGGCGCTGCGAGCGCGGCAGAGCCGGTGGCGGCGGCAAGATCGATCGTCAGCGCCGAATCGGGGCCAACCTCCCCCTTGGCCCAGGCATGGGTGGCGGCGCGCAGATCAGCCCGGCTGCGGATGGGCGCATCAAGCGCGGCATGCACCATGCGTTGCTGCTCCACCTCAGGCACGGCGTTGACGCTGGCGATCACCTGATCGCTATTTTCAATCGCGCGCACCCGCTTCTTCTGGGCGGTGAACTGCGCTTCCAGCCAATCATCGGCGCCGGGTCCGGGCACTTCACCGCTGCGTAACTCACGCACCAGCGAGATTGCGACGGAGGCGATCCAGCTTGGCATCTGATCGAACAATGTCGCCGCTTCGGGGGGCAGGCTGGCGGTAAAGGCGGCCAGCTTGGCGCGATGATCGGCCCCGACCCGCGCGGACAGCGGGGGCAGCGTAGTGGCGGGTGGCGCTTGGTCCCGCAAGCCGTTGCGCTCCACCGATTCCAGGATCAGTTCGCTCGATCGCGCGATAATGCGGTCAAGCGCGGCCGTCCGCCAGGCAAAGCCCGGTGGCAGGACATGGATCGTCCCGAACAGATAGATCGTCGTATCGCGATCACTAATCCGCCAGATCGCCGGGCGCGGTCGATAGTTTTGCGATAGCTGCGCCAATTGTTCGCTATCGTTCGGCCAATCGGCACCCTCCAGCCAACGCACATCGAAATCATCGGGCGCGACGCGGTCATCGGCCGAGAGGCGCGGATAGCGCAATTGTGGCTGGCCATAGCGCGAGGCCGCGTCATCGTCTGCTACAGCGCGATAGCTGATCGGTGGCGGCTCGCGTGCTGCCACCGGGGCTGAAAACAGCAACGCCGCCATCAGCATTGCCGCATGCCGTGCCCAGCTGCCGCCCAGCGGCGAAAAGGCGACCCTGATCGGGACCATCTGCGTCGATAGATAAGGGTTAACGCGTCGTGCGCAAGCCGATCAGCAGGGCGCACCCGCAACGCTGCGCCATTGACCCGCCCCAATGCCCACGCCAAAGGTGCGCGCGTTCAATATTGCAGGTGCGAAGGTTCGTTCATTGGCCAGCCAGCCGACCCGTTCTCCGTTAAGCTTTCAGGCCATGATCCTGACTCTCCACCGCTATTGGAGCGATCATGGCTGCCTGATTCTCCAGCCTTACGACATGGAAATGGGCGCGGGCACCTTCCACACCGCCACCACTTTGCGCGCGCTCGGGCCCGATGCCTGGAACGCGGCGTTCGTCCAGCCCTGCCGCCGCCCGACCGATGGCCGTTATGGCGAGAACCCCAATCGGCTGCAGCATTATTACCAATATCAGGTGATCCTGAAGCCAAGCCCGCCGAACCTGCAGGAGCTGTATCTCGGCTCATTGAAGGCGATCGGCATCGACATGCTCGCCCACGACATCCGCTTCGTTGAGGATGATTGGGAAAGCCCGACGCTGGGTGCGTGGGGGCTCGGCTGGGAGGTCTGGTGCGACGGCATGGAGGTGACGCAGTTCACCTATTTCCAGCAGATGGGCGGTTTCGACTGCAAGCCCGTCGCGGGCGAGCTGACCTATGGGCTCGAACGCCTCGCGATGTATATCCAGAACAAGGACAGCATCTACGACCTGGCCTATAACGATGCCGGGGTGAGCTATGGCGACGTGTTCCTGGAAAATGAACGCCAGATGAGTGCGTGGAATTTCGAGGTGGCCGACACCGATTCGCTGGTCGACCAGTTCAAGAAGCACACCGCCGAGTGTGAGAACTGCCTTGAAGCAAAACTGCCGATCCCCGCTTATGAGCAGGCGATCAAGGCCAGCCACGTCTTCAACCTGTTGCAAGCGCGCGGCGTCATCTCGGTCGCCGAGCGCCAGGCCTATATGGGCCGCGTCCGCGATCTGGCGAAGGGCGCATGCGGCGCGTGGATGGCAAAAAACGGGTGGGCGGCGTGAACGCAACCGAAAATCCTCCCCGGGACGGGGAGGTGGTGCGCAGCACCGGAGGGGGAAGGCCGCGCACGCTCCGACGGCCGGAAGTATACCAAGCCCGCCGCGCACGCCGGGAAATGAGCTTGCCGGAGGTATTGCTGTGGCAGCGGCTCAAAGGGTCGCCGCAAGGCATCGCCTTCCGCAAGCAGTACCCGATTGGAGCCTATCGAGCCGATTTTTACTGTGCCGTTGCCAAGCTCGTTATCGAGGTCGATGGCATCGCGCACGATATGGGCGATCGACCGGAGCGGGACATCCAGCGGACAATGTGGTTGGAAGCGGCGGGTTACCGCGTTTTGCGGATTATGGCGGCTGACGTTTTGAAGAACGCTGACGAGGCGGCTCAAGCGATCGTTGCGTTTGCGGCGGCCCCCCTCCACCACCAGCCTGAAGAAGGCTGGCGGTCCCCCTCCCCGCTGGCGGGGAGGATTGAAGAGTGACTGACTTCCTGCTCGAACTGCGATCCGAAGAAATCCCCGCGCGGATGCAGGCGAAGGCACGCGAGGATCTGGCGCGCCTGTTCACCGCCGAGCTCGCCGCCGCTGGGCTAGCCGCGCCTGCCATCACCACCTTCTCCACCCCCCGCCGCCTGACCCTTATCGCGCGCGATCTGCCGCTTGAAACCGCAGCGGTGTCGGAGGAGATTAAGGGCCCCAAAACCGCCGCCCCTCCACAGGCGCTCGACGGGTTCCTCCGCAAAACCGGGCTTACCCGCGACCAACTCGTCGAGCGCGACGGCGTCCTTTTCGCGGTGATCGACAAGCCCGGCCGCGCCACCGCCGATGTGCTGGCCGAAGCGATCCCCAACATCATCCGCGCCTTTCCCTGGCCCAAATCGATGCGCTGGGGCGATGCGTCGGCATCGACCGAGAGCCTGAAATGGGTGCGCCCGTTACAGGGCATCGTCGCGCTCCTCGGCGGGGATGTCGTCTCCTGCGCGATCGCCGGTATCACCAGCGGGCGCGAGACGATGGGGCATCGCTTCCATTCCTCGGGCGCGATCAGCATCGCAAGCGCCGCGACCTATGCCGATCAGCTCCGCGACGCGCATGTCATCGTCGATCAAGCCGAACGCGCCCAGATCATCGCGCTCGGCGCGACGATGGCCGCGCGCAAGGCGGGGTTAGAGCTGATCAAGGACGAAGGGCTGCTCATTGAAAATGCCGGGCTCACTGAATGGCCGGTGCCGCTGCTCGGTCGCTTCGACGACGCGTTTCTCAGCGTCCCGCCCGAGGTGATCCAGCTGACCGCGCGCGCGAACCAGAAATATTTCGTGTGCGCGGATGCGGATGGGAATTTGGCGAACGCCTTCATCTGCACCGCCAATATCGATGCGGCGGATGGCGGCGCGAAGATCGTCGACGGCAACCGCAAAGTGCTCGCCGCGCGGCTGAGTGACGCGAAATTCTTCTACGACACTGATTTGAAGGTGAAGCTGGCGGATCAGGCGACGAAGCTCGACCGGATCGTGTTTCATGAAAAACTGGGCAGCGTGGCCGACAAGGTCGATCGCGTCGCCAAACTGGCCCGGTGGCTGGTTGAGGAGGGCATCGTCAAATCCTCCCCGCTCGCGGGGAGGGGGACCAGCGAAGCTGGTGGAGGGGGCGCGCCACAAACGACGGCCTCGCCAGCGGAGAACCCCCTCCACCACCAGCCTGCGGCCGGCGGTCCCCCTCCCCTTGCAGGGGAGGATTTAGAGGAACTCGCCACCCTCGCCGAACGCGCCGCGCGCCTGTGCAAGGCCGATCTCGTCACCTTGATGGTCGGCGAATTCCCCGAGCTGCAGGGCGTGATGGGCGGCTATTACGCCGCCGCGCAGGGCGAAGACCCCCGCGTCGCCGCCGCGATCCGCGATCATTACAAGCCGGTCGGGCAGGGCGATGATGTGCCGACTGATCCCGTGACGGTGGCGGTGAGTTTGGCGGATAAGCTGGATACGCTGGCCAAGTTTTTTGGAATCAACGAGGGGCCGACAGGCTCTCGGGATCCATTTGCTTTACGCAGGGCAGCGATCGGTTGCTTATCGCTGATTATCGACAATCAGCTCCGACTGTCGCTCGCGTCCGCGATCAGCCAAGCACTTCTTCCGAGTGCTCAGGGACTCGATGGTTGGCCTCCCGGTATCCAATTACTGTCGTTCCTAGCCGACCGCCTCAAAGTCCAGCAACGCGAAGCCGGTGTCCGCCACGACCTGATCGATGCGGTGTTCGCGCTTGGTGGCGAGGACGACCTCATCCGCCTGCTCGCGCGCGTCCACGCGTTGCAGGCGTTTATCGGCACCGCTGACGGCGCGAACCTGCTCGCGGGGTATAAGCGCGCGGCGAATATTTTGAAGAAGGAGGGGTACGAAGCCCCCGCCCCAGGCGATTGTCACCCCGGACTTGATCCGGGGTCCCGCTTGTCGACGGCAGAAGAAGAAGCGGGGCCCCGGCTCGGGGGCCGGGGCGACGGTGGAGATGCTAAGTCGTCATCTTACACCCCCGAACCCGCCGAAGCCGCGCTTATCGCGGCGCTCGACGTGGCGGAACCCGCCGCCACGGCCGCCGTCGCGGCAGAGGATTTCGAAGGCGCCATGGCCGCGCTCGCCAGCCTCCGCGCGCCGATCGATGCTTTTTTTGAAACCGTGATCGTCAATGATCCCATCCCCGCCAAACGCACCGCGCGGCTCGGCTTGTTGGCGCGCGTCCGGGGTGCAGTGCACGGTGTTGCTGATTTTTCGAAGATCGAGGGATGACAATTATCACCCCTCCCCTTCAGGGGAGGGGACGGGGGTGGGGGCTGTCCACAAATGCAGCGCCAAGGGGATAGCCCCCACCCCAACCCCTCCCCTAAAGGGGAGGGGCTTTAAGGAGCAAAGAAGTGACAAAGTATGTCTACCGCTTCGGCGGCGGTGTTTCTGATGGCCATGGGCTGAGCAAGGAACTGCTCGGTGGTAAGGGCGCGAATCTGGATGGGATGGCCTCGATCGGCTTGCCCGTGCCCCCCGGCTTCACGATCAGCACCGAAATGTGCACGCGCTATTATGAAGAAGGCCAGGCCTTCCCTGACAGCCTGCGCGCCGAAGTCGCCACTGGCCTTGCCCATATTGAGGGCATTACCGGCAAATCCTTCGGCGATCCTGCCAACCCGTTGCTCGTCTCGGTGCGCTCGGGCGCGCGGGTGTCGATGCCGGGGATGATGGATACCGTGCTCAACCTGGGGCTGAACGACGCGACCGTCGCCGGGCTCGCCACCACCAGCGGCGATGCGCGATTTGCGTGGGACAGCTATCGCCGCTTCATCCAGATGTATTCGGATGTCGTGCTTGAGCTCGATCATGACGGGTTTGAGGAAGCGCTGGAGGTTGCCAAGGAAGATAATGGCTATTTCCTCGATACCGACATGTCCGCCGAAGACTGGCAGGCGCTGGTCGCGGAATATAAGAAAATCGTCGAGCGGCTCTGGGGCAAGCCGTTCCCGCAGGACGTGCATGACCAGCTGTGGGGCGCGATTGGCGCGGTATTCGGCTCATGGCAGTCGGAACGCGCCAAGGTTTATCGCCGGCTCAACAGCATCCCGCATCACTGGGGCACGGCCGTTAATGTGCAGGCGATGGTGTTCGGCAATATGGGCGAAACATCGGCGACGGGCGTGGCCTTCACCCGCGATCCCGCCAAGGGCGACCGCGCGTATTACGGCGAATTCCTGATCAATGCGCAGGGCGAGGACGTCGTCGCTGGCATCCGCACGCCGCAATATCTGACGCGCGCCGCGCGCGAGGCAGCCGGGGCCAAGCCGCTCAGCATGGAAGAGGCGATGCCCGAAACCTATGTCGAACTGGCCGAGGTTTTTGACCTGCTCGAGGTGCATTACCGCGACATGCAGGACATTGAATTCACCGTCGAACGCGGCAAATTGTGGATGCTCCAGACGCGATCGGGCAAGCGCACCGCGTCTGCTGCCCTGAAGATCGCGGTCGATATGGCCAATGAAGGGCTGATCACTGAGGAGGAAGCCGTCGCGCGGGTCGATCCGGCGGCGCTCGATCAATTGCTGCATCCCACGCTTGATCCAAAGGCCGTGCGCGACGTGCTGACGCGCGGGCTGCCCGCATCGCCGGGCGCTGCGTCAGGCGCGGCGGTGTTCGACAGCGAAACCGCGCAGAACCGGGCAGAGCTGGGCGAATCGGTGATCCTGGTGCGCACTGAAACCAGCCCGGAAGACATTCACGGCATGCACGCGGCCAAGGGCATCCTCACCGCGCGCGGCGGCATGACCAGCCACGCAGCGGTGGTTGCGCGTGGCATGGGGCGGCCCTGCGTATCGGGCGCGGGCACCGTTTCAATCGATGCCAAGGCGCGGATGATGCGCGTCGCCGGGCGCGAAGTGAAGGAAGGCGACATCATCACGATTGATGGCGCATCGGGCGAAGTGATGCTGGGCGAAGTGCCGACCGTGCAGCCGGTGCTGGCCGGCGATTTCGGCGTGCTGATGGGCTGGGCCGACAAGGTCCGCCGCCTGCGCGTCCGCGCCAATGCCGAAACCCCGCTCGATTGCCGCACCGCGCGCGATTTTGGCGCAGAAGGGATCGGCCTGTGCCGCACCGAACATATGTTCTTCGATGCCAAGCGGATCACCCTGGTCCGCCAGATGATCCTCGCCGACAGCGAAGCGGGCCGCCGCGCCGCGCTCGACAAATTGCTGCCCGAACAGCGCGGCGATTTCACCCAGATTTTTGAAGTGATGGCCGGGCTGCCCGTGACGATCCGGCTGCTCGATCCGCCGCTCCACGAATTTTTGCCGCATGAGGAAAGCGAATTCGCTGACGTGGCGAAGGCGACCGGCATCGGCATCGAAGCGCTGCGCCGTCGCGCCGGGGAATTGCATGAATTCAACCCGATGCTCGGCCATCGCGGCTGCCGGTTGGGCGTGACCTATCCCGAAATCTACGAGATGCAGGCGCGCGCGATTTTCGAAGCGGCGATCGATGTCGCTGACAAAACCGGCGCTGCGCCTATCCCGGAAGTGATGATCCCGCTGGTCGGCACCCGCAAGGAACTCGAACTGATGAAGGCGGTGGTCGATGCGCAGGCCGTGGCGGTGTTCGCCGAAAAGGGCCGCACGCTTGACTATCTGGTCGGCACGATGATCGAACTGCCGCGCGCCGCGCTCAAGGCGGCGGAGATTGCTGAAGTCGGCGAATTCTTCTCGTTCGGCACCAATGATCTCACCCAGACGACGCTTGGCGTCAGCCGCGACGATGCCGGGCGCTTCCTGACGACCTATGTCGATAAGGGGATTTACGCGACCGATCCGTTCGTCAGCCTTGATGTCGAGGGAGTCGGTGAACTGATCGAGATCGCCGTGGAACGGGGTCGCAAAACGCGGCCCGATATCAAGCTAGGAATCTGCGGCGAACATGGCGGTGATCCCGCCAGCATCGCCTTTTGCGAGACCACTGGGCTCGATTATGTCTCCGCCTCGCCCTACCGCGTTCCCATCGCAAGACTCGCCGCTGCACAAGCCGCATTGAAAAACCGGCGATAATCGGCAACCAGTCATCCAATTGGGATGAGGATGGTTGAATGAAAAGCTGGGCACGCCTGCTGATTGGCGGCGTAGCGGGTGTCTTGATCGGTGGGGCGGCGGCGATTGGCACCGTCCGGGCCGGGTCACTTGGCGCGCAAAATGCAATCGGCCCCTGGATGACGGGCAGCGATTTCGGCACGGCATCGGCCAGCGGCTATACCCGCGCGGTGGTTGCGCTGCGCGGCTTGCTGGCGCTGCCGGCCACCGAAGCGCGCTATTACACCGCCGCAACCGACGATGCCGGTCGGACGCTTGATGGCGCGTGCCGCTATCGCATCACCGGCGGCGCGCTGCCCGCGAAATGGTGGAGCCTGACCTTCTACGATCCGGCCGGTTATCTGGTGCCGAACGCCGCCAATATTTATTCGGTCGGCAGCGCAAGCCTGCCGCCTGCCGAGGCATCACGCTGGACCATCATCGTCGCCCCTGGTCAGCAGCCGGGGCGCTGGTTGCCGACCGGCGGGGCAGGGGCGTTTCAACTCACGCTGCGCGCCTATTTGCCCGCTGATGGCGGCAAGGGTGATTTTACGCGCAGCCAATTGCCGCAGATCGTTCGGGAGGCTTGCGCGTGATCCGGCATTGGCTAGCGCCCCTCTTGCTGGGCATTTTTTGCGGCCTATTGGCCTGGCATGCGACGCTGGCCGTGATCCCGCGTGCGCTGATGGCGTTAGCGGTGCGCCGGGTCGCGACGGCGGGGGGCATCAACAAGATGACGCACGCGCCGATCGTGACCGCCAAATCGCGCGCGATTGTGCGCCCCAGCCCCGATCTGCTCTATTCTAGCTGCCCTTATGACATTGGTGTCGGCCCGGTGCTCATCGATGTGATGCCGGTCGCCGCCCCCTATTGGTCGCTGTCGGTGTTCGATGATCTCACCAATGTGGCGTTTGTTCGCAACAATACACAAAGCGCCAATGCACCGGTGCATGTCGCGCTCGTTCGCGCAGGCCAGAAAGTCCCGGCGGGCTATCAAGCGGTGATGCCGCACGGCACGCGCGGGGTGGCTCTGATCCGTATCCTGATCGATCGCAATGCCCCCATCGACGCAATCGATGCAGCGCGCCGCCAATCGCGGTGCCGCGTTTCGAATTAGGCGTGTTCGGCTGTCGCCATCTCGGGTTCAGCGTCACCATCTTCGCCTGACCCGATTAACGCGGCCTGCAAGCGCCACTGATCATTGGCGATTTGGCCGGGCTTCATCGCGAGGTGAATTTCGATCGATTTCTCATCCTCAGCGCTCAGCTTTTCGATGTCTTCGATTCTGCGGATCCCAAGCGAGGCAAGCCCGGCAGCAAGCACGGGGTCAATCCCCTTGATCCGGGTCAGCTCGGCGGTTTCGGCGTCGATTGCGACGGGCTCGTCATGCTCTTCCCCGGGCACAGGATCAGCGGCCACCTGCTCGGCGACGTCATGCGCCGGGCTATCGGCGGGACCATCGACCAGAACCGCTGCAGGCGCCTCGGGTGCTGGCGCGCTCGTCACATCGTCTGCGTGGTTTGTCTCGAGATGGGGCAGATTTTCATGGCCGCTTGCCATCGCGCTGGCCAACGGTGCGGCAATCGCTGCGGCGATGGGCAGCGCCATGGGGGCGGGCTCTTCAGCCGAGTCCATGGCAACCGGCTGCGGTGTTGGCGCAGCTTCGGGCTCGACCGTTGCGGTTGGGACCGGTGCCTCTGGTTCGGGTTCAGCGGGATGTTCGGGCGCAGGTTCGGCCGCCATCGGTGCCGCGTCGGCGATCCGCTCAGGCACAGGGGTTGGGGGCAGCACTGGCGTGCGGGCTTGCTCGGTCAACGTTGTGATATCGTTACGCAAGCGAACAATTTCTTGAGAAAGAACGTTTTTCTGCGTCTCAAGTTCGGCGATGCGCTGGGTTTTTTCGATATTCAGTCGATCGGTTTCGTCGCGATACTGCGCGTAAAATCGCCGCTCGTCATTGAAGCGCCGCCGCCATTTGCCTTCAAAGGTCGATGCGAAATAGCCCAGCGCCCAGGCCACCACGAGCAATGCGGCCAGGACAGCGATCTGGGCTGGCGAATTGGGCAATTGGGGCAGCATGGCTTGGCCTCACGACATGGATTGTCGTTACCCAGTTTGCCCTTTCACTTCTCCGCAAGCAAGCGCTCAGCGCCGATCAGATGCCGCCCGAAAAGGCATCCGAGATCGAACACGCCGCTGGCCCCAAAATGACGACGAAAAGCGTCGGCAAAATGAAGAGAATCAGCGGAATCGTCATGATCGCGGGCAGCCGCGCCGCTTTCTCCTCGGCACGCATCATCCGTTCATTCCGAAATTCCGCCGACAACACGCGCAGCGCAGAAGCGAGCGGTGTGCCGTATTTCTCGGTCTGCACCATGGTCGTCACCACTCCCTTCAGCGCATCGAGCTTGACCCGCAAAGCGAGGTTTTCAAAGGCCTGCCGACGTTCCGACAGAAAGCCCAGTTCGATTGCGGTAAGCGTGAATTCATCGCCGAGTTCAGGATAAGCGCGGCCAAGTTCGCGCGCTACGCGATTGAACGCGGCATCCACCGTCAGACCGGCTTCAGCGCAAATCACCAGCAAATCGAGCGCATCGGGCAATCCCTTGCGGATCGCATCCGATCGTTTGGTGATTTTGTTGTTCAGATAGAGATCGGGTGCCTTGTAGGAGAGGATAAAGCTGCCCGCGACGAGGCCATAGGCCTTGAGCGGCGACCAATCGGCAAACATCTCTGTCCCATAGACCAAATAGAGCATCGTCCCGCCCAATATGACGGGCATCACCATGCGCGCGAAAATGACCGCGACGGCATATTCTTTTGATCGGATACCGGCCTGCATCAGCTTGATCTGGGCGGCCTTCACCTGGCTGTCTTGCAGCACCTGCAGCGACTGAAGAAAATTGCGCATGCGATCGGTCGTGCGGTTCTGCCGAACCAGCTTGGCCCGGCGTTTCGCGGTCGAAGCGGTAATGCCCGCTTTCAACTGCTCACGGCGATCGTTGAGCGCCTTGACCCGCTTCGTCATCGGATCGTTGACCGTCATCACCGCATAGATCGCGACGAGCACCATGAAGGCGCAGACGCCAGCGAGCAGCGTCGCGACGCTGGTCACATCGACCCCGAGGATCGTCGGTCCGGCAGAGGCACCCTGGAATTGCACGCGCAGTTTTTCCCGTCGCTAGATTTCGAAATTGACCATTTTGGCCATGATGAACGCCCCGATCCCCATCCACAGCAGCCCACCGCCGCCAGCGACCATCAGCCGCGGGTCGACGAAAAAATTCTGCATATAGCTGCTGTTGATCATCCAGATCATGCTGAACACGATGAACGGCAGCGACCCGACGATATAGGCCGATGCCTTGGATTCCGACGACATCGCCTTGATCTTCAGCTTCATCTGTCCGCGCATGCGCAGCACGGTCGCCAGATTGGCAAGCGTTTCGGCAAGATTGCCACCCGTCTCGCGCTGGATCGCGATCGTGATCACAAAGAATTGAAATTCCGGCGTGCCCAGCCTGTCAGCGGTTTCCTGCAGCGCCACGTCCATGGTCCTGCCGATCTTCATCTTGTCCGTGATCGACCGGAATTCCACGCCTACGGGGCCATCCACTTCGGCGCCGACAACAGCCATGGTCTCGCCGATGGGCAGCCCGGATCGCAAGCCACGCACCAGCAGCTCGATCGCATCGGGGAATTTGGCGGTAAACTTGGCGATGCGCCGCTTGATGAAAAAGCCCACCACCATATGGGGCAAGCCCGCGCCGATGATGATGCCCACCAGCAAGGCCAACAGGACCGGCACGCCGCGAAGCGCCAGCAATGCTGTAACGACGACGATGATGCTCATCGTCGCCGTGCCATATTGGCCGACGGTCCAGGTCTTGCCCGTCATCATCAACCGCTTCTTGAGCAGCGCCGGATTGGGCAGGAAGCGCATTGCCGCTGCATCCATCCGGGTTGAACGATGCTGGGTAATCCGGCGCAAATGCGCCTCTGCTACCGCGCCGCTTGCGCCATTATGGCGATTGGTAAGGGTGCGTAGCCGCCGCACTTTGGCGCGCTCTGGTGATGGCCCGGCAAATGCAAACGCGATCAACCCCAGCACGACCAGCGCGCCGAAGCACAGCAGCATGAAGGGGAGCAAATTCATTCAACGCGCCTTTTTATTCACCGTTTGCCCACGGGCAATCATTCATGATTTCGTCTTTGCCGCCCGTTTCGTGATCAGCCCGCGCAGCGTGCCAAATTTGCCCATCAGCGAGCTTTGACCAGATCCGGATTTAGCCGCCTTGCCAGGCTTGCCGCTATTCTGGTCATGGGACCCATCGGCGACGACCAGCAATTTGGTCGCCAGTTCATGCAGTGGCGCGATTGCCTTTGATCCCTTGCCGGTTTCAGCAATGGCCTTGCCCAGCTTGGCTGCCTGCGCCGCCGTTTTCTGGTCAAAGCCGATCGCGAAATCGATCTTGCGTTCAATCGACCCTTCAAAATCCTTGCGGGAAATTTCGAGCTGGCCACCAACATGGACCTTGTTGGCGACAACGAAGACATGCGTTTGCGGGGCATTGGATTTCAGCCACGACAGGATGCGGATCGAATCGCGCGCCGCCGCCAGCGTTAATTCAGTGACGACGACCGCCAACTGCACATCGCTGATCAAATGCGGATGATTGACGAGCATGGCGCGCGGCAAATCCGTGATCGTGCATTCAAACGCTGCACGCATTTCTTCCTGCAGCTGATAAAAGGCCGATCCATCGCTGATCACCGGCGAATTGATCGGGGCCTCGGCGGACAGGATCGACAGCCTTTCGCTCGATTTCACCATCGCGCGTTCGATGAATAGGCCATCAATGCGGCTCGGATTTTCAATCGCATCGGTAAGGCCGCGACCGGGTTCCAGATCTAGCGCCAGGGCGCCGGTGCCGAAATGAACGTCCAGGTCGAGCAAAGCCGTTGTCCGGCCCATTTTTTCGCTGATCAACCAGGCAAGCGAGGTCGCGACCGAGGACGCGCCGACGCCGCCGCGCGTGCCGATCACTGCTGCCGAACAATGCGGCCGTTCAGCCGACATATCGACAACCTTTGGCGCGTTGAGCAGCGCCTGCGCGGTTGCAAAGGCATCGCGCAGCATATCTGGATTGAACGGCTTGAGCAGGTAATCCTGAATGCCGCTTGCGACGAGATCGCGATAGAGGCGGACATCGTTGACCTGCCCGGCGGCGATAACCACCGTGCCGGGTTCGCAAACTTCCGCCAGCGCGTTGATATCGTTCAGCGGATCGCCGCTTTCCGATAGATCGACGAACAGGATATGGGGGCTGGCCGACACCGACAGGGTCTGGACGGCATTGCGCAAGCCACCTTTATTGACCTTTTCGGGTGCCCAGCCGAGTTCCACGGCGATCGGTCGCAGCGATTCAGCCGTCGTCTCATCGCAAACAAAGGCAACAAAGGGTTCACGCGTGCCAAGGCGGCCCGGATTGAAGGGGGCGTTCATCAGCCTTCACCCCCGCCGCTCGACGATGCGCCGCCGCTGCCACCCGCGCTGGCGCCGCCAGCAGCGCCGCTGGTTGTACTGGTACCGCCCGATCCGGTGCCGGACCGGAGCGCCCTGATCGCGCGCGACCCGGTCGCGGGATCAGAGGTCGCGCCACCAGGCTGACCACGGACGAGGTCTTCTGGTTGGGCGACCATCGACGCCAGATTGGAATTGATCGCACAGCCATGGTTTGAGGAGGTATGGGCGTTGAAGTTGAACGTCCCCGCATCGTGATTGTCCGGGCAACTCGGCACAGATGCCGTTGTCCGGGTGAGGATGATGCGGATCGCGCCAGGGCCGGGCGGCGTCGCTGAAATCGGCACCGCATCGGCCAGGAACAGGCCGTAACGCCCGATCACTGCGGCAATATCGGCGCGTGCCATGCTGTTGATTCCGGCCGGATCATCAAGCGCGATCTTGTCGCCATAGCCAAGCCGCAGCGTGCCCAGCCAGCCCGATAGCCGCTGGAGTTCGCCAGCGGATGGGCGGCCATAATCGGTCGTCATATCAAAAACATAATCGGTGCGGGTGACAACCGGCTGGTGAACCGATTCCAGGCCGCGATTGTCCTGCATCGACCCAGCGCATCCGGCCATTAACAGGGCCGGAGCAGCCAGCACGATAATCGAGAGACGGTGGAACATGATCTTCTCCCTGCGGCGATACGCGGTCATTTGAGGCTGAACCCTGGGGCGGCACTGCTGCCGGCCTTGCGCGGGTTGGGGACGATGACCTTGGCGTCCTCACGAATGGGCTGCGTGGGGCTGGGGCCGAGCGGCAATGGGCTGACCGCGCCAATGGCGGGTTGGCTCGATGCCGGCGCGACGCTGGGCTTGGGCCGATCTTCGGTCTCCGAGCCGCGCGATAGCGAGCCCATAAACACCCGATCAAGGTCGCTGGGTGACTTATAGCCGTCGGTCGGCAGCACAATCTCATTCGCGTTGACTGGCTTCACCAGATACGGGGTGATCACGATTACCAGCTCGGTTTCGTCACGCTGGAACGAGTTAGAGCGGAACAGCGCACCAAGCACCGGCACATCGCCAATCCCGGGCGCCTGCGAGATTGAGTTGTTGTGGTTGTTCTGCAGCAGCCCACCGATCATCAGGCTCTGGCCCGAGCCGAGCTCGACCGTCGTCTCTGCCCGGCGGGTTGTGAGCGCGGGGATGGTGGTGCCATTGATCTGAACCGCGCCAGCCGAAGTCAGCTGCGATACTTCCGGGCGGACGCGCAGCGAGATGCGGCCGTCTGATAGCACCGTTGGGGTATAGACCAGGCTGATGCCATATTGCTTATACTCGACTGAGACAGCGCCCAGGCCCTGGCTGATCGGGATCGGAATTTCGCCACCCGCCAGGAATGTCCCCGTTTCGCCCGAAAGCGCGGTGAGGTTTGGATTGGCGAGCGTGGAGACCAGCCCTTTGCGTTCACCCAGATCGAGTGAGGCGAGCAGATCCGCGCCAAAATAGCGCCCGGCAAGGCCCAATGCGGTGCCAAAAGCGGGGCTGTTCGGGAATTGGAACAAGGTAGCGCCGGGCGTCAAACCATTTTGATCGACCGTCGTCGTTGGGGTGGTGTCACCCGGAACGGTCGAAATCCCCCCCTGGCGGCCCTGCGCAATGTTGAACAACGGATTGCCGCTGGCGCGGTTCTGGATGTTGACGCCGATATTCTTGATGAAAGAGCGGCTGACCTCAGCAAATTTTACCTGCAAATTCACTTGCAGTGGCGTCGCGGTTTTCAGGCGCACCAGCACCTTGGTCGCATCGCCGACATAGGCCTGCACCAGCCGCTCGGCTTCGGCGGCATCGTCTGGCTGCAGCACCGTGCCGGTCAGCAGGATCAGGCCATTCATCGGCGTTGCAACGATATGGGCATCGGGCATCGCCAGGGACAGCATTTGGCCGACCGAATCGATATTGGCGCCAACCCGGACGCTGGCAGCATAGACGACCGCGCCGCCCTTGCTGGTGGCATAAATCGTGGTTTCCCCGGCGCCCTTACCGAAGACATAGAGCTGGGTGGGCGAACGCACCTGAACATCGGCAATCTTGTCGTCGGCGACGAACAGATCAGTCATTGGCCGGGCCAGATTGATCAGCCTGCCGCGACCGATCGCGACATCGACGGTCGTCGTCGGCGATGCGGCCACGGTCTGCGCGTCGGTTGGCGCGGTACTGCAGATCGCGCTGGCGGCGACCGCAGCCACGATTGGCCATCCGATCAGTTTTGCTGAACTACGCATCCTATTTCTTCCCTCCGACCGAAACGTCGGTCACAGCATTGCCGCGTGCGATGCGGACGATTGGGCCAGTTGCGGCACCGCCCGGAAAGGCAACGCCATTCGGGCCCGTTGTTTCGCTAGCAGGCTTGCCGGGCACCGTGCTGCGCTGGAAGCGCGAGACATCGGCGCCAGTGGCAAAGGTGGAGGCACCTGCTGTGGGACGTGAGGCGATCTTCATGATCATCGCCTTTTCGGCATTGGGATCATTGCCATCGGGAACCGAGACTGAGCCCGACGCAATCGCTTCTTCGAGTTCGGCGTTATTGTCGGCGATTGAGCGCAGCGCGACCGAAAGCGAGCCGAGCGTTTGGGCCACCGTCAACTGTTCGGCGAGCTTCGGGGTCGCCTCGACCGTGATGCTGGAAAAAGTGCGCACAACGGTCTTGCCGTCTTCGCCCACCGTATTGTCGGTGCGCTGATCGGTCGCCAGCACGCGCAAATTGCGCAGCACGGTTTCCGATACTTTTAGCGGCGGGCCATCGCCGCCGCCGGCGACCGTCTGGGTGAGCATCAAATCGATCCGGTCGCCGGGAAAGACAAAGCCGGCAACGGCGGCATTGGCCTGGACTGGCACGGTAACGGCGCGCATGCCGGGTCCGAGCGCGGCGGCCAGAAAGCCACGATCGCCCGGCTTGACCAGCGCGCCCTGGGTAACGGGCTGGCCGGCCGTGATCGCGTTGCGGACCACGGTGCCTTGCAGCGATTTCAAATCGGTTTGCTTCTTCAGGAAATAGGCGTTGTCGACCAGCTCTTTGGGCCAGGGCTGAAATTTCAGCGCAGTTGCGTCCAGGATCGTGCCAACCGGCAGTGCGCGGGTCGCGACCAAAACCTCAGGGCCATCGACTTGCTGGACGGGTTGGACGACGGCTGCGCCCGCGACGGGCGTGCTCGACCCGGCGACCAGACTGCGCGCCATGAATGCCGTCAACGCCGCCACGATCAGCGCGCTCACCAAAAGTATGATCTTCTTACCATCCATGACACATTCGGCCTTTTCGGACGCGGATCGGTTGATCCGTCGTTAAGCATTCACGTAAATTGGTTAAAAACTGGTTCCTGAACCGCCAAAAGGCCGGCGATTGCGATCGCCACGCCATAAGGAATCTCGATCGGTGCCTTGTCCTGCCGTCGCCAGCGATCGATCATCATCACCAGCGTCAGCCCGCCGCCGATCAGCGACATCATGATCAGCAGCCAGATCATCGGTTGGACCGGGAACCATAATGCCAGCGCGCCGATCAGTTTGACGTCGCCGCCACCCATCTGGCCAAGCGCGAAGGCACCCACAAAAAAACCAAAGATAACAGCTGCAAAGCCGATCTGGATCGCGATATCGGGCCAAAACGTCATGCCGTTGGCCACCCACCACGGCACCGCAAGCACGACGATCAACGCATTTTTCCAATTGGCGATTGTGCGCAGCCGCACGTCCTCTATCCCTGCCGAAACAAGGATCAGCGCGAGCAGCGCTGGCATCAAAGCGACGAGATAGTCCCAGTTCATCAAGCTTATCCCTAGACGGAACGGCTTTCTAAAAAGTAACCAACGCCATGGCCTCTCCACTTCTTTATCGCCGCGCGATTCCTGCTGCGGCCCGGATCACCCATTGGACAGCCAGCGATGGCTGGGCGCTGCGGCGGTTCGATTGGCCGGCGGAGGGCACTCCGCGCGGCAGCATCCTGTTTCAGGGTGGGCGCGGTGATATCTTTGAAAAATATCTGGAATTATTCGCGCATTGGCATGGCCAGGGATGGGGGGTTACCTGGTTTGACTGGCGCGGTCAGGCCGGATCCGGGCGGCTTACGCCCAACCCCCAGGTTGGCGATATCGATAATTTTTCAACTTATATTGTTGATTTTAAAGAATTTTTCGATGCCTGGTCGGCACAGGCAGCGGCGCCGCAGATTGTGGTGGGCCATTCAATGGGCGGGCATTTGGTGCTGCGCGCGGCGGTGGAGGGGGTGGCGAAGCCCGATGCTTTGGTGCTGGTCGCGCCGATGCTGGGGTTGAAGACCGGCTTTGGGGCCGCCCTTGGCGAGCGCGTTGCCCGGCTGATCGGCGGCATCGGCAACGCCATGCGGCCGGCGTGGAAGGGCAATGAAAAGCCCGGCGCGCTCGATACCCGCCAATCGCTGCTGACGCATGACGCCGAACGCTATGCCGATGAAATCTGGTGGCAGGAAACCAAGCCGGAGATCGTCACCGGACCACCGAGCTGGCGCTGGGTGATCGAGGCTTTTGCCTCCACCCGCCAGCTTCGGGCTGAGTCGCGGCTAAAGGCGATGCGCATTCCAACGCTGATGCTGGTGCCGACGGCGGATGAGCTGGTTGATGCCAAGGCCGCGATCGTTTTGGCCCCAAAGCTGCATGATTGCCGTTTACTGCGGTTCGGCAAGGAAGCAGCACATGAGGTGCTGCGCGAAGTCGATAGCGTCCGCAATCGGGCGATCGGGGAAATCGATATCTTCCTGGCCTCGCGCGCGCAGCAGGGTTGATCGGATGATATCACCCCATGGCCGCGTCGATATCGCGATCATTGGTGCCGGTATTGCTGGGGCCAGCCTTGCCGCTGAACTCGCGCCGCACGTCCGCGTGCTGTTGATTGAGGCAGAGGATATGCCCGGCTATCATTCGACCGGGCGCTCGGCTGCATTCTGGCATGAAACGCTGGGCGGGCCGCATGTCCAGCCGCTGACTCGCGCTTCTTACGACGCGCTCGACCGCGGCGGCTTTTTGAAGCTGCGCGCGTCATTGGCGGTGGCCGAGCATGATGCTTTGCCGTTGCTTGACAAAATGGCAGCCGATTTCGCGGGCACTGGGGTCGGCCTCACGCGGCTTGATCATGACGGGGTGCGACACTGGGTCCCGCGCGCGCGGCCGATACTGGTTGCCGGGCTACTCGAATCAACCGGCGCGGATATCGATGTCGCTGGCCTTCACGCTAGCGTGCAGGCGGCGTTTCGCCGGGCAGGCGGTGAATTGATCACATCGCGCCGGATTGATGCGATTGAACGGTCTGGCAGCGATTGGGTGCTTCGCGCCGGGGATTGGTCGGTTGCCGCCGGCATCATCGTCAATGCGGCCGGGGCCTGGGCCGACGGGGTTGCGTTGATGGCCGGCGCGCACCCCATTGGCATTCAGCCCAAGCGCAGGACGATCGTTCAGGTCCGGGTTTCGACTGATGATGTGCCGGAAACTCTGCCGCTGGTGGTCGATATTGCCGGCAGCTATTATTTCCGGCCAGAGGGGGCCAATCGGCTATGGCTCTGTCCGCATGATGAAACACCGGTTGAGCCCGGTGATGCCGCGCCCGAGGAGATCGACGTGGCCATCGCGATCGATCGGTTTGAGACGGTGACGGACTGGAAGGTCGTTGCGGTTGAACGCAAATGGGCCGGCCTGCGGAGCTTCGCGCCCGATCGCCTGCCGGTGTTTGGCTTTGATCCCAAGACACCGGGCTTTTTCTGGTTTGCCGGCCAGGGGGGCATTGGCATCCAAACCGCACCCGCCGCCGCCTTGCTGGGCGCGGCGCTTATTCTTGGTCAGGCCGGGCCGGCGGGCATCGATGCGGATCGGTACACGCCAGCCCGGTTTGGCTGATCAATCTTCCTCGACGACTTCGGCGTCGGCAGAGCCCTTCACATTTTCGATGCATTTCAGCGCACCGGCCTTCGCCGAATAGCCCTCGCTCGACGTTGCCAGGATGTTGCCATTCTGGTGCTTCAGCCGCCACCGCCACTCACCGGCCTTGTCCTTGTAAAGCGTAAAGGTCATCGATTCGGCTCCTCTTGCTCATCGGTCCCGATATGGTTGCGCGTTGCTGCGCGGGGATCAAGCCAGAGTTGGCATCGGGGCTGGAAGTGGATTAGCTTTCGCACGATGGCGGGGCGATCCTATCTCGGCAGCATTGGTGGCGGGCTTCGTTGGGGCGCAACGCGGATCGGTCAACGCCTGCGCCCACGCATGCCGCTGCGGCTGCGGCTAACCCATCAAACACACAGTATTTTTGGCGTAGATGGCGCTGACCGGCGTCGGCAGATGTCCGTCGACAGCCCGTTGGATCTGGCCGCTTTTAATCCGCAGCACAGCCAGCGCCGCGCCGACGTTGCCCGAATTTTTGACGCCATCGGGCTGGCACCCTTTCCAACCCAGCTCTGGCGATTTGTCGATTCAGCCGATGACCCGCGCCAGGGTGCAGATGATTTCCTGCGCGCAATCGGTATCAGCCCAGCGCGGGTGCAGGCAGGCGATGCAGCGGAAATCGACCGGGCCAATGAAGTGCTCGAATTGCTGTTCGGGATCGACACGGTCTTTGATCGCGTCGCGCCCAAGGTCGCGGCGGCGCTGGAAGCACGGCTTTGCTCCGGCGATTATGCGGCAGTTCGCGAAGCCGCTGGCGCTGCGGACACGTTTGAACGCATCGCGCGGCTCGGCCGGCGGTGGCCGAAATCGGACCGGATCGCCGTGCTCGATGCGTTTTTGGAGGAAGTGGAAGCCGGGCTTGCCAATCCGCTGGCCATCCGCGCCACCGATGTCGCGCTGGCCGAAAGGATTGGTGACAGGCTCAGCCGTCAGATGATGGCTTTTGACGCAGCGATGCAGGCCACCTGGGCGCTGCATTATTCCCTTGCGATGCGCTGGCCGCCGCATTGGGGCGCGACCGAGGCATGGATTAGATCGTCGGCGCTGGCGCGGGCTGAATCACTGGAAAAAGTCCTGCGTCGCGATCGGCGATTGCGCCCGCGCGATGTCGACATGACGATTCGGCGCCTGGAAAGCGCCAATGCCCGGCTCGAACGATTGACCGCGCGGATCAATCGCCGCAGCGTCAGGAACGGTCCGGATGCCGCCCAAATCCGGCGCAAGTCTGCCCTGACCGACCTTGACCAGGCGTTTGCGTTTTTCGAAATGGATCGGACATCGCGGCTTGATCGCAGCGCGCTGCGACAGCGATTCAGGGCGCTGGCGCGGAAGCTGCATCCGGATCAGGCTGAGCCGGACGCGGCATCACAACAAGCGGCCCATGCACGGTTCGTGACGCTCAACCGCCATTATGATCTGCTCAAGCTGCAGCTATAGCCGCCACTAGAGCAAAGTGCTTGAAGTTTGAATCACCCCCCGTTTGTCCTGAGTAGGGGCTGAGCTTGTCGAAGACCTGTATCGAAGGACCTGCCCCATTCGCCGTCCTTCGATATGCCATTTCGACAAGCTCAATGGCTACTCAGGACAAACGGATCATGTTTTCAGCACAATGCTCTGGTCCGATCAGGCTGAACGCGCGCGCGCTGCCGGTCCGGCCGCAATGGCGGCGGCGCTGGCCAGCGCATCGGCACGCTCATTTTCCGGGTGGCCGGCATGGCCCTTCACCCATTGCCAGGTGATCCGGTGTGGCTTGGCGGCGGCGAGCAATGCCTGCCAGATATCAGCGTTCTTGACCGGCTTCTTGTCGGCGGTCTTCCAGCCATTGCGCTGCCAGCCTTTGATCCATTTGGTCAGGCCATCCATCACATAGCGGCTGTCGGTATAGAGCGTCACCGCGCATGGGCGCTTCAGCGCATTCAAGGATTCGACCACCGCCATCATTTCCATGCGGTTGTTGGTGGTCAGCGGCTCGCCGCCGGAAATCTCGCGCTCCTTGTCGCCCATCCGCAGCACCGCGCCCCAGCCGCCGGGGCCAGGATTACCCTTGCACGCGCCATCGGTGAAAATTTCGACCTTGGGAAGTTCGCTAGCCAGATCACTCATTGAAACAGCGTCTCGCCGTGCGTGCGGTAAAAGTCGAGCCGGCGCAGATAGGCAAGCGGATCCTTGCGCGTCACTAGTGCGCCGGGTGGTGTGTTGAGCCAGTCCCAAGCGCGGGTCAGCAGGAAGCGAATACAGGCGCCCTGTGCAAGCACCGGCAGCGCGGCGCGTTCCGTCACGCTGAGCGGGAAGGCGGCATCATACCCCTCTACCAATGCCGCGCCGATCGCAGGTTCAGCGGGCGCGCCACCTGCATCAAATGCCCAGGCGCTATGCGTGACCGCGAGGTCCCAAGCGCGGATTTCGGTGCAGGCGAAATAAAAGTCGATCAGCCCGCTGACCCGGTCGCCCAGCATCAGCACATTGTCGGGGAACAGATCGCCATGGATTGTCGCGCGCGGCAGGTTGGCAGGCCAGCGCGCGAGCACATCGCCGAGCGCGCCGTCTACGGTGTCGTAAAGGCCGGGCTGGATTGTATCGAGGTTGCGTCCGCAACGGGCCAATAGCGCAGGCCATTCATCCGGCCCCTGGGTGTTGCTGCGTTCCAACGTGAAATCGGCCAGCGCCTGGTGCATCTGGCCAAGCGCTGCCCCCACGGCGCGCGCCTGCGCCGGATTGGGGTGCGAGACCGATACGCCGGGCAGAAATTCGATCAGCGCTGCCGGGCGTCCGGCAAGGTCGTGGATGGTTTGGCCGATCCGGTCGGGCAGGGCCCGCGGCACATGGCAACCGCGCTCCGCGAGATGCCCGAGCATCGCGAAGAAATAGGGCAGGTCGCTTTCATGCACGCGTTTTTCATACAGCGTCAGGAAAAAGCGCCCCTTGGTCGTATCGACCATGTAATTGCTGTTCTCGACACCTTCGGCGATCCCCTTGGCGGACACCAATTCGCCGAGATCGAAACGCGTCAGAAATTCGGCCAGCGCCTCTGCCGAGACGTGGGTGTAAACTGCCACCGTTCAGGCAGGCACTTCGAGGCCGCGGGGCAGCTTGAACGAGATCGTCTCGCGCGTGGTTTCTTCCTCGCGCTCGGTGATTGTATAGACTTCGGACAACCGCGAAACGAGCTCGCGCACCAGCACTTCTGGTGCTGACGCTCCAGCGGTGATGCCCAGCGTCTTCACGCCTTCCAGCCAGGCGAAATCAAGATCAGCAGCGCGCGGGATCAGCCGGGCAGGAATGCCGTGGCGCTCGGCGACTTCAACCAAGCGCAGCGAGTTTGACGAATTGGTCGCGCCAATCACCAGCATCGCATCGCATTGCTCGGCAATCGCCTTCACCGCTGCCTGGCGGTTTGACGTGGCGTAGCAGATATCCTCACCGCGCGGCGCCTTGATGCCGGGGAAGCGTTCGACCAGCTTGGCGACGATATCAGCCGTGTCGTCCACTGACAGCGTCGTCTGCGTCAAAAACGCCAGATTGCCAGGATCAACCGGCTCGAAACTGGCCGCATCCTCGGCGGTTTCGATCAGCGTCATCGCGCCTGGCGGCACCTGGCCAAAGGTACCGATCACTTCGGGGTGCCCGGCATGGCCGACAAAGATGATGTGGCGACCGGCTTCGAACGCCCGTTCGGCCTGACGATGGACCTTGGACACCAGCGGGCAGGTGGCGTCCAGATAGGCCAGGCCGCGATCCTCTGCCTCGACCGGCACCGATTTCGGCACGCCATGCGCGGAAAACACTACCGGCACGCCATCGGGCACTTCTTCGAGCTCTTCGACGAACACGGCACCTTTGGCGCGCAAAGTATCGACGACATATTTGTTATGGACGATTTCATGCCGGACATAGACGGGCGCGCCATATTTTTCGATCGCCAGCTCAACGATGTGAATGGCCCGATCGACGCCGGCGCAAAATCCGCGCGGCGCGGCGATTAACAAGTCAAGCGGTGGTTTCAGCATAGCGTTCATACTGGGTTCTCTACGCGATTGCTTGCGCGCGCGAAAGCCGGTTCCTATGCTAGGCGCAGGCTTTGGGGTCGGCGCGGATGAAAGGCGGCGACCCCCTTCTCGTTCAAAAGGTGCGTACGCCCGTGATAGCCCGTAAAACCGCTTTTTCCGTTGCCCTCGCCCTGGTTTTTTCAGGCTGCACCCAGACCGGCGAGATCGCCCTGGGCGGCATCACCGCGATCCGCACGGCGTGCCCGGCCGTTGCCGTGCCGGCCGCGACCGGCGACGTCACTTTGTTCAGCCCCGAATCGAGCCAGGATCAAAGCGCCCTTGATGTGACAGCGCTGATCACCAATGTGCGGTCGACCTGCACCGATGTGGGTGAAAATGTGCAAACAGTGGTGACGTTCGATGTCCGCGCGCGCCGCACCAATGCCGGGGCCGCACGCGATGTTGTGCTGCCCTATTTCATCACGGTCCTGCAGGGCGGCACCGCCGTGGTTGCCAAGCGCATTGGCCATGTTGATGTGCATTTTGATGCCGGGCAGGAACGGTCCAGCACGACTGGGCAGGCGACCGCAAATGTTGTTCGCTCTGCCGCAACTTTGCCGCCTGAAACGCGAAAATTGCTGGTCAAGATTCGCAAGGCGGGGGGCGAAGACGCCGCCGTCGATCCGCTGTCGCGCCCGGAGATCCGGCAGGCAGTGCAGCGAGCGACCTTTGAAGCACTGGTCGGTTTCCAGCTGACCGATGCCCAGCTGAAATATAACGCGACCCGGTGAAAATCCCCGCCCTGGCGCACACCGTGACCGACTGGTCGGTGGTACCGCGCACCGAACATCCGGGCGAAACCGGCACCGCATGGTGGCAGACTTTTGCGGTTGGTGACCTGCGGGTGCGCATGGTGGAATATTCGCCGGGCTATCTTGCGGACCATTGGTGCGACCGTGGCCATGTGCTGTTGGTGCTAGAAGGGGCGATCGAAAACGAGCTGCGCTATGGCCGCAGCCAGACGTTGACGGCGGGCATGTCCTACCAGGTTTCGGACTTTGGCGACGCAGCGCATCGGTCGCGCAGCGCGGGCGGCGCGAAACTGTTCATCGTCGATTGACTCGGTTGCTGCGGCGCGTCAAAGCTGGGTTGTCGATGGCGGGCAACCGTCATGGGTAAGCGCGGGAGAGTGTGGGAATAAAACCCCACCGCCGAAGGAGCAACCGCCCCGGAATCTCTCAGGCAATCGGGACCGCGCTGACCTGACACGACACTCTGGAAAGCGGCTTCGCAAGCGTTTGCGGGGCCCACCGAAGGGGTAAGCCGGTACGCGCCACAAGGCGCGCGGCGAAAGCTCTCAGGTTCCGTGACAGAGGGGGCGGCTGACTAGGACCGGGAATCCGGGCTTGGCATGCCGTAACCACCGCACGGAAGGCCTGTAATGAGCGACCAGATCGACTTTATCGATACGATCGAAATGCTGCCGCTCGATGCGTGGCACCGGGCGCGGGGCGCGCGGATGGTCGAATTCGCCGATTATTACATGCCGATCCAGTATGAAGGCATCATGGCCGAACATCTTTGGACGCGCGAACATGCCGGCCTGTTCGATGTCAGCCATATGGGGCAGCTCCAGTTGACCGGCGACGGGCTGGACGATGCGCTTGAGGCGCTGATCCCCGCCGATGTGAAGGGCCTGAAGCTTGGCGCACAGCGTTATTCGCTGCTGCTGGACGACAATGGCGGCATCCTTGATGATCTGATGTTCGCGCGCTGGCCCGACAGTCTCTATCTGGTCGTCAACGGCGCGGTGAAATATGACGATATCGCGCATCTCCGCGAGAGCCTGCCCGACGCGGTAACGATCAATCACCTCGATGATCGCGCGCTGCTGGCGCTGCAGGGGCCAAAGGCGTTTGCGGTGCTCAAGCGGCATACGACAGGCGAATGGCCGCTTGATGCGCTGGTCTTCATGCGCGGCGGCAATTTCCAGATCGCGGGCATCGACGCCTGGATCAGCCGATCAGGCTATACCGGAGAGGACGGGTTTGAAATCTCGATCCCCGCCGAGTCGGCTGAGATGATCGCGGACCTGTTTTGCGCCGAACCCGAAGTGAAGCCGATTGGCCTTGGCGCGCGCGATTCGCTGCGGCTCGAAGCGGGACTGCCGCTCTATGGCCATGACCTTGATCCTGAGACCACGCCGATCATGGCCGATCTCGGCTTTGCGCTGTCGAAACGGCGGCGCGAAGAAGCCAATTTCCCCGGTGCCACGCGCATTCTAGCCGAGCGCGAGTCCGGCCCAGCGCTTAAGCGCGTCGGGCTGCTCGTCGAAGGCAAACAGCCGGTGCGCGAAGGCGCTGCGGTGCTTGACGCGAGCGGCGCCGACGTCGGCAAGGTCACGTCGGGCGGCTTTGCACCCAGCGTCGGTGCGCCGATCGCCATGGCGTATGTGCCGCTATCGATGACGGCCCCAGGCACGAAGATCACGCTTGCCCAGCGCGGCAAGATTCACACCGGCATCGTCACCGCGATGCCTTTCATCCCCCACCGTTATGTCCGTTAAAGGAGGCACCGCATGAGCCGCTATTTCACTGAAGATCATGAATGGGTCGAGCTTGATGGCGATATCGGCACCGTTGGCATCACCGACTATGCCCAGGAACAGCTTGGCGACATCGTGTTCGTTGACGTGCCCGAAGAGGGCAAGGAGCTGACCAAGGGCGACGAAGCCGCCGTGGTCGAATCGGTGAAGGCCGCCTCGGACGTCTATTCGCCGGTGTCGGGAACGGTGATCGAGGGCAACGCCGCGCTCGCCGACACGCCGGGTCTGGTGAATGAGGACCCCGAAGGCGATGGCTGGTTCTTCAAGCTGACACTAAGCGACCCGAGCGAGGTCGAGGGCATGATGGACGAAGTCGCCTACGAAGCGTTCGTCGCCAAGCTCTGATCAATGCAGTCGCGCCCCAGCAACCCCGCCGGCGTGGCGCCCCCTGATGGGCAATTTTCTCAGGCCTTTCTCGTCCCGGCGGGGACGGGATTGATGTTCATTTCAGGGCAAGTGCCGCGTGCAGTTGACGGTAGCACAGTGGGCGTCGGCGATATGCGGGCACAGGCCGAACAGGTTTTTGCCAATTTGGCGGCGATATTGGCGGCGCATGGCAGCTGTTTTGCCAAGGCGATCAAAGCCACGATCTTCGTCACTGATATGTCGCGCGCGGATCAGGTCACCGAAGTCCGCGCGCGTTATTATGGCCCGGCGGCACCCGCCAGCACCTTTGTTGAAGTCACCCAACTGGGCGATCCTGCCTGGCTGCTGGAAGTCGAGCTAGTAGCGGAGATTTAGTCGATGCGTTACCTCCCCCTTACCGCGACCGATCGCCAAGCCATGCTGGCGACCATCGGAGCCGCCTCAATCGACGATCTGTTCGTCGACGTGCCCGAATCCGCTCGGCTCGACGGGCCGATCCACGACCTGCCGATGCACGCCAGCGAAATGGCGGTTGAGCGGCATATGTCGGCCCTTGCACGCAAAAATCTGGTCGCGGGGCAGGTGCCCTTTTTCCTCGGCTGCGGCGCCTATCGCCACCATGTGCCCGCGAGCGTCGATCACCTCATCCAGCGCGGCGAGTTTCTGACCGCCTATACCCCCTACCAGCCCGAAATCGCGCAGGGTACGCTGCAGATGCTGTTTGAATTCCAGTCGCAGGTCGCGCGGTTGCTCGGCACCGATGTGGCGAATGCGTCAATGTATGACGGCTCGACCGCCTGCTGGGAGGCGATCGGCATGGCGCGGCGCATCACCAAGCGCGGCAAGGCGATCCTGTCGTCGGGCCTCCACCCGCATTATGTGTCGGTCGCCAAGACGATGGCGAAGTACACTGGCGACGTGCTGGAAACATCGCTGCCGACGCTGACGGCGCAACCCGATATCGACGCGCTGATCGCCGCGATTGACGGCGAGACGTCATGCGTGGTCGTGCAATATCCGGATATTCTTGGCCGTATCGCTGATCTGCAGCCGCTCGCCGACGCATGCCACGCCAAGAAGGCGCTGCTGATCGCGGTCGTCACCGAACCGGTGGCGCTTGGCGCGATCAAGTCGCCCGGCGAAATGGATGCCGATATCGTTGTGGGCGAAGGCCAGTCGATTGGCGTCGGCCTGCAATTTGGCGGCCCCTATGTTGGCCTGTTCGGGTGTAAGGAGAAATATCTCCGCCAGATGCCCGGACGGCTGTGCGGTGAGACAGTGGACGCAAACGGCAAGCGCGGCTTCGTGCTGACGCTCAGTACGCGCGAACAGCATATCCGCCGCGAAAAGGCGACGTCGAACATCTGCACCAACTCGGGGCTCTGCGCGCTGGCCTTCACGGTCCATATGACCTTGCTGGGGGAGGCGGGGCTGCGCAAGCTGGCAGGCGTAAACCACGCGCTGGCCGTGGCGGCTGCAGACCGCTTGTCAAAGGTGCCGGGCGTCACCGTCGTCAACAATAGCTTCTTCAACGAATTTACGCTGGTTCTGCCCAAGGAAGCGCGCCCGATCGTTCGAACGCTCGCCGATCGCCAGATCCTCGCGGGCGTGTCGCTCGGGCGGCTCTACCCCGGCGTTGCCGAACTGGACCACGGCCTGGTTGTCGCTGTGACCGAGACGACAACGACCGACGACATCGAAACCCTCGCAACCGCGCTCGAAGAGGTGCTGGCATGACGATCAACGCAAGCGGCTGGCGCCCGGAAATGGGCGACGCTGGAAATACTAGCCCGGCCACATTCACGGGCAATAAGGGGCTAATGCTCGAAGAATCGCTGATCTTCGAGATCGGCGACAGCGAGACGACGGGAGTGGATTTTGATGAAATCCTCCCCGGCACGGGGAGGGGGACCGCCGGCCTTCTTCTGGCCGGCGGTGGAGGGGGCTCGCCTCCGAGCCCAACGCTTGCGGTAGCCCCCCTCCACCATTCGCCGGAAGAGGCGAATGGTCCCCCTCCCCGTGCCGGGGAGGATCGATTGGGCAACCTCGCCCGCACCGCGCCCATCGGCCTGCCCGGTCTGTCCGAACCTGAAACGGTGCGGCATTACACCCGCCTCAGCCGCCAGAATTACGGCATCGATCTGGGCTTCTTCCCGCTCGGCAGCTGCACGATGAAGCACAATCCGCGCCTCAACGAGAAAATGGCGCGGCTGCCCGGTTTCGCTGATATCCATCCGCTGCAGCCGGTCGATACCGTGCAGGGCGCATTGGGCGTCATCAATGAGCTAGCCATGTGGTTGATCAAGCTCACCGGCATGCACGGCGTTGCGATGAGCCCCAAGGCGGGCGCGCATGGCGAGCTGTGCGGCATATTGTGTATCAAAGCGGCGCTTGAAGCGCGGGGGGAGGGGCATCGCAACGTTATTCTCGTCCCCGAATCGGCGCATGGCACCAACCCGGCAACGGCGGCCTTTGCGGGCTATCAGGTCGAGGATATCCCGGCGACGCCCGCGGGTCGCGTCGATACCGCCGCGCTCAAAGCGCGGCTGGGGCCGGATGTGGCGGGGGTGATGATCACCAACCCCAATACCTGCGGCCTGTTCGAACGCGACCTGAAGGACATCTCGGACGCTGTCCATGCAGCCGGCGGCTATGTCTATTGCGATGGCGCCAATTTCAACGCGATCGTTGGTCGCGTGCGCCCCGGCGATCTCGGCGTCGATGCGATGCACATCAACTTGCACAAGACCTTCTCCACGCCGCACGGCGGTGGCGGTCCCGGCTCCGGCCCCGTCGTTCTGTCGGAGGCGTTGTCGCCGTTTGGCCCGCTGCCTTACACCGCCCGCACTGCAGACGGCGTCGTCCACCTGATCGAGGAAGCCGATGCCGATGCCTTTGAGCGCACGCATTTCGGCGGGCCGCTCAACAGCTTTGGCCGCATGGTCGCGTTCCACGGCCAGATGGGCATGTTCACGCGCGCGCTCAGCTATATCCTCAGCCACGGCGCGGATGGCCTGCGCCAGGTTGCCGAGGACGCGGTGCTCAACGCCAACTATGTCCTGCGCAGTCTGGAGGACGTGCTCGATGCGCCCTTCGCCGCGAGCGGGCCGTGCATGCACGAGGCATTGTTCAGCGATAATGGCATGGCGGAGGGCTTCACCACGCTTGATATCGCCAAGGGCCTAATCGACGAAGGCTTCCACCCGATGACGGTCTATTTCCCGCTCGTCGTTCACGGCGCGATGCTGGTCGAACCGACCGAGACCGAGAGCAAGGCCGCGCTAGACCAGTTCATCGGCGCGCTGCGATCAGTGGCAGGACGCGCCAAGGCGGGCGACCCCAGCCTGAAATCCGCCCCCCATTACGCCCCCCGCGCCCGGCTCGATGAAACATTGGCAGCGCGCAAACCGGTGCTGGTGTGGAAGGATGCGCCGCTCGCCGAGGCGGCGGAGTAAGGCGACAGATTACTCATAGAACGATGATGTATCGACATGTGCTTCTGTGATGCTGGCTGCCGTCCCGTCTAGAACGCCGCGCACGGTAGCGAGATATTCGTCGCTCATTGTTACTGGATCGCGTGATGAGCCGTAGGCCAGCATGACATAAACTGATGCAAGTGCTTCAAACTTGCCCTCTCGATCGATGACTACGCTATCGGGGTCGGCGTCGATGGCTTCGAAGATTGTTGCTGACGACAGGTCCATCAGATCTTGCCACGCGTTGAGGTGGTCAAGGTCGGTTTCAGTCATGCGATTGATTGCATCGACAACGTGCGAAATTTTTTCCCTGTCGTCCGGTGCGAATTTGGGCAATGCTGTCATTTTGTCGCTCCCAGCCCAATCCCGCGCTTCGCTTGCCAAGCGGCTCTAGCTCCTAAGCCGTCAAGCCCGCCCATAAGATATAGCGGATCGACGCCGAGATAAAACAGCCGCTTCAAAAAGAAGTCTCGATCTTCGCCAGCGATTTGGAACACATGATCGCTGTCCTCGAGCGGATCAAGCCAAGGGTGATCTGGCGCGGGATGGACGCTGAACAATCCGCTCTGCGATCCTATCCGGTTTGAAATGACGCGCGGTAACATAAAAGCGATCTCTGATATGGAAAGTGGATCACCGTCGGATTCCATGTCAACGACACGCGAATGTCGCACGCGCGTTGCCACTACGCGGCAAGCAACGCCGCTTGCATGGGGGGTCGCTCGGGTTGCCCTTCGTCGAATTACGACGTCGCGCTCAGCGGGCATCGCCGACGCGGCGAAATACGCAGCTACCAGCGGGTTCGTCGTCCAGTCCAGCAAGCGTGTGGGCACACCATGATGTTGCGCAAGGGCAAGATATTCCCAATTCGTGAAGCCAGCATCATTTGCAAACTGAAGAGCACGACGGCGAAACGATGCCAAAACCGACAGTTCACGGGATAATGAATATTGCGGGATACGCCCAATCGTTGGTATGAGTGAAAAATCAACATCGCCCAGCCCACGGAAAACCCATGTAGAATCGCTATGGGCATCGATCCAGGCCTGAAAGTTTTGCCAATTTCGAAGCTGTCTGGAGCCCCGCGTTATCGTCGGTGTCCTCGCCACACTTGCCTCCCTATCAATCTATAAATAGCTGAGCTGATATCCAATTCAAGTTTTGAGATCGGGAAGTCAGTTTCCAGCCTGAGCATTGGACTTGCAGTATGAACTGGCCGACCCTCTTCCAGATCGTCAACACCGCCGCGCTGCTGCTGTGGCTGGTGCTGATCCTCGCCCCGCGCCGGTTCGGGACGATCGGCTGGCTGCGGGTGCTGGGGGCAGGCGGGCTTAGCCTGTTTTACGTGGTGCTGATCATCACGGCACTGACGGTGGGGTTCGGCGATAGCGGCGGCCCGGCACCCGATTTCACGACCATTGCGGGCATCCGCGCCATCTTTGCAACCGATGGTGGCGTCGTTACGGGCTGGACGCACTATCTGGCGCTGGACTTGTTTACGGGGGTGTGGATCGCTGAGGATGCCGACAGGCGCGGGATGGGGCGGGTGGCGCAGGGCCCCATATTGGCGCTGACTTTCCTTGCCGGTCCTGCGGGGCTGTTTGTCTATCTCCTGGCGTCCCGGTTGATCTGGCGCGCCGTTTCACAGCGTTAAAGCCAGCGCTTCACCCTCGCCATATAATCCAGATAAGGCTGGCCGAACTTGGCCGTCAGATAGCGCTCCTCGCGCGCGATCACTTGCGAATTGATCAGGAACAGCGCCACTGGCCACAAGAGCAGCGACGGCATGCTGTGCAGCACAATGGCCAGCCCCAGATAGGCAATCGCCATGCCGAGATACATGGGATTGCGGGTGCGGGCGTAAATGCCGGTATCGATGATACCGCCAGTCGCCGTTGCCGGGTTGGGATTCTCGCCGCGCTGGCGAAACAGGCCGATGGCGATGCCGATCAGGATAAAGCCCGGAAACAGAAAAATCATGCTCAGGCCGCCGGGGATTGGCAGGGAAGGCAAGCCTAACAGCCAATCAATGACCGGGCCGAGCAGCAACAGCCCAAGAAAAATGAAGGGCGGTGGAAACAGCACGCCGGCCCCACGATCTACCTCTGCCATCAAGCCCCCTATTGCAAAGCCACAGGACAGGTTTAGCGATCAACCCGTCGACAAGCGAGGCATATCATGGCTGATCCCACCCCTTGGATCGTGGCGGAAGACTCTGGTGCGGTGCGCAAGCACGCGCCCGCCACCGAACGCAACCGCGCAGCGATTGCCGCCGTGCTCGCCGATGTGCTGCCCGTGCAGGGGTTGGTCCTGGAGATCGCGAGCGGTAGCGGCGAGCATATCGGCTATTTCGCGCATATGTTGTGCGGGCATGAATGGCAGCCGAGCGACCCCGATGCGACCGCCCGTGCCTCGATCGCCTCCTGGACGGCGGGCATGACCAATGTGCGGCCGCCGATCGATATCGATGCAGCGGCTCCCGGTTGGGCGATCGACCGGGCAGAGGCGGTGCTGTGTATCAACATGATCCATATCAGCCCCTGGGCAGCGACGCTGGGGCTGATGGCTGGGGCCGCGCGGCTGCTGCCCCCCGGCGGCCCTATCATCACCTATGGCCCTTATCGTCGACACGGCGTGGAAACAGCACCGAGCAATGAGGCATTTGATCAGTCGCTGCGCGCGCGCGATCCGGCATGGGGGTTGCGATCGGTCGAGAGCGTCACTGAAGCAGCCGAAGCACATGGCCTTATTTTTGATCGGCTGATCGACATGCCGGCCAACAATCTAATGCTTGTCTATCGCAAGGCCTGATCAGGCAATCACGCGCTCTACCTTTTCGCGCCGCAACCGGTGTTCGCGCCAGACAATGTAAAGCCCACTCGCGATAATCACTGGCGCACCGATCCAGGTTGACCAACTGGGCACGGCGCCAAAGATCGCCCAGCCATAGATCGTCGCCCAAACCAGGCCGGTATAGTCCATCGGTACCACGACCGAGACCGGTGCGGCATTGAGCGATGCGGTCATGAACAATTGCGCAATGCCGCCCGTCAGCCCTACGGCGACCATCAGCAGCCAAGTCTCGATTGGGTGCGGTGTCCAATAGAGCGCAAAGGCAATCGCCGTCGGCGGCACCGATAGCGCGGAAAACCAGAAGACAATTGTCGGCGCGCTTTCGGTCTTGCTGATTTGCCGCAATAGGATTGAGACACTGGCGCTAAGCAGCGCCCCCATCAACCCGGTGAACACGCCGATGCCCGCCATTTGCCCGGTTCCCGGCTGGGCAACGATGATTACGCCCAGAAACCCGACCGTCACTGCGCCCCAGCGATGCCAGCCGGTTGGCTCTTTTAGGATGAGGGCACCCAGCACCGTTGCGAAGATCGGCAGCGTGAATTGCAAGGTCGTCGCTTCGGCCAGCGGCAGATACAGGATCGTCGAAAAGACGAAGCACATGCTGACAAGGCCCAGCGCCGCGCGAGACAGATGCGCGCCGATATGGTTGGTCCGAAGCGATCCAAGCCCAGCCCCGAAGCTTATCCAAACCAGCACGATCGGCAGTGCAAAGGTCTGGCGGAAAAACATCAGCTCGGCGAGGTGCGCGCCGTTCCCTTCCGCCAGTTTGATCAGCACGTTCATCACCGAAAAGGTGGCGACTGACCCCAGGCGCAGCGCAACGCCGTAAAGGACGCGGTCGCGGCTGGTAACGGGCTGGGTCATGCGCATTCTCTTGTTCGTCTGTGCGCTTGTGATCAAGTCCTACGTGACGAGGGGGAATTCCCGCGCTATCCGCGTCCGCATGATCAAGCACGCTCTCTCCGTCACCCGCGACGCCAATTTCGCCGAATGGTATCAAACCGTCATCACCGAGGCTGACCTCGCCGAAGAGTCGGGCGTGCGCGGCTGCATGGTCATCCGGCCATGGGGCTATGGAATCTGGGAGCGCATCCAGCGGCTGCTTGACGATCAGATCAAGGCGACGGGGCATGAGAACTGCTATTTCCCGTTGTTCATCCCGCTCTCCTATTTCGAAAAAGAGGCCGAGCATGTTGAGGGCTTTGCCAAGGAAATGGCGGTCGTCACGCATCACCGGCTGGTGAGCGACGGCAAGGGCGGGCTGATGCCCGATCCCACGGCAAAGCTGGAGGAACCGCTCGTCGTGCGGCCGACATCGGAGACGGTGATCGGCACCGCCTTCGCGCGCTGGGTCCAGTCGTGGCGCGACTTGCCGGTGCTGATCAATCAATGGGCCAATGTCGTGCGCTGGGAAATGCGCACCCGCATGTTCCTGCGCACCACCGAATTCCTCTGGCAGGAAGGCCATACCGCGCACGCGACCGAGGCCGAGGCGCGCGAAGAGACGCTGAAGATGCTCGAAGTCTATCGCGCCTTTGCCGAGGAGTGCGTCGCGCTGCCGGTGGTGGCAGGCGAAAAGCCCGAAAATGAGCGGTTTCCGGGTGCGGTTGCGACGTATTCGATTGAGGCGATGATGCAGGATGGCAAGGCGCTGCAGGCGGGGACGAGCCATTTCCTGGGCACAAATTTCGCGAGCGCGCAAAATATCCGCTTCCAAAATGCCGACGGGCAGCTGGAACTGGCGCAAACCACGAGCTGGGGCATGTCGACGCGGATGATCGGCGGGCTGATCATGGTGCATGGCGATGATGACGGGCTGCGCGTGCCGCCGCGCGTCGCCCCGTGGCAGATCGTGATCGTGCCGATGCTGCGCGACCAGCCCGAAGACGCGGCGATCGTTGAATATTGCAAGGGGCTGCAGGCCGATCTCGCCAAGTTCTATGCCTTTGGTGAGCCCGTCCGTGCGCTGCTCGACCAGCGCCCGGCCAAGGCCGCGACCAAGCGCTGGGGTTGGGTGAAGAAGGGCGCGCCGATCGTCATCGAAGTGGGTGGACGCGATGTGGCTGGCGATAATGTCAGCGTGATCCGTCGTGACCGGCTCTATCGCGAAGACGGCAAGCTCGACAGCGCAGTGGTTGCGAAGGTGGATTTTGTTGGCGCTGCGGCCGCGACGCTTGGCGAAATCCAGACGGCATTGTTTGCCGAAGCCAAGGCGCGGCTCGACGCCAATATCGCTCGCGATGTGAATGACTTTGCCGGGCTCGAGCGCGCCTTTGCCGATACGGTAAAGAATCCCGGCTTTGTCGAAGTGCAATGGGCCAAGCCAACGGGCGAGGCGCTGGACCAGGTGGTCGAGCGGCTAAAGGCATTGAAGCTGACGCTGCGCAACGTGCCGATGACCGCGCTACCGGCTGATGGCGCGTGCATCTTTACCGGGGCGCCTGCGGTTGAGCGGGTGTTGGTCGGTCGGTCTTATTGATGGGGGTGTGATGATCATCGTCGGGCTGGCCGCGCTGGTGTTGGCGCCACAAGCGGTGCCTGCGCCGCCTGCGCCAGACGATATCGTCGTGACCGCGCGACCCCAGGGTGGCTGCGCGATTCGATTTGCCGACAAAACATTGTCCGATGTCGAATTTCGGGATCGTGCCCGAATTTGGGCAGCAGGCGCGCCAGTCCGCGTGATCGCCCGGTCCGATGCCAGTTTCGATTGTTTGAAGAAAATCGCGTTTCGGCTTGCCGATTGGGGGGTAAAGCAAATCGAATTTGTCGAACCTTCGGGGCGAAAGACTGCCGTCGGATTCCCGACCGCGACGCTAACCGGCGATCGATCGGTGCAGCGCAAGACCGACAAGGTGGACAATGCTGCCGATCCGGACCCTAAACCCGTGCCGCCTTTTTCACCGCCGCCGATCGAAGCCGGCCGCCCGGTCGCTGAAATCGAACAACGGCTGCTCTCGGCGCATGCGGCGCGGCTGATTCTGGAGGGCAAATGCGCCGAAGCGCGCCGACTGATGCTGGAGAATGGCAATTTGGCGGCCGCGGCCCAGGTCGTCGAAATCTGCCGGGCGAACTAAACCGTCGCCCTGAAGCTGCGTCGGCGATGGCCAGGGGACTAGAGTCCGATGACTTTGGATTGGACCAACCCAAACCCCGTTCGCCCTGAGCGAAGTCGAAGGGCAGGCGAAGCGCGTGGGCTTCGACTTCCCCCGGACCTGATCCGGGGCCGAACGGGTATGAGGTTGAAGCGACCTTACCTCATCACGCTCTAGCCCTATCTTGACGCGGTGGGCGTTATCAACCGGCACTGCTCCGCAGCCAACCCGTGATCGAGTAGCGACGATAGGCGGCGGCGCGGGTCACCTCTGTCACGCTATGCACCTGTGGCACGCGAAACAGATTCAGGGTGTTGTGGACGGGGGAAAAGCCGTTCATCGCTGTGCCGTCGCCATCGTGGAACAGCAGCAATCCGCCCCATTCCGGTCGCCAGACGGGGGTAAGACCAAAAACATAGGCGGCGTGACGATGCTTGCCGGCAACATCATCATCATGCGCGGTCAGGAAATCCCCCGGCGCATAGGCTGTGGCCTGTGCATCGGCAAAGGTGATTGCCTCAGCGCCCGTCACGGTGCGGAGTAAGTCGCGCGCTTCGCCCTTGGACAGCCAAGTGGCGAAATGGGCAAGCGGGTCGCTGCTTGCATCGCGCGCCGCGGCGTCATCGGGAACGCGGAGCGATTCGTAGCGATATTGGAAGCCGGATCGAGCGCCCGCATAGACCGCATTGTCAAGGGCGGCCCGTTGGTTGGTGGCCATGGCGTCGCGCGCAGGGCGGCTGAGTTCAAAAACCTTGTCGCCGGAATTGACCAGCTGCACCCAGTCTGATCGCGCGCGCAGGGCCAAATGCAGCGCTTCAGCCGCCTCAGCCACGAGAAAGTCGTTTATCTGGACGCGACCCAGATCGGCATATTTCCGCGCAAGGGCCATCCCGTCGAGATCGGGGTTCAGGGCAAAGGCGATTGGCTTTTCAGGCATCGATGTCCCCCTTGCCGCAGCCAGAGCGCCCCATCAAGCGCGACATCGGGAGGCGCGTAAAACGCCAAGCTAGCGGATAGCTTTGCCAGCCCGGCGCAGCATCGTGCCTTTGTGGGACGAAACGGTTTGCACGCCTTTGCTTTCGTGACCACCAAAACCACGTTACCGTGAACCGATGCGTTCGAACCGCGACCTTGGCCGTCCAGACCGGTTCGTTCTTTTCAGAGCGCTATTGCTGCTGTTGTGTGGCCTGCTGAGCTCAGCGCAGGCCGCCGCGCCAGAGGGATGGGTCGCAACCGACCCCCTGACCATCGCCGATGATGATTTCGCCCGCAATCGCGACCCCGACACCTGGCGCGACCTTAGCGTGGAACGGATGGTCTTCACCGAAGGCGCGGCGACCTGGCGGCTGTGGCGCATCGTCAACACCGCCAAACCGGCTGGCCCCTTATGGGTGGTCACGCACGACAACGAGAACGCAACCTTCGCGGCTGCCTTGGCGGCGGTGAATAGCTGGGGCGGGGTGGTGATGGTGGTCGATACCGGGCCGGTCGATACCCGGTACGGCGCACGCTTTAATGCGGAGGTTGTTGGCAAACCAATCGATCCCAATCGCAATTTTCTTGATACCCGGCCGGTCTATGTCGCCCGGATGCTCGCCGATCTTGGCGATCCGGCGCGGCTGATCATTGCGTTGCATACCAATGCGCCCGATTTCGATCCCAATCTGTCCGATTGCCCAACGGCAACGCCGGGGCGCGGGGCAATTTCAGTGGGGTTGTGCAATACCCGCTATCAGCCGCGCCCGGCCACCAAGCGACAATGGCCATTTGATGACGAGGACAGCCTGATGCTGTTTCCCCATTTGAGTGGTCAGCCCCGCGCATCGGCCCCGTGCGGTCGCTTGTTGGCGTTAGGCGATTATAATCTGGTGTTCGAACGCGTCGGTTATAGCGACGGGTCGCTTTCAAACTATGCCGCGCAGCACGGGCTCGCTTATGTCAATATCGAGACCGAGGAGCGCGGATCGTCCTCGGGTGGCATCGCGCAGGCGCGCGATCGGCTGATCGACATGATCGACAAGGTGATGCTGCGCTGCGGCCCCGTTTCCGGCATTGCCTTGCGCGCGCCACGCCGCTGAGTGCTACGGTTTGTCCGTGAAGCGCTTTACCTTGACGGGCAATTTCTTACCCTTGGTGCGGCGGGACGGGGTTTGCACCGGATTCTTCTTCTTCCAGGCCGCCCAGGTCATCGGGCCCTCTGGCGTGTCGATCAATTGATCGTCGAGCGTGTCACTCATGGCGCGGTGTCCTTTCCGCCAAAGGGCCAACGGGTGATACCGCCAGCAAACAGCGCCCACCAGACGATCACGGGCTGAAAGGCGAGGCGCGGCGCATGATAGGCCCAGCCGAGCTGCACGCCGCTGACCGTCACGCCTTCCATCGCATGCTTAATATTGGCCGGATAGACGCAGACCGCATAGGCCGCCAGGCCGATCCCTGCGGCATAGCGGAAGCGGCGCGTCATCAACCCGATCGCCCCGGCAATTTCGCACACGCCCGTTAGCAGCACGGTCTCGCGGGGATAGGGCACCCAATCGGGCACGATCGGGATGAACCCACCGGGGGAGCGAAGGTGGACGTACCCCACGAACAGATAGGCGGCCGCCAGCAGCCAGCGCAGAATGACACGGGCGCGATCGGTACCGGTCATGCGCTGAGGTCGCTTGGCTGGGCGACGGCCCCCACATGCGCTTGCCCGCGCGCCTCGGCGAGTTTTACCTGGCGGTGGCGCTCGGCATAACCGGCGCGCTTCGCGTCGTCCCGGCTGGCGTGGCAAGCCGGGCAGCTGACGCCTTCCACATAGAGCGGCGACAGGCGCGCTTCGGCGTTTACCGGCATCCGGCAGCCGCGGCACAGCGCATGCGTGCCAGCGCCAAGCCCATGGCCAACGGCAACCCGCTCATCAAAGACAAAGCATTCGCCTTGCCAGCGGCTCTGGGCAGGGGGCACTTCCTCCAGATATTTCAGAATGCCGCCCTTCAGGTGGTAAACCGCGTCCAGCCCTTCGGCTTTCAGAAAGGCGGTCGCCTTTTCGCAGCGGATGCCGCCTGTACAGAACATCGCGATTTTCTTGTCCGCCAGCTCATCGCGGTGCGCGCGAAACCAGTCCGGAAATTCGCTGAAGCTTTTGGTGGCGGGGTCGATCGCACCGGCAAAGCTGCCCACCTGCACTTCATAATCGTTGCGGGTGTCGATCACGACTGTGTCCGGCTGGTCGATCAGCGCGTTCCAGTCAGCCGGCGCGACATAGTGGCCAACGCCGCGCACCGGATCGATATCAGGCTGGCCCATCGTCACAATCTCGCGCTTCAGTCGTACCTTCATGCGGTGGAAGGGCATCGCTTCGGCGTTCGAATATTTGATCTCGATCTCGGCGCAGTCGGGCAGTGTGCGGATATGGGCGAGCACCGCAGCGAGCCCCGCGTCATCGCCCGCGATCGTGCCGTTAATGCCTTCGCGTGCGAGCAGCAGCGTCCCCCGAATCCCATGCACCGTGCAGACCGCGAGCAGCGGCGCGCGCAACGCTGCGGGGTCATCGAAGCGAGCGAAACGGTAAAGGGCGGCAACGGTAATCATGTCAGGCGGGATAGGCGCTTGCCCACCAGCTTTCAAATGCTGCTCGTTCGGCTGCATTCAAGTGCAGCCCGATTTTGGAGCGCCGCATCAGCGCATCCTCTGCGGTGCGCGCCCATTCCTGGTCGTGCATCCAGCGTGCTTCGATCTCGGTCAGCCCACCGCCAAGTTCAGCGCCCATGCCCGCTTCGTCGGTGATGCCGCCCAGCATCTCCATCAGGCGCGTGCCATAAGCGCGAGCCATCCGTTCTGCGCGGGCGGCACCAAGGAACGGCCAGGTGCCGCGCGCATCGGCAACGAAGCGGTCGAAATCGGCAATCGCGCCGCCGGGGAAGAGTCGCGCACGGGTTTTGGGCGAAACCGCCACGCCCATCGGCCCGGCCAATTTACCAATGGCTTCTTCGGCCAGATGTCGTGCGGTGGTGATCTTGCCACCGAAGATCGACAGCAACGGCGCGCCATTGGTGTCGAGTTCAAGCACATAATCGCGGGTCACTGCCTTGGCCTCGCTCGCCCCATCATCATAAAGCGGGCGGACGCCGGACCAGGTAGAGGTCACGTCAGCGGGCGTGATCTGCTTGATGAAATGCCGGTTTGCCGCTTCGCAGAGATAGGCGATCTCCCCTGAATCGATCACCGCATCTTCGGGCCGTTCGACGGGCACATCGGTGGTGCCGATCTCGGTAAAGTCGCGCTGATAGGGGATGGCGAAGACGATCCGGCCATCGGGCTGCTGAAGCATATAGGCGTGATCGCCCGGATATAGCCGGGGCACGACGATATGGCTGCCCTTGATCAGCCGGATGCCGCTTGCCGCGTTGACGCCGAGCTTGCCGAGCATCTGGTGCACCCAGGGGCCAGCCGCATTGACCAGCGCGCGCGTTGTCACCTCGCCCCCGTCACCCAGCGTTGCACGCCACATCTGCCCCTCGCGCCGGGCGGACAGTAACGCCGTGTGCACCGCAATCTCCGCCCCATTGGCGGCTGCATCAACCGCGTTGAGCACCGTCAGCCGGGAATCATCAACCTGTGCGTCTGAATAGACAAAGCCCTTGTTGCCGCCTTTGAGCGGCGCGGTGAACGCGGTGTCGCTTTGCCGCAAACCCCGTGAGCGCGGCAGCGACATTTTGCCGCCGAGAAAATCATAAAGGTACAGGCCAGCCCGCACCAACCACCAGGGGCGAACCGCGTTTTCATGCGGCAGCACGAATAGCATCGGCTGAATGATGTGGGGAGCGGCATGCACCAGCCGCTCGCGCTCGCGCAGCGCCTCGGCGACCAGCTTGAATTCATAATATTCCAGGTAGCGCAGCCCGCCGTGGATCAGGCCAGTGGAGGCCGATGAGGTGGCCCCGGCAAGATCGCCTTTCTCGACGAGCAACACCTTCAGGCCGTTGAGCGCCGCCTCACGCGCGATCGCTGCGCCGTTGATGCCGCCGCCGATGATGAGAATGTCGTATGTCACCGTTGTCCGATAGCTTGGGTGCGGCGGTTCGCACAGAAGGAATTTGGTAACTGGCGCGGGACCGCCTATCCCGTGCGGGATGCCCAAATTCACCCCCAAGCCCTCTGGCGGCCTGCCGACCCCCAAACAGATCCTCGATTTCATCGCGTCCGCGGAAAGCTCGGTCGGCAAGCGGGAGATTGCCAAGGCATTCGGCCTGCACGGCGCGGAGAAGATCGCGCTCAAGGCGCTGCTCAAGGACATGGCCGATGAAGGGCTGATCGACAGCTCGCCGGGCCGTGCGTTTCACCAAATGGGCGGCGTGCCCAAGGTGACGGTGCTGCGCGTGACCGATGTTGGCGATGACGGGCAGTGCTGGGCAGTGCCGGAGAGTTGGCAGGCCGATACGCCCGCGCCCCGGTTGCGCGTGCGCGAAAAGGGGCGGCGCGGGGCGCTCGGTATTGGCGACCGGATTTTGGCGCGGACGGAGGAGGCCGGCAATGGCTGGATCGCGCACCCGCTGAAATCGCTCGCCAAGGGTGAGGAGCTGATGCTCGGCGTGCTGCGCGAGGAGGGCGGCAAGCTCTGGCTGATCGGCGTCGACAAGCGTGAGCGGCGCGAACATCAGGTGTCGGACGCGGGCGGCGCTAATCCGGGCGATCTGGTGCTCGCTGAAAAGACCGGCCGCCCGCCGCGCATTACCGCGCGGGTGACGCAAGTGCTTGGCGATCCCTTTGCGCCACGCAGCTTCTCGATGATCGCGATCCACAAACTCGGCATCCCGGTGGAATTCGCGCCTGAGGCGATCGAGGAAGCGGCCGACGTAGCGAAGCAACGGCTGGGTGAGGATCGCGAAGACCTGCGCCATCTGCCGATCGTCGCGATTGATCCAGAAGATGCGCGCGATCATGACGATGCCGTTTGGGCCATGCCCGATGACGATCCGGAGAATGCCGGCGGCTGGCGGGCGATCGTCGCGATTGCCGATGTCAGCTTTTATGTCCGCCCCGGTTCGGCGATCGACAAGGAAGCGCGGCGACGCGGCAATAGTGTGTATTTTCCGGACCGGGTCGTGCCGATGCTGCCCGAATTGCTGTCGGCGGATGTCTGTTCGCTGAAAGCTGGCGAGGACCGGGCGGCACTCGTCTGCCACATGCAGATCAGCAAAGGCGGCGCGTTGAAGAGCTGGCGCTTTACGCGGGCCGTGGTGCGAATTGCGGCAAACATCGCCTATGAGGAAGCGCAGGCGGCAATCGATGCGCATGCTGCTAAGCCCCTCCCCTTCAGGGGAGGGGTTGGGGGTGGGGGCTCTCCAATTGGCGCGGCGTTCGCGGATAGCCCCCACCCCAACCCCTCCCCTGGAGGGGAGGGGCTTGAGATTATAAAAGCCCTCATGCCGCTCTGGGCCTGCTGGCGCGCGCTCGCCGCTGCCCGCGCCAAGCGCGCGCCGCTCGATCTCGATCTGCCCGAGCGCCGCGTGATCCTTGACGAAAAGGGGCGGATCATGTCGGTCGCGCCGCGCGAGCGGCTCGATGCACATAAGCTGATCGAGGAATATATGATCGCCGCCAATGTCGCGGCCGCCAAGGCGCTGGAAAAGAAAAAGGCGCCGGTCATGTACCGCGACCATGAGCCGCCTGCGCGCGAAAAGCTGGTCGCGCTCAAGGACTATCTGAAGACCTTCGGCGTTGAATTCGCGCTGGGTCAGGTGGTGAAGCCTTCCACCTTCAACCATGTCATCGATCGGATCGGCGAGAGCGATTTCCGCCCGCAGGTGATGGAGCAGATCCTGCGCACCCAGACTCAGGCCTATTATGCGCCGGGCAATCACGGCCATTTCGGGCTCGCGCTGGGCAGTTACGCGCATTTTACCTCACCGATCAGACGTTATGCCGATCTGGTCGTCCACCGATCGCTGGTTGCCGCCTACAAGCTCGGGCCCGGCGGGCTGACCGAGGCCGAGGGCGCGTCGATGGACAAGATCGGCGAATCGATCTCGATGCTCGAACGCCGCGCAATGGAGGCGGAGCGCGATACGATCGATCGCTATGTCGCGGCATATCTGGCGGAACGGGTGGGGGACGTCGTCGATGCGCGCATCACCGGTGTGCAGAATTTCGGCTTTTTCGCGACGGTGGAGGGGATTGGCGGCGACGGACTGATGCCGGTACGCGACATTGGCCGCGAATATTTCCGCTATGACGAAGCGGCCAAAGCGCTGATCGGCGAACATAGCGGCGAAACCTATTCAAGCGGCATGCGGCTGCAATTGCGGCTGGCTGAGGCCAATCCGGTATCGGGCGCGCTGCGTTTCGAGATGGTCGATGGCAAAGGCGGGGGCAGCGGTCCGCCGCGGGACGACAAGCCCAAACGCATCATCAAGCATCGCGGGCGACCGGCCAATATTCGTCACCAGGGCAAGCGACGCTGATACGGGCTTTAGGCCATTGCCGGGTAGCAAAGAAATGCTACCATTTGGCTTAGGACACGCAAGAATCATCATGCCATAGTGGTGATATTGCGTTGGAGGATGAGATGGGAGCAGCAGCAGCAGTCGTCGCCCGCGCCAGACGCAATGTTATTTCGCATTTCCTGTCGTGCAATGCGGTTTCCGCTGACCAGGCCGTAAGCTTCACGCCGAGGCGCGCGATCGAGCGGCGGATGCTTGATCGCTATGTTCGCGCCGGCGTGATCGTCCCAGTCGCCAAGGGCGGCTATTATGTTGATGTGCCGACCTATGATTCGCAAAATGGTGAGCGGCGGCAGCGGATTGGCCTGGCGATGACAGCGTTGGCGTTGATCGGCGGCGCGGTCGTTGCGTTGGTGAACTGAGCATGGCGATGCTGCCCCTTTCGACAGTCCGGCGGGCGCCCATGCAAACCGCAGCGCTTGATCGAACCCGTCGGCGGCTGGCACAGGTGTTCATGGCGCAGCATGCGCTGTCGCCCGAAGATGCGATTAACTTCAGCACGACGACGGCCGCCGACGAAAAGATTTTCGCCCGCATGGTGCAGACGGGGATTGTCCGCGATGCCGGCCGCAAGCGTTATTATCTCGATCTGGCGGCCTATGATGCCAATATCGAACGGCGGCGGCGGATCGGCGTGATCGCCGCCATCGCCTTTGCCGTGACGTTGGCGGTGTTCACCATGGCCTTCTATGTCGACGGATCGTCGATCATTCTGCGGTAAAGGTCAGACCTGCTTTTTCGATCAGCCGCTTGCGCAAGGGTTGCCCCATAATCGCGCCCGGCGTCCAGATCCCGCCCTTCGCATCGGCGACATCCTGCACCAGACAAAGCGCGCTTTCAGCGATCATCTTGCTGGTTGATCCATAACCAGGGTCGCGATCGCCAGTGACGACGGCGTCAATCCGCGTGCCATCGGCCATCTCGCCAACGAACAGGATATCATAATGGCCAGCGTCGCGCTCTTCCTTGCTCGGGCCTTCGCCGGGCTTTGGGCCTTTGTCGCCAGCAAATGGGTTCATCTTGGCGAGCGCTTCTGCCGCTGCCTTGCCCATCTCGCCCAGCCCGGCCACGACCATCTCATCATAAACGAAATCTGCGCCATAGGCCTCGCCCAGCAGGAAGTTGGTGCGGTGGACATTCTTGGTATTGATCGCGGCCATCACGAACGGCGCAACCCAGCTATCGATCGATTTGTCATATTCCGGCAGCAGCCCCTTGGGCTGGCTCGGTCCCTTGAAACCCGGCGTCAGCGCAAAGGGATCGGTCAGCACGCCGATCAGCATCGGGTTGCGCGCTGCGGCAGCCATTGTTGCTTTCAGGCTGGCGGCGGTGCCGCCTGAAAACGTGCCCTTCATGGTCCGAACCCGGCATTTGATCCGGGGAACGGGCTTGCCGAACCGTGCTTGTGCCGCTTCCTGCAATGTCAGCACGCCAAGATCGAACGGGATCGAATCAAAGCCGCCCGAAAATACGATCCTCGCGCCCGTCTTTTGCGCGGTGGCGTGATGGGCGTCGATCATCTCGCGCATCCAGGCGGGTTCACCGCAAAGATCGACATAGGCGGTGCCGGTCTCAGCACAGGCGGCGACGAGATCGCTGCCATAAAGTTGATACGGACCAACCGTGGTCAGGATCACGGTCGCGCGGTTGCACATCGCGCGGACGCTGGCGGGGTCTTCTGCATCGGCCGTGACGAGCGGGGTGTCGGCGGGCGCGCCAATCAGATCGCGCACCTCTTCCAGCTTGGCGAGCGAACGCCCGGCCATCGCCCATTTCGGCTTGTCTGCACCGGGATAGGCCTGGGTAAGATATTCGGCGACCAGGCGCCCGGTATAGCCGGTTGCCCCATAAACGATGACGTCGAATTCGCGTGCCATGACCGTCTCTCCAATCCTCTCCCTCTCCGCTCAGGGAGAGGCGTGCTTTATTCAAGCCGCTTCGCTAAACTGTAAACTCGCCAGCCGGGCGTACAAGCCGTTCTGCCCGATCAGCCCGCCATGCGTTCCGGTTTCAACGATACGGCCGTCATCCATCACGATGATCCGCCCCGCCGACCGCACTGTCGCCAGTCGGTGCGCGATGATCAGCGTGGTGCGGTTCTCCATCAGCCGCTCGAGCGCTTCCTGCACCAGCCGTTCGCTTTCGGCATCGAGCGCGCTGGTCGCCTCATCAAGCAGCAGGATCGGCGCATCACGCAGCAGCGCACGCGCAATCGCCACGCGCTGGCGCTGCCCACCGGACAGTCGCGCGCCGCCTTCGCCAAGGAAGGTGTTTAGCCCCTCGGGCAGCTTGCGCAGGAATTCGGCGGCGTTGGCTGCCTCCGCCGCGGCCCAAAGCTGGTCGTCGCTTGCCGTCCAGTCGCCATAGCGCAGATTGTCGCGCGCCGACGCGCCAAAGATGATGCTGTCCTGCGGTACCATCGCAATCCGCTTGCGGACTTCGGCCGGGTCAGCGGTCGGCAGCGCGACTCCGTCAATCCGGACGATACCCTGATCGGGATCGTAAAAGCGCTGGATCAGCTGGAACAGCGTCGATTTGCCAGCGCCCGAAGGCCCGACAACGGCCACGGTTTCCCCCGGCGATACCGACAAGGAGAAATCAGAGAGCGCCGCAATATCGGGCCGGGTGGGATAGCGGAAGGTGACCTTGTCGAAATCAAGCGATCCGCGCGCGGGCTGCGGCAGCGCCACGGGATGCGCCGGTGCCCTGATTTCGGGCACCTCGTTCATCAACTCATTTAGCCGCTCGGCGGCACCGGCGGCGCGCATCAGATCACCATAGACCTCAGTCAGTGCGGCGAAAGCGCCCGTCACCAGCCCGGCGGTGAAGATGAATGCGGTCAGCGACCCCCCGGTCAGCCGCCCAGACGCAACGTCAGCGATGGTGGTCCACAACAGCAAGGTGACTGCACCGAACAGCAGCATAATGACCAGCGCGGTCATGATTGCCCGGATGCGGATGCGGCGCTTGGCAATGGTGAAGCTGCGCTCAACGGCGTCGCCAAAGCGGTCGCCTTCGCGCTCTTCCTGACCAAAGGCCTGCACGACCTTCATCGCCCCCAATGTCTCAACCGCGATCGATCCGATATCAGCAATCCGGTCCTGGCTGGTGCGCGAATGCTTGCGCACGCGCCGGCCGAGCAGCACTAGCGGCATGATGATGATCGGGATTGCGATGATCAGCGATCCCGCAATCTTGGGCGACAGGGCAAAAAGCGAGATGATCCCGCCAATGCCAGTCAAGGCATTACGCAGCGCAACGGAGACAGTGGTGCCGACCGCAATTTCGATCTGGGCTGTGTCCGACGTCAGCCGCGACGCAATTTCCGATGGCCGGTTTTCTTCGAAATAGCGCGGGGCGAGCCGCAGCAGGTTGCGCTGCACCGCCGTGCGGAAATCGGCAACGGTGCGCTCGCCAAGCCAGGACACGAAATAAAAGCGGACCGCCGTCGCAATCGCCAGCACAATGACCAACCCGAACAGGCCGTAAAAAATCGAATTGATATGCGCCAGATCGCCGCCATTGCCGAAGCCCTGGTCGATAACCGATTTGAATCGCCACGGAATATACAGCGTCGTCGCCGATGTCGTGACCAGCGCCAGCAGTGCAATCGCCAGCTGCAGCGGATATTTCAGGGCGAACCGGGCAACAATAGCCAGGCTGGAGAGCTTGCGGCGCGGGGCCGGCTCAGTGCGGGCGGGCTCGATCGGAGCGGTTGGCTGGTCGGTCATGTTGGTGCGGCGTCTAGCAGGACGATCCCGCCCCCTCAATGTCTATCACTGGGTCTATCTCTGGGTCTATCACTGGGGCTATCTCTCGACCCATGCAGGGATGTGCCACGGGCGGGTTGTGGAGCGATGGCACTCAGGAATAGCACCTAGGAGCATTGCCACCGCACTGCAGCATGCTATTGCAAGCCGTCTTGACGGGACGGTAACCGTTCGGGTGGCAAAGGACGTTCATGCTTTACAACGCCTATGAGATGCAGCGCTCAATGCTGGCTGGGGCCAGCGCGATGGCCAATTTTGGTGCAGGGATGCTTCAGAACCCCACCAATCCCTGGTCCTATTTCAGCGGCGGGCCGGTGCTCGGTTCAGCGCTTGAAGTGTTCGCGCATGCCGCAGCGCCCCGTGGCAAGCCAGAATTCGGGCTCGATACGACCGTTATCGACGGCAAAACCTTCCCGGTGCAGGAAGAGATCATCGTCCGTAAGCCCTTTGGCCAGCTCAAGCGCTTCGCCCGCGACGGCGTCGTCGGCGGCCCCAAGCTGCTGATCGTTGCGCCCATGTCTGGCCATTATGCCACGCTGTTGCGCGGCACGGTTGAGCGCATGCTGCCCTTTGCCGATGTCTACATCACGGATTGGCGCGATGCGAAGCTGGTGCCGTTGTCCGATGGCAGCTTCGATCTTGATGATTATATCGATTACATCATCGAATTCCTGGAGGCGATTGGCGCCAACGAAGGTGAGGGCGGCACTCACATGCTCGCCGTCTGCCAGCCATCGGTGCCCTGCTATGCTGCTGCCTGTGTGATGAGCGCGGACAAGCACCCGTGCCGCCCCAAGACGCTGACGCTGATGGGCGGCCCGATCGACACTCGCGAAGCGCCGACCGCCGTCAACACGCTGGCGACCAAGCGCCCGCATGCCTGGTTTGAGCAGAATGTCATCGCGACCGTGCCGATGACTTATGCCGGTGCCGGTCGCACCGTGTATCCGGGCTTTCTGCAGCTTGCCGGGTTCATGTCGATGAATCTGGGCAGCCACATGATTTCGCATTGGGAAATGTTCAAACATCTCGTCCAGGGCGATGACGACAGCGCAGACGCAACCAAGGATTTTTATGAGGAGTATCGCTCGGTCTGCGACATGACCTCGGAATTCTACCTGCAAACGATCGAAGTTGTCTTCCAGAAGCACGCGATTGCCAATGGCACCTACACGCATCGCGGGCGTCCGGTGGATCCGGCGGCGATCACTGACATCGCCCTGCTGGCGATTGAGGGCGAGCGCGACGATATTTCAGGGCTCGGCCAGACCAAGGCAGCGCTCAGCCTCGCCAACCAGCTCAAGCCGTCGATGAAGAAATATATGATGGCCGAAGGCGCTGGCCATTACGGCATCTTCAATGGCAGCAAATGGCGCACCAAGATCGCGCCTGTTGTCGAGGCATGGATCAGCGCACACGCGTGATCATCATTATTTCGGCTGCGTCATAATAATCTTGATCTAGTTTATCCCGGCCAGTAAAAATGGCGCTTGGTCTTTAAGGCCGAAGCGCTTGATGGTTGGGGAATAATAATGGGTCAGTCGGCTGATAATCCCACTTATACCGTGCAACGTGATGATACACTGAGCAAGATTGCCAAGCGCTTCGGAACGACATGGCAGGCGCTGAAGGTGCTGAACAATCTTGCCGATGTGAACAAGATTGCGCCGGGCCAAGTGCTCAAACTCCCAGCAGCGGTTGATAGTGATCATCCTGACCTTGCAAAACCGGCCACTTCTGCCGGAAAAGTTGCGCCGATCGATACCCAATTGCCTAGTTCAGGGCCCGGCTTCGTGATCTATAATCCTGACGACGCGCAGGGGAGCGACCGCTATGGCACGCGCGGCTTTGTCGATGCGCTGAAAGCGCTGGCCGCGTCATGGTCGACCACAGGCGCTGCGCCGATCAGCTATGGCGATATGAGCCACCGCAACGGCACCTCTTTTCCACCGCATAAGGGCCATATGAGTGGCCGGGAGGTCGATATTCGGCCATTTCGAAAAGATGGGCGGAATCTTCCAGCGCGATGGCAGGACACGGCCTATGACCGGCTGACCACGCGCCGTCTGGTGGAATTGATCAAGCAACAACAACCCAATGCGCAAGTCTTTTTCAATGATCCGGTGTTGCACGATGCAGGGCTGGTGAAGCCGCTGGCAGGGCATGATAACCACCTGCATCTGCAGATTTACGACTGAGCCGGTCGGCGGTTCAGGGCTTTTTGCCTAGCGATCTGGCCGGGTGCCGCGGCTGGATCGACGATCGGCCGCGCCAGGACGGCCTTACCCGCCACGGCAAAACCGCCGCCGAGCAGAGCCCCTGCAGCCAAAATGGCTACCTCCCCCAAAATGGTTGAGGCCACAGCCATGCCGACCGCGCTTAGCCAAAGCAGCGCAACGGATCGCATTGCCTTCACCCCAATCATCGCCGCCGATAACAAGGTCAGGCCAGCCAGCAGCACCACTGATCCGGCCAGATAGAAATCGATGCCCAATTGCACGGCGTCGGGGCCGATGATCGATCCCTGGCCGATGGCGGCAACCGCGAAGCCCGCCAACCCCAGGCGGCCGACACGGTCGCTCACCGACAGGTAGATGCCAATCAGCCCGATCAGCAGACAGGCGTCTATCACGGCATAAAACCCCTCAAGCCAGGCAACACCTGGCACATAGGGGATAAACGCTGCGGCGACGCGCAGGCCGCCGCCAGTCACCGCGGCGGCGGCGCCCAGCCTGATCAACGAAGTCATGCCTGGAGCGGCGTGTAGCTGACGATTTCATATTCAATGCCGTCGGGATCGAAAAAGTAGAAACGCCTGCCGGGTTCATAGTCGCCATGCGCGAACGGCGTCAGACCCTGCGCCACCACCCGCGCTTCGACGGCGTCCAGGTCATCGACCTGCACGCCGACATGGTTGAACGGCACGCCCTTTTCGAAGCGGGTGCCGACATCGTCGGTTGGTCGCGCGTGGAAGGCGATGTACCCTTGGGCGCTGCCGACATGGATCGTCAGTCGGCCATTGGCCGCCAGGCCACGCCAGCGCTCGGCCCAGCCGAACAGCGCCGTCGCCGTCGCGGCAGCGCGGTCCGGGTCACTGACATTCAAGTTGATATGTTCGATGATTGCAGAGCCCATCGCTGCGTCCTTCCATGTACCGATCGGTCATCGATTCGGCTTGACGCAACCAGTTTTGCAACCTCAACCTAAGTTGAGGTCAAGGGTTTTCTCGGGAGGGCGAAATGAAGGCAAGCGATGTCATCGCGATCGGCGATCTGGCGGCACGAGCGGGCGTATCGGTATCGGCGATCCGCTTTTACGAGGTGCGCGGGCTGCTGAGCCCGTTTCGCAACAAGGGTGGTCAGCGGCGCTTCTTGCGATCTGACATAAGGCGGCTGAGCTTCATTCTGATCGCGCAGCAACTGGGACTGTCGATCGAGGCGATCGGTGCTGAACTCGCCAAGCTGCCCGATGGCCGCACCCCGACCGCTAAGGATTGGACGCGGATGAGCACCGGCATCCGCGCGCTGATCGACGACCGGATCGCGACACTAACGCGCACGCGCGACTTGCTCGACGGGTGCATCGGCTGCGGGTGTTTGTCGCTGGAGCGGTGTGGGCTTTATAATCCCGGCGACCGTGCTGCCAAGCGGGGGGCGGGTGCAAGATATGTGTTGGGGGACGAGCCGCTATTGTAGAACGAAGAACGACAACATCGCGCGGCTTGTTGTCGTTAATAAGTCTTGCCAGAGTATTGGTGACGGCAATTCCGCCGTCAACCAAAGGAGTGCCACATGAGCCTTGCAAGCTTGTGCCTCGTTTTGGGTGTGATGATTGGCTTTGCTACCTTGATCCTCAAGGTGGTGGAGCTGACGCGCCCTAAATAGGCCAACCGGAGGGGGTCGGCCTGCCAGCTGGCCCCCAAACGAATTGGGCCCCGATCGCTGCCACGAACGGGGCCCACTCAAAGGAGTCCAATGAGCCTTGCCAGAACTACTTACGCGATCGGCTCTTAATTTTCAACCTCACAGCACCTCGAACAACCCGGCAGCGCCCATGCCGCCGCCGACGCACATCGTGATGACGACATATTTCGCGCCGCGACGCTTGCCTTCGATCAGCGCATGGCCAGTCATCCGCGCACCCGACATGCCATAAGGATGGCCGATCGAGATCGCCCCGCCGTTCACGTTGAGCAGTTCGTTGGGGATGCCCAGCGTATCGCGGCAATACAGCACCTGCACGGCGAACGCTTCGTTCAATTCCCACAGGCCGATATCGTCCATCTTCAGGTTGAAGCGTTCGAGCAGCGCGGGGATGGCATAGACCGGGCCGATGCCCATCTCGTCAGGCTTGGTGCCGGCCGCGGCCATGCCGATATAGCGACCGAGCGGGGCGAGGCCGCGCTTCTCCGCGAGCTTTTCTTCCATCAGCACGCTAGCCGATGCGCCGTCCGACAGCTGGCTGGCATTGCCCGCCGTGATCGTCATGTCCGGTCCAAGTACGGGCTTCAGGCCGCTCAGGCCGGCCAACGTGGTATCGCCGCGATTGCCCTCGTCCTTGGTCACCGTCACTTCGTGATGCGTGACTTCCTTGGTTTCCTTGTTGGTCATCGCCATCGTCGCGGTGACGGGCACGATTTCGTCATCGAACTTGCCGGCGGCTTGCGCTGCAGCAGTGCGCATCTGCGACTGATAGCTATACTCGTCCATCGCCTCGCGGCTGATGTTATAGCGCTTGGCGACGACTTCGGCGGTCTGCAGCATCGACATGTACACATCAGGGTGCATCGCCAGCAATTCCCGGTCGGGGGCGACGCGCATTTCGGGCGTTTGCACCATCGAGATGGATTCGCAGCCGCCGCCGATCGTCACGTCCATATTGTCGACGATGATCTGCTTGGCGGCAGTGGCGATCGCCATCAGGCCGCTGGCGCATTGGCGATCCATTGACTGGCCGGGCACGCTGATCGGCAGACCCGAGCGCAACAATGCGTTGCGTGCGATATTGCCGCCCTGCACGCCCTGCTGGAGTGCTGCACCCCACACCACGTCCTGCACTTCGGCACCGTCAATCCCGGCGCGCTCAACGGCAGCCTTGATGGCGTGGCTGGATAGCGTGGGCGAGGGCAGGTTGTTGAACCCGCCGCGATAGGCGCGGCCAATGGGGGTGCGGGCGGTGGAAACGATAACGGCTGAACGCATGGCTTATTCTCCTTTGGCAGCCGGGAATCGGGCCGCATTGGGTTCGAGGGGAAGATCGAGCGCACCGCAGATCAGCGATACGCCGTGGTAAAAACCGACAAGCTGGATGATCTCCAGCGCCTGGGGCTCGTCAAAATGCGTCCTGAGCGCCGCCCATTCGGCATCGGTAAGCTTTTTGTGGTCGATCAGCGCGTCGACCGTGGCGATCAACACGCTTTCCTCGGCGGACCACACCGGATCAGCTGCGCTGCCGTGGACGGTCGCGTAAATCTGGGCATCGTCCATGCCGATATGCGGGGCGAAACCGGCGATGTGGACGCCCCATTCATACTCATTGCCGCATGTCGCGCAGGTGCGGTCGATGACGATTTCACGCTGGCGCATCGATAGCGGGCTGGCCTTGTCGAGCAGCGATCCGCCGCTGAACTTGCCCCAGGCGCGTTCATTAGTGGCCAATGTCGTAAACAGCACCAGTGGCTCGGCACCGCGCATCAGCACCTTCATCCGCGCGTCGAATTCGGGCGGATAGGGTTTGGTAAGGGGCGTGATGCGGGCCATGTGATCGGTTCTTCCCCCCTCCCGCTTGCGGGAGGGGCTGGGGGGTGGGCGGGGCCGCCGGCGTGGCGCTTGCGGGTCCATCAGGCCCACCCCCGACCCCTCCCGCAGGCGGGAGGGGAGAAACATTCAAACGAAGATCTGGCTGATCCATTCGGCGATCATCGCGGGCTTATCCTCGCCTTCGATTTCGACGGTGAACTCGTTGGTCTGCTGCCATTGGCCGGGGCGCTTCTCCACCAGCTCCATCAGCTTGAAGCGACCACGCACGCGCTTGCCCGAGCGAACGGGCTGGAGGAAGCGGACTTTGTTGCCGCCGTAATTGACGCCCATCTTCACGCCCTCAATCTTGGGGGCGTCAGTGATCTTGGACGACAGGAGCGGCATCAAGGACAGCGTCAGGAAACCATGCGCGATCGTGCCGCCAAACGGCGTCATCGCCGCCATTTGCGGGTTCACATGGATAAACTGGTGATCGCCCGTTGCATCAGCGAACTTGTCGATCATCTCCTGGCTGACCTCGACCCAGTCGGAGACCTGCTCGGTGCCCACCCGCGTGGCCATTTCCTGAATGGTGATTGTCGTCACGGCATTTCCCTCCCGAGCAAATCATCGCATAGCGCGGGGCTCAAATAGGCGCGTCGAGCACCCCTTGCCAAGCCTCGCTAGACCGGAAACCGGAAGATGACACCTGACGTAGCGTCCGCAGCCCGCAAATCCATGGCCCAACTCCACCGCGCGCCCGAACCCGAAGTTCTAAAGCCGCTATTGGCGCGCGCCGCCGTCACCCCCGACTCGCGAAATCGGATCATGTCCGAGTCGCTGGGATTGCTGGCGGACCTGCGCGCGGCGCAGGGCAAGGGCTGGGTGAACCAGTTCCTGCAGGAATATCGGCTCAATTCATCAGAAGGCGTGGCGCTGCTGTCGCTGGCCGAGGCGTTCCTGCGCGTGCCCGATCCGGAAACCGCCGATCTGCTGATCGCCGATAAGCTTGGCGATGCCGATTGGCGTGCGCACACCGGCAAGTCCAACTCGACGCTGGTGAACTCCGCCACCTGGGGTCTTGTGGTTGGCCGCGCGCTGGTGGGGGAGGGCGATCAGCCCAGCGCGCTGCGCCGCCTGATTTCGCGCGCCGGCGAACCGTTCGTTCGCCAAGCGGTGGGGGCGGCGATGCGCATGATGGGCGAAATCTTCGTGATGGGCCGCACCATCGACGAAGCCGCCCGCCGGATGAAAAAGCCCGAGCATAAAGGCTTCACCGCCAGCTTTGACATGCTAGGGGAGGCCGCGCGGACCAAGGCCGATGCCGACCGCTATTTCCGCGCCTATGTCGACGCGATTGATGCGGTGGGCGCCGATCCGGCGGCAGGCCATTCGATTTCGGTCAAGCTCTCCGCGCTCCACGCGCGTTATGAAGTCGCGCAGTGGGATGATTGCGTCCCCGCGCTCACCGAAATGCTTGAGGCGCTGGCGGTGCAGGCGGCGGGCAAGGGCATCGCGCTGACCGTCGATGCCGAGGAATCCGAGCGGCTGGAGATGAGCCTGGATATCATTGGTACCGTCGCCGGGCTGCCGTCGCTGAAAAGCTGGGACGGCTTCGGCATGGCGGTGCAGGCTTATGGCAAGCGCGCGCGGCCGGTGATTGCCTGGGCGGGCGCACTCGGCCGCGAGATGAACGTCCGCCTCGTCAAGGGCGCGTACTGGGACAGCGAGATCAAGCGCACCCAGGTGGAAGGGCTCAGCGATTATCCACTTTTCACCCGCAAGGCCGCGACCGATGTTTCCTACCTCGCCTGCGCGCGCGACATGCTTGATGCGCCGCACATTCGCCCCGCCTTTGCCAGCCATAATGCGCTGACAGTGGCGACCATTGTCGAATGGGCGGGGAACAGCCGCGATTTCGAATTCCAGCGCCTCCACGGCATGGGCGATGGCCTGTATGAGCGCTTGGTGCGCGAACATGGCTATCATTGCCGCATCTATGCGCCGGTGGGAGGGCATCGCGATCTGCTGGCCTATCTCGTCCGACGGCTGCTGGAGAATGGCGCGAACTCCTCCTTTGTCCACCAGCTGGCCGACGAGCGGCTGAGCGAGGCGGAAATCCTGGCCGACCCGGTCGTGAAGATTGCGGGCGTCGGCGGGACGCGGCACCCCAACATTCCGCTCCCTGCCGATCTCTTCGGCGCGCAGCGCAAAAATTCCGCCGGGCTTGATCTCGCCGATCAGACGACGCTGGCCCAGACGGTCCAAAATCTCCGCGCCTCCGCGCCTCCGCGTGAACAAGATGATCTCACGCGGAGACGTGGAGACGCGGAGGAGGCGGTGTGTGCGGCTGCTGCAGCCTTCCCCGCCTGGTCGGCGCGATCGGTTGAGGATCGCTGCGCGATCATGGAGCGCCTCGCCGATCTGCTTGAGGAGAACCGCGACGCGCTGATGGCCATCTGCGTCCAGGAGGCCTTCAAGACCATCCCCGATGCGCTCGGCGAAGTGCGCGAGGCAGTCGATTTCTGCCGCTATTACGCCGCCGAGGCGCGCGCCAACCTCCACTCCATCGAGCTGCCGGGCCCGACGGGTGAGCGCAACACGCTCCATCTGGAAGGGCGCGGGGTTTGGGCCACCATCGCGCCGTGGAACTTCCCGCTGGCGATCTTCCTGGGGCAGACGGTGGCAGCGCTGGTTACCGGCAACACAGTGGTAGCAAAACCGGCACCGCAGACCCCGCGTATCGCCGCGCGCGCGGTCGAGCTCGCGCATCTGGCAGGCGTGCCGAAAGACGCGCTGATCCTGCTCCCCGGCGGCCCCGAAGTCGGCGCTGCGCTCACTGCTGATCCCCGCGTGCAAGGCGTCGCCTTCACCGGCTCCACCGCGACCGCGCGCAAGATCGCCCGCAGCCTGCTGGAGGACGACAATCGCCCCATCGTCCCGCTCATCGCCGAAACCGGCGGCATCAACGCGATGATCGTCGATTCCACCGCGCTGCCCGAACAGGTCGTTGCCGATGTCATCACCAGCGCCTTCCGCTCGGCCGGGCAGCGTTGCTCGGCACTGCGCCTGCTGCTGCTGCAGGAGGAGATCGCCGACGGCGTCATCGAGATGCTGCAGGGCGCGATGGACCTGCTGATCATCGGCGATCCGGGCGATCCGCGCACCGATGTTGGCCCGGTCATCGATCAGGCCGCCTATGACAAACTCATGGCCTATCGCGCCCATCTCGGCGGCGCGCTGATCAAGTCGGTCGCGGTGCCAGCCGACGGCCTGTTCGTGCCGCCCACGCTCGTCCGGCTCGGCGACATCGACGCGCTCGATCGTGAATGGTTTGGCCCCATCCTCCACGTCGCGACCTGGCCCGCGGGCAAGCTCGCCGAAACGGTCGCGCGGGTGAATGCAAAGGGATACGGCTTAACGATGGGCCTCCACAGCCGCATCGCCCGCGCGAGCGAACTGGTCGAAGCGCGCGCGGCGGTCGGCAATCTCTACGTCAACCGCTCGATGATCGGCGCGGTGGTCGGTTCGCAACCCTTTGGCGGCGAGGGCCTGTCTGGCACTGGCCCCAAGGCGGGCGGCCCGCATTATCTCTACCGCTTCTGTGTCGAGCGGGCGGTATCGGTCGATACCACCAGTGCTGGTGGCAATGCGACGTTGTTGAGTTTGGATGAGGGAAGTATTTGAAGAACAGCTTGATGGTTGGGCATTATTCACGTAAATATAATGGATTAGAGAGGAGTTGGTGATGCTCGCTGTTCGTTATCTGATTATTTTTGCGATACTCGTCCTCATGTCGAATAATAGTAGCGCTCGAGAAACGCCCAGCCGGACGAAGGCCGACACGAATGTTGTTGATCTCGTCATTTTGCGCGACGGCAATGTCGTTGCGACGCCCAAACTGGTCATGCGGATCGGCACGACGGCTGTGCTGACTGTGGCCAAGCATGATGGCTATTCAATAAAGAGCGCGCTTGGCCGGGACAGCCGGATCGCGAACGGTCGAAAATTGGATATTGAGCTGTTTTTTGCCGATGATGGTCGCTGGAAGTCGGTCGGTAAGCCAAGCATTTCCGTTGGCCTGAATGGGAGTGGGCGCTTGATGTGGCGCGACGAAGCAGGCAGCAATTTGGAAATAAGGGCGGCGATCACCGATATACCGTCCGACACGATCGGCACGCGATCCTGATTTCAGGATAGCCGTTTCGGGCGAAGGGTGGCGACTTGGCAGCCGGAGGAGAGGCCTATGCGCTATCCTTCGGGTCGATCCGCTTCACTGCCTGCACATCGGGATAGGGCAGCACCATCGTCCCATCGGGCGCGGCGGTGAAGCTCGTCTGGGTGGGATAGGCAAACGTTATCCCCTCGGCGGCGAAGCGGCGGAGGATCGCCAGCCCGACATCGTTGCGGCCCTGATACCAGCGCGCAAAGTCGGGGCTCAGCGTGTCATATTCCAGCTCGATATTGATCGTGCTGTCGCCAAACCCGACCAGACCGGCTTGCGCAAAGCCGTGGCCGAGCTTTTCGACCTCCTCACGCAACATCGCCGGAATGCGGGCAATCACGTCGGGCGGTGTCTGATAGGTGATGCCGAGTGCGAATTTGTTACGGCGAAAGTCACGCCGCGAAATGTTGCGGATTTCCTTTTCCAGCAACTGTTTGTTGGCGATGATATGTTCCTCGCCTGAGGCGGGCCGGACGCGCGTTGATTTCAGCCCGATCTCCTCGACCGTGCCAGTGGTATCGTCATAGCTGATGACATCGCCCTTGCTGAATGGTCGATCGAAGATGATCGCCAGCGCCGCGAACAGATCAGCGAAAATGCCCTGCGCCGCCAGGCCAATCGCGATGCCGCCCACGCCAAGCCCCGCCACCAGCCCGGTGATGTTGACCCCCAAATTGCCCAGGATGACGATGATCGCGATGCCGAATAGCACCACCGTGACGAGCAAGCGGATGATGCCCATCGCATTGGCAATCGTCTCGCCGCTATAATGTTCGCTCTGCGCGCGCTGTTCGATCACCCCAAGCGTGATTTCGCGCGTCCAGATCGCGACCTGGAAACCAGCGGCGATCGTGAAGAGGAAGTTGATCGTCTGGGCGAGTTCGATCGGCGCATGGGCATAGCCATCGACCAGCTTTGCAGCGGTTGCCGCGATGAAGAAATTGGTGGTGCGGCTGGCGGCATGGGCAAAAATCTCCGGCCAGCGTCGGCTCGTCTCGCCGGGTTGATAAAGCCTGCGCACATAACGCCGCACCGCGTGCAGGCCGATGATGATCAGCGCACCGACCAGAATCGCAATCGCAATTTGCAGCCAATGCGTCTGAAACCATGTCCGGTTGACATCAATCATCGCGTTAAGCTGGGCGCTGACATCGCTCATCTGGATGGTGGGAGGCTTGCGGGGGCTGGTCATCGCTTCTTTCGTGTGGATCGGCTTGGGGTGTCGCTCAGGGCTTTGCGGTTAAGCCCGCAACGGCTCTAGCATAGTGGGTGGCAGGATCGAGACCGGGGCGGTCGATTGGCGGCTATCCCGTTCATTTGGAAGAACGCTGCCAATGCACCGCTGACCGCTTCGTTCCGGAACCGCTTCCGGATCAGCGGGTTGATGACGGACCAGCAGCGGAGATTCCCCATGACCGATATCACTCAAGCGCATGTCCTTATTCTTGCCACTGACGGTTTCGAGCAGTCCGAATTGTTCAGCCCGCGTGAGGCGTTGATGGATGCCGGGGCGAAGGTGACGCTGGCGTCAATCGGCACTGATCCGATCCAGGGCATGAAGCATGCCGAAAAGGCGGAGACGATTACCCCCGATCTCATGCTGCATGATGTCGATGTCGGCGATTATGATGCGTTGGTGCTGCCCGGCGGGGTCACCAATCCCGATACGCTGCGGCTTCAGCCAGAGGCGATCACGATCATCCAGGCGTTTTTCGATGAGGACAAGATAGTGGCGGCGATCTGCCATGCGCCATGGCTGTTGATTGAGGCTGATGTCGTTGACGGACTTCGCGTGGCGAGCTGGCCGTCGCTGCACACTGATTTGGAAAATGCCGGTGCTGAGGTGGTTGACGCGGCGGTCGTCATTGACGGCAATCTGATCACCAGCCGCAATCCGGACGATCTGCCCGCCTTTAACGCGGCGCTGATCGAAGCAATCGGCGCACAGGTCCGCGAGCCTGCCTAACGCGCTGGCTGACCCGCGGCGATCGGCAAGACTGGCGTCGGGGCTGGCGCTTGGGCTCCCCGCTGGCCCTTGCGAAAGGGCTGCCAGACCGCCTCGCTGCGGCGGCGCGCAAGATAGGTGTCCAACCCGATCTGCGCGCCGATCAGCATATAGATAAAGGGTTGAAACGCGATGCCGACAAAGGCCGCGCCGAGCAGATAAACGATGTGTGCGTTTTGCAGCGCGCTGGCCAATGGCGTTACCCAGGCTTCGTCAGCACTGGCCTGGCGATATCGCTGGCGCAGCACTTCCATGCGGAACACGCCAGCGATGTTGATCATCAGCCACAGGGCGAGGCCAGGATAGCCTTGTTCGCCGAGCATCTCGAAATAGCTGCTGTGATAGGCGCGGGCGCTGTCTTCCTCAGGCGTGCGCACCACGGTGATGTTGTTGCCTGATCCGACGACTTTTACCGTTTCAAAGCGGAGATGATTCTGGCGATAGGCTTCGAAGCCGCCGCCGAACGGGTGCGTTTTGGCGTAATCGATCGTCCATTTCCACACCGCGACCCGGGTGGAGGCGGAGGTATCGGATTGGTGATTTTGGATCGTCTGCATGCGTTCCAGGAATGATTCCGGCAGGAACGGCAGCGACACGATCGGCACGACGGCGACCAATGCCAGATACATCAGCCGCCTTTTGGCGTTGCGCAGCATCAGCGCCGCGAGAAGCCCGATGCAGACCAAGCCGGTCCGCGCCGATGTGCCGACCGGGATCAGCAGGCAGGCAAAGGCAAGCGCATAGCAGAAGATCTTCACCTTCCAGTCGGGCTTGAAGATCGTGCCATAGGTGGCAAACCACAGCACCAGCGGCACGATGCAGACCGCGACTGTCGAGATGATGCTGCCTTCATACAGGCCGCTATTGTTCGACACCATCAGGTTCAGCTCGCCATAGCCGCCGCCCGACGCCAGCGTCTTGATCCCGCCAACAATGACGATTGATCCGGCCGACAGGACCATGAACAGCAATAGCGCCTCTATCCTGAGCTTGGTGCGCAGCGTGAGCGGCAGGAAGATGGCAAAGGCCAGCGCCTTCCACACCCAATCCCATTTTCCCATCGCATCCACCGGGAAATCCGCACTGCGCGTGGTGATTGCGCAATAGATCAGCATCAGCAGCAACAGGAACTGGCGCGGTGCCAGCCTGGTGTCGCGCTTGTCGTCAAACATCGCCCAGGCGCCGACCGCCGCGATCACGGCGATCAGTGAAATTGGCACGCTGTTGAGCAGCAAATAGGTCAGCCGCTGGGGCGAGACGATGTCGATATAGACATAGGTCAGCACGAACACGAACGGGCGGCGAAAGCCGAACCCGAACAGCGCGATCAGAAAAGCGATAAAGGCAAGGTCACGCACCCGGATCATCCTCCGGTTGGGCCGATGGCTCGCGATCAAGATCGGGGCGGCGCAACAACAGGAACGCGGCCAGCATCATCAGCCCATGCGTCAGGCCGAGCGCGAAATTGTCGATCATGCCCTTTGCCCTGCCTGTAAAAAAACCTGCGCTACGGCGCCTTGGGGCTGGATACGCCGAACCGGGTTGACGGTGCGTTAAACACTGTTGTGGCAAGTCAGCTGCGTTATGCGCATTCTTCACATCCTTGATCACGGGCTGCCCTTGCAGAGCGGCTATACCTTTCGCACCCGCGCCATTTTGAAGGCGCAGATGGCGCGTGGCTGGCAGGTCGCGGCGGTCACTGGCCCGCGCCAGGGCGGCGATGCTGCGGACGAGCGCGTTGATGGGATAGACTTTTATCGCACCCCCACGCCCAAGCCCTGGATCAGCCCCTTTGGCGAATTGCGCGAGATTAGCGCGTTTTCAAGGCGCATTGGCGCGGTCATCAAGCAGTTTCAGCCCGACATCCTCCACGCCCATTCGCCCGTCCTCGATGCCCTTGCCGCGCGCCGCGCGAGTCGCCGCTATCATGTGCCGATGCTCTATGAAATTCGCGCCTTTTGGGAGGATGCGGCCGTCGGCAATGGCACCGGGATTGAGGGATCGTGGCGATACCGCGCGACGCGGGCGCTCGAAACGCGGATGGTGGGTAAGGTCAATGCCGTCGCGGTGATCTGTGAAGGGTTGCGCAGCGATCTTGTCGCGCGCGGGGTGCCGCCACAGCGGATCATGATCTCCCCCAATGGCGTTGATCTCACCTTGTTCGGCAAGCCATTGCCCTATGATGCAGCGCTGGCCGATGATCTTGGGATCGCCGGTGATGAGGTGATCGGCTTTATCGGCAGCTTTTATGCCTATGAAGGGCTTGCCGATCTGATCGCCGCGATGCCCCGATTGGTTGCGTCGCGCCCCCGGATGAAGCTGGTGCTGGTCGGCGGCGGCCCGTGCGAAGAAGCGCTGCGCGCGCAGGCTGAGGCCAGCGAGGTCGCCGCGCATATTCATTTCGTCGGCCGCGTGCCGCATCAACAGGTCGAGCGTTATTACAGCGTGATCGATGTGCTGGTTTATCCACGCAAGCGCATGCGGCTGACGGATCTGGTGACCCCGCTCAAGCCGCTAGAGGCCATGGCGCAGGGCCGACTAGTCGCGGCGTCGGATGTCGGCGGCCACCGCGAACTCATTCGCAACGGCGACACCGGCAGCCTGTTTCCGCCTGACAACCCCAAGGAAATGGCCCGCGCTATCGCGGCGCTGTTTGCCGATCGCGATGCCTGGCCAGCGCGCCGGGCGCGGGCGCGCGCCTTTGTCGAAGCGGAACGCAACTGGGCGAATAATGTCGCGCGTTATGCTCCTGTTTACCAAAAACTAATCGAATCCGCTGATAGATTGGCACCATGGTCGCACAATCCCGTCGTCAACGTCTGACCCTTCCTGTTGCGCCGCTTGCCGGTGCGCTGGTGGGGATCATGACCGCCGCGATGTTCGCGCTCGTGCCGGGCGATATGCTCGGCCGGTTGATCTTGCGCACGGGTATTGCCGCGATCATTCCTGCCGCCGAACCGCCATTAGGTGTAACCGCCCGGCTGGTCCTGATCTTGATGTGTGGCGGCGGCGCGGCGTTGGTCAGCTGGTTTGCCGTGTTCCTGATCACGGGATCGCGCACGATCATGTTTGGCAGCGATGCTGCGTCGACCGACGACGCTGATCCTGATCAAGTCGCACCGGTGCTGCGTCGTGCCGATGCGCATCCCGATGCGCCGTCGCGTCGTCCGGTCTTTGCGAATCGCGATCTCGGGACGCCCTTTCTGGACGTTCGCGCCCGGCACCTGGTCGCGGATGATACACCAGCCCTGGATAACGACATCGCTCATCCGCCGCTGCCGCTGCGGCGCGAGGTGCTGGACCTCCCCGGCGATCTTGATCAGCTGCTCTCGGTCTTTGATCCGGGTGCCATGCCGCCAAGCGTCGCACCTGCGTCGCCCGTGCCCCCACCGGCTCCCCCGCGTCAGCAGATTTTCGCGCCGACCGAGCGCTTTGAAACATTTGAACTAACGCCGATGGTGCGCCCAACGCCCGGTGACCCGGTGCCGCCGGCCACTGAACCACGGACACCGCGCGACACGCAGGCAACGATTGCCGCGCTGCTCGAACGGCTCGAACGCGGGGTAACCACCCGCGCGGACCGCGCACCCGTGCCAGATGTCAGCCGAATGAAGCGCGATGAGGGGTTACAGGAAACCCTGGTGTCGCTGCGCCGGATGGCAACGCGCGATTGATCGGTTCGCGCCATTACCGCGTTTCAACCGTCAGTATTTCCAGATCGGCTTCCACGCGACCCGCGCTTTTGCGCGTGGCGCTGATGGCGAGATCGGCGACCAGGTGTCCGCTGATCGCGAATTCGGCGTCGGCCAAGCCGCCTAACCAGCGCTCGATCGCTGGGTTGAGCGGGGCGGCCAGCGTGATCTGATGCCTGGCACCGACAAAGGTGGCGCTGGCCCATTGATCCCAATCAGCCGTTACTATTTCCACCGGGCAGTCAGCGCGCCTGGCCTGTTGGGCGATGGCGCGGGTTAGCGCAGTGCCGATATCGGGGCCGCGGCTCCTGATCGGGCCTGATCGGCAAGCGTGGCAATCGCGGCCTCGATCCGGGCCACCGTGCGCTCACGCGGCTCGCGGCCGCGCCGCATATCTTCCACCAGCCGTGGATCGTTGACGGCAAGCCGACCAAATTTGGTGGGCGGCATCGCCGATTGCCGCAGGAACCGCTCCACTTTCAACAACATAGACATGGCAATCTCCCGAGTCTTTGATAATGTTCATTGTTTGTTCTCACATTTCCAACTTGTCTAGGAAAAATCCTACGCGTAGTGTTCGGCGATGGATCAGGCGGAAGTTCGTGCCGCTTTGGCGGCTCTGGCGCTGGCGCGCGGCGAAAGCCTGGCCGCTTTGTCGCGGCTGATTGGGCGCAACGCCGCCTATCTTCAGCAATTTGTGACGCGCGGATCGCCGCGCGCGCTGCATGAGCAGGACCGGCGCGTGCTTGCGGCTTATCTTGGCGTAGCGGAGGCGGTGCTGGGTGCGCCGATTTCAGCCCCAGCGACGGGGGCGCTGGTACGCGTGCCGCGCATTGATGCGGTCGCGCTGACCGGGCCGGGTGGATTGCTGGAGGGCGATCGCGCCTTGGCGGGCGAAGCGATAGATCCCGCGCTGCTGCGCCAATGGGGTGTGGAGCCTGCCAGCCTTTCGATCATCACTGCGCGCGGTGAATCCATGCTGCCGACGATTGCCGACGGTGATGACATGTGGGTTGATCGCGCCGATGTGCAGCCCAGCGCGCGCGGCGGAATCTATGTCGTGCGGTTGGCGGCAGGTCTGGTGGTCAAGCGGCTGGTGCCGCGCGGCGGCGGCCTGCTGGTCACCAGCGACAACCCCGACTTTCCGCCGTTTGTAGCGGATCCGGAGATGGAGGTTATCGGCCGGGTCGTCCGGCTCACGCGCCTGCTGAGATAGCGATAATCGGGCAGTTCAGCGGCGGTCGCGCAGCCAGATGAGGATCGCCAGGATAACGCCGACGCCGATGCCGACGAACAGCCCGCGCGTCGATTCGCCGAAAAAAGCGCCACCAAAGGCGCCAACCATGGCGCCGATCGCAATCAGGAAGCCGCCAGCGGCGGGGGTGCGGGAAGGGGAATCGCTCATCCAACTGCCCTGCCATGGGATGGCACCGCACGCCAGTGGAACGATAGCGTAATTACCGACGCTGTGTTTACCATTGCCCGTAATCGTCCCGCCAGCTTTGCTTGTTATTCGCTTGGCCATGGCGTTTCCCCGATTTGATCACTCTGATGAGGCTGCCCCGCCCATCCCCTATCTCCATGATCGCGGCGCCGTTGATGCTGCGGCCGACCTGATTCTGCGCTTCGGCGATGATGCCGGTTTTGAGGCGGCGGCCTTGGCGGAGCGCAGCCGCAATCTGGGCAATGCCATTGGCTTTTGCCGCTGGCGGCAGATTGAGCGGCTGATTGTGTTGCTCGCAACCGGGCGCTCCTTTGGCACGGTTCACTGACGAACCCTGCGGCACAACGAGCCCAGCTTGCGTTGAATTTCGTTACGCCCCCGGTGGGCAACGCTGTCCCTTCCAGGTTGCGGGCGCTAGAGCGGCGCGATGCTATGGCATAGTCAATTAGGTGGTACACGACGAGGCAGGATGGCTTTTGCAGCGCTGATGGCGATTGTGATGCCACACGCTGTTCAGGCACAGGACGTGCCGGCATCAACTCGCCTAGCACCCACGCAGGACTCCACGGGTCAGGTGCCGGCATCCAATGACATGCTTGATCCGGGGTCACCAATGGCACTCCTGCCCGATATTGGCGTGGCATGGCCAGACCTGGCTGCCACCACCGAAGCGACCGATACCGACAGCACCAAAACCGATATCGCTGATCTGACCGGCTATAGTTACCGGATCGACGGCATCGATGCGGTCGCCGATGCGGTGTTCAAGGCGCGGTTCGATGCGCTTTCGACGCTGCGCATTCATCGCGGCGAACCCTCCAATGCCGCGCAGATCGAACGGCGGGCGCGTGAAGATGCAGCGCTGTTGCAATCGCTGTTGCGCGGCGCAGGCTATTATGATGCCGAAATCAGCAACAGCCTGGAGACGCAGGGCGGCGAGCCACTGGTGGTGCTGAACGTTGTTCCTGGGCCGCAATATCGTTTCGATACGGTCACGCTGCCCGGCCTGGCTGCTGCCGGGGATCAGGCAGCGCCGCTGCGCAAGGAGTTCGGCGTCGCTGCCAATGATCCGGTCGATGCCGACGCCATCTCGGTCGGCGAGGCGACCGTTCGGGCGCGGATTGGCGAGAAGGGCTTTCCCTTTGCCAAGATCGACAAGCCAGAAATTGTCATCGACCACGCCACCCAGACGGCAACGCTGGAAATGCGCGTTGAACCGGGTGGCGCGCGGACCTTTGGCCGGGTCGTTACGCCACCCAATACATTGATGAATGCCCGGCACATTGAAAAAATCGCGCGGTTCAAGGCGGGCGACTCTTTTGACGAAAGCCAACTCGACGATCTCCGCCGTGCCTTGATCCAGACGGGTATCGTCTCGTCGGCTGAAGTGAAGCCGGTGGAGGGCAAGGCGCCCGGTACGGTGGATATCGATGTCACCTTGCTCCCCGCGCCGCTGCGTACCATTGCGGGCGAAATCGGTTATGGCACTGGTGAAGGCGTGCGCGCGGCGGCGAGCTGGACGCACCGAAACCTGTTTCCGCCCGAAGGCGCATTCACCGCGCGGGCGGTTGCCGGTACGCAGGAGCAATCGGGCGGCGTCATCTTCCGTCGCAACAATTTTGAAGGGCGCGATCGTGTGCTGACCGCGCAGCTCATCGCCTCCAACGTCAATCGCGCTGCTTTTCAGGCCACAACCTATTCGTTGAGCGGCAGCCTGGCGCGCCAGACGACGATCTTCTTTCAAAAGGCCTGGACCTGGTCGATCGGTGCCGAACTGGCAGCATCGGACGAACGCGACGTGATTGTCTCAACGGGCGTGGCCCGACGCCGGACCTTCTTCATCGCCGATTTGCCGGTCAGCCTAAATTATGACGGGTCAGATGATCTGCTCAACCCGACCAAGGGGTTCCGGCTCGGTGGGCGGGTATCGCCCGAGCTGTCGCTGCAGGGCAGTGCTTTTGGCTATGCGCGCGTCCAGCTCGACGCCAGCGCCTATCAGGCGCTTGGTGATCGGGTGGTGATTGCGGGCCGAGTCCGATTGGGCACGATCGCGGGTGCGCCGCGTGATGCGATTGCGCCGTCGCGGCGCTTTTATGCAGGCGGCGGCGCTTCGGTGCGCGGCTATGGCTTTCAGGCGATCGGTCCGCGCGATCCGAACAACGACCCCATTGGTGGCCGCAGCCTTACCGAATTCTCCATCGAGGCGCGCATCAAGGCCTTTGGGCCGTTCGGGCTCGTCCCGTTTTTCGATGCGGGGAACATCTATACCTCTAACCTGCCGCGCTTCACCGCGCTGCAATTTGGGGCGGGGCTTGGCCTGCGCTATTATTCGAACTTCGGGCCGATCCGTATTGATGTCGGCACACCGCTCAACCCGCAACGCGGCGATCCGCGCGTGGCGGTTTATGTATCGCTGGGGCAGGCTTTTTGACCGAGGCTGACGATCAGCCCGCGCCGCGCGCGGGAGCCGCTCGGGTCTGGCGATGGCTTGGCGGCCTGATCGCTGGGCTCGTCGTGCTGTCGCTGGCCGGGCTGGCGCTGCTTGATTCAAGCATCGGTCACCGCTTCCTTGCCGATCAGGTTGGCGCGCTGCGGCCATCGAACGGGCTGCGCTATTCGGTCGGCAGGATCGACGGATCGGTGTTCGGCGACGCAACGCTGATTGATGTGCGCGTGCGCGATCCAAAAGGGCTGGTCCTGGTGGTGCCACGCGCGTCGATCAGTTGGGTGCCGCTCGCCTGGCTGTCAAACCGGCTTGAGATCAAGCGACTGACGATCCCTGAGGCCAGGCTGGTGAAGCTGCCGGAAACGGTGCGGACCGGCAAACCAAGCCCGGCGCTGCCCAGCTTTGATATCCTGATCGGGATGCTGCGGATTGATCGGCTGGCGATTGACCGCCGCGTTACCGGCACGGCGCGGATGGGAAGCCTCGCTGGGCGCGCGGATATTCATGATGGCCGGGCGCTAATCGATCTGCGTGCGCTGGTCGAAGGCAGCGATCGGTTGCTGCTCAAACTCGATGCCGAGCCGGATCGCGATCGCTTCGATATTGATCTGCACGCTGAAGGCGCTGCCGACGGTATGCTCGCCAAGCTTGCCCGCCTGACCAAGCCGATCAAGGCCCGGATCGCGGGCCAGGGGCGCTGGTCGCGCTGGCGCGGCACGGCGTTGTTCGATGTCGGCGGCAAGCGTGTTGTCGATCTCGCGCTGGGCAACCAGGCGGGGCGCTATACACTGTCGGGTGCGCTGACGCCGTCGCGCGTGTCGACCGACAAGTTCGTCCGGCTGGCCGTGCCGCAGATCATGATCAACGGCGCGGCGACATTGGTGGCGCGACAGCTTGATGGCCAATTGACGCTGCGATCGTCGGCACTGGCGATTGACATGGATGGCGGGCTTGATCTCGCCGACAGCGCTTTCCGCAAGCTGCAGATCCGCACCCGGTTGCTGCAGCCCGCTGCCTTGCTCACTCGGATGGTCGGTCGCGCGGTTGAGCTGCGGGCGATCCTGGATGGCGGCTTTGCCAATGCGGCATTCGATTATCGGCTCTCGGCCGATTTCGTGTCGTTCGGCAAGGAAGGCTTCAACAAGGTCGTTGCCGCCGGCAAGGGGCGGTTGGGCAAGCAGCCCGTGGTGGTGCCGATCCATCTGAGCGTCGCTGAAGTTAGCGGAATCGACAAGGTTGCTGGCGAGATTTTGCGCAACCTGACGCTGGACGGCAAGCTGCTGGTCTCGGCCGCACTGATCAACGGCGCTGATCTTCAGTTCAAATCGGACAAGTTGAACGGCAGTCTGAACCTGCTCGTCGATCTCAAAAATGGTCGCTTTGATGTTGGGATTCAGGGCGCGCTGGGCCGATTCACTATTCCTGGGCTCGGCATCGTCGATGTGGTGTCGACGCTGAACGTGGTCCCCGATCCGAGTGGCAAGGGCGCACGCATCCTGGGCAAAGCCAGCGTGCAGATGATCCGGCTCGACAATGAATTTTTCCGGTCCTTGGCCGGTGGCTTGCCCCGGCTGACCGCCAATCTTGAACAATCGACGGATGGCATCCTGCATTTCAGTAATCTGGTCCTGACCGCGCCCGATATCCGGATCGTTGGCAATGGCTATCGCCGTCGCGACGGCAGCTTTTATTTCGACGGGAGCGGCAACCAGCACAGTTATGGCCCGCTGACGCTGAAGCTTGATGGCCGAATCGAACGCCCCACGCTCGACATCACGCTTGCCCGTCCCAATGAGACGCTGGGCCTGCGCCAGGTCCGGGCGCATCTTGATCCGACACCGGCGGGATATCGGCTCACCGCATCCGGCGGATCAACGCTGGGTGACTTCGATTTGCGCGGTGGGCTCGATCTGCCCAAGGGCGGACGCGCGACGATCGTGATCGATGCGCTTGATGCCGGTGGCATCAAGGCAAGCGGATCGTTGCTGGCGGCCGATGGCGGCTTTGATGGCACGCTGACTGTCGGCGGCGGGGGCGGGGTGACCGGCGTGATCAGCTTTGCGCCGATTAAGGGCGTACAGCGGATAGAGGTGCATCTCGATGCCGCCAATGCGCAGGTTTTGGGCAATGCGGTGCTGCGGCGCGGCAGGCTCGATCTGGTTACGATGCTTGATGCCAAGGGCGCGACGGTTGAGGCAAGCGCCAAGGGTACAGGGCTTCGTCGTGGCTCGCTTGGGCTGGCGCGATTTGACGGCACAGCGTCGCTGCGCGGCGGTGTCGGCACGATCAAGGCAGCGATTGCCGGGTCGCGTGGTCGCGCCTTCGACATTCGCGGCGAGGCCGATGTGACCGCTGACCGCTATCGGATCACCGCTGCGGGGACGATTGATCGGCGACCGATCAAGCTGCTGAGCCCGGCGGTGGTGACGCGATCCGGCGATGGCTGGCGGCTTGCGCTGACCCGGCTGGATTTTGCGGGCGGCACTGCCGAAATTGGCGGCCAGTTCTCCAGCGATTCGGCGGCGATCGACGCCACCGTGTCGCGACTGCCGATGACCATTCTTGATATCGTCTATCCGGGCCTTGGCCTGGCGGGCAGCGCATCGGGAAAGCTCAGCTATGCCGACGGCGGCGGCGCGGCGCCGGTGGGCAAGATGGACATGACGGTACGCGGGCTCAGCAGGTCGGGGCTGGTGCTGTCTTCCAAGCCGATCGACCTGGGGGTCGCGGGCGTCTTGCAAGCCAATAATGCTGCCTTGCGGGCAGTGATGGAAAGCGGCGGCAAGACGATCGGGCGGGCGCAGGCGCGGCTGTCGCCGCTTGGCGCAGGCAGCTTGCGCGCCCGGCTCGCCAATGCCCAGCTATTCGCCCAAGTCCGCTATGACGGCCCCGCCGATACCCTGTGGCGGTTGACCGGCATTGAATTGTTTGATTTGTCCGGCCCGATCGCAATCGGTGCCGATCTGGGCGGCAGGGTCAATGATCCGCGCATACGCGGGGTGGTGCGCGCAAAGGGCGCGCGGATTGAAAGCACGACCACCGGCACGGTGCTGACCGGGGTCGAGGCGACCGGCACCTTCAACGGATCGCAACTGAGCTTCAGCAATTTTGCCGCCGATGCGGGCAAGGGCGGGCGCGTGACGGGCAGTGGCAGCTTTGATTTCGCTGACGTCAACGGTTTCGGCATTGATCTGAAGTTGCAAACTGACAAGGCGGTGATGATCAATCGCGACGATATCGCCGCGACGGTCACCGGGCCGATGACAATTCATTCAAGCGGCGCTGGCGGGGTGATTGCTGGCGATCTGGTGCTTAATGCCAGCCGCTATCGGCTTGGCCAGGCGGTTTCCGCCACGGCGGTGCCGCAGCTCAACATCAGGGAGATCAACCTGCCCGATGATACGGGCATTGAGGATAGCCGACAGCGCGCACTGTGGACGCTCGATGTGCGCGCACGCGCCAGCAATGGGCTGCGCGTCAATGGGCTGGGGCTGACCAGCGAATGGACGGCTGATCTGCAGATTGGCGGCGCGCCAGACAATCCCGCCATTGCTGGCAGGGCGGACATCATCCGTGGGACTTATGAATTTTCTGGTCGTCAGTTCGACATCGACCGTGGCGTGATCCGCTTTGGCGGGGAAACACCGGCCAATCCTGTTATCGACATATCGGCTAATGCCGACAGCACGGGCCTGTCGGCATCAATTCAGGTGACTGGCCCCGCGACCCGTCCGGAGATCAACTTTTCAAGCGTCCCCGCGCTGCCGCAGGACGAACTCCTGTCGCGGCTATTGTTCGGCACGTCGATCACCAACTTGTCGGCGCCCGAAGCCCTGCAGCTCGCCGCCGCCGTTGCCTCGCTGCAGGGGCGGGGCGATGGTCTCAATCCGATCAACGCGCTGCGCCGCGTCGCCGGGCTTGATCGGTTGCGGATTCTGCCGGCCGATACCAGCCTTGGTCGGACGGGATCATCCGTGGCCGCTGGCAAGTTCATTACGCGCAAGCTTTATGCGGAAATCATCAGTGACGGGGCGGGGTATTCAGCAACGCAGGTCGAATTCCGGGTGACGCGCTGGCTGTCGATCCTGTCGACCATCTCGACGATCGGGCGGCAGAGCGTCAACGTCCGCGTGTCCAAGGACTATTGAGCTGACGTCCTTAGAGTGTGATGACGTTAGGTTAATTGAACCCCACACCCGTTCGGCCCCGGATCAGGTCCGGGGGAAGTCGAAGCCCACGCGATACGCATACCCTTCGACTTCGCTCAGGGCGAACGGGGTATGGGTTGATCCAATTCGGAGTCATCACACGCTAACGGCCGCCCCGACCGCAGTCGCCAGGCGGGCGGGCACCTCCGGATCGAGATCGGGATAGAGATCGGGTTCGATCGCCTCCAGCTCCATCAACGCCAATGTGCCATCGGCCAGCCGGATCAGATCGACCCGTGCATAAAGCGGCGCGGCGGGCAGGGCGGCGAGCGCATGCCGGGCAATCGCCATCGCCTCTACGCTGGGATTAAGCGGGGTGAAGACCCCGCCAAATTGCGGCTGCACGCGAAAATCGCCGGGCTTGGCGACCTTGCGCGCGGCATTGCTGAAGGCACCGCCAATGAAGATCAGCGACAATTCGCCCTCATCGCCAACCGCCGGGATCAGCGGCTGGATAATCGCCTGGGGCAGAAGATCCACCGAGCCGCCACGTGCGATCCGCGTGGTGCGATAACTGCCGCCCGAGATTTGCGGCTTCACCACCAATTCAGCCACGCCAAACGCATCAAACGCGGCATCGACGCTGGCCTGATCAGCATCGCCGAACCAGCTCGGCACGATTGGCACGCCATCCGCCGACAACGCCGACAGATAGGTTTTGCGCGTATTCCAGCCGAGCAGGGCGGGCGGATTGAGCAGCAACCGATCGGCGGGCCATGCCGCCAGCATCGCCTGCCAGGCCGCCACCCGGTGGTGATAGCCCCAGGCAAACAAGGCGAGCGCCGCCGCACCGTCGCCCGGCCCCAAATCCCAGGGCCGGGGCGAGATCATCAGCCCGGCATCAGCAAAGGCCTGCGTATAGGGCAGCAGCGTTTCCGCTGCCATTTCGGCATAGGGATCGCCCGCCACCGGCATCAACATATCGATGATCACCGGCATGGCGGGTGGCGTTCAGGCAGGCTCGCCGACGATGGTCTTCACTTCCATGAAATCGGTCAGGCCATATTTGCCATTTTCACGGCCATTGCCCGATTGCTTATAGCCACCAAACGGGGCGTTGCCGTCGGGGCTCCAGCCGTTGATCGTGACAAGCCCGGCGCGCAGTTTCGGTGCGACCTTTGCCGCCGCCGCCGGATCGCCCGAGATCGTCGCGGACAGGCCATAAGGTGTGTCGTTGGCGATCCGGATGCCCTCTTCCAGCGTGCCATAGCTGGTGATCGTGGCGACGGGGCCGAAGGTTTCCTCCTGCGCGATTTTCATGTCGGGGGTGACATCGGCAAACAGCGTCGGCTTGATATAATAGCCCGAATTGCGGCCATCCGGACGCCCAACCCCGCCAGTTACCAAGGTCGCGCCTTCGTCGATCGCTGACTGGATCAGCCCCTGAATCTTGTCGAACTGCGCCTTGTTGACGACCGGGCCGATATGCGCGCCCATTTCGGCGGGGTCACCGACGGTTGTCGCCTCGAACATCGCCTTCGCGACGGCGACGGCACCTGCGGTCTGCGATGTGTGGACCAGCAGCCGGGTCGGCGCGATGCAGCTTTGCCCAGAATTGGCGAGCACGCCCATCAAGGTCGGCGGCAGCACGGCCTGCAAGTCAGCGCCCTCCAGCACCAGATTGGGGGCCTTGCCGCCCAGTTCCTGATGCACCCGCTTGACGGTGGCAGCGGCAGCCTGCGCGACCGCGATGCCCGCGCGGGTCGATCCGGTAAAGCTCACCATATCGACATCGCGGTGGCTCGACAGCGCCGCCCCGACGCCGGGCCCGTCGCCATTGACGAGGTTGAACACGCCCGCCGGCACCCCTGCCTTGTCGAGGATTTCGGCCAGAATCATCGCACAGCCCGGTGCTTCTTCGGACGGCTTCAGCACGATCGTATCGCCAGCGGCGAGCGCGGGCGCGACCTTGGCGGTGATCTGATTGAGCGGCCAGTTCCACGGCGTGATCATCGCGACGACGCCCAAAGCCTCATGCACGACGCGCGCCCGGCCCAGCCGTTCTTCGAACGGGAAATCATTGAGCGCCTTCAGCGTCGAGATGAAATGGCCAAGCCCCGCGGGCACTTGTGCCGCGCTGGCAAAGCCGATCGGCGCGCCCATTTCCTCGCTCACCGCCTTGGCAAGATCGGGCATGCGCGCTTTATATTCCTCGATGATCCGGGTCAGCAGTGCGGCGCGTTCTGCGACCGTGGTCTGCGACCAGCCATCAAACGCGGCGCGCGCAGCAGCGACGGCCTTGTCAACATCGGCCTGGGTGCCGAGCGTGATTTCGGTGCACGCCGCTTCGGTAGCGGGGTTAATGACGTGGTGGACCGTGCCGCCATCGCTCGCGACCCAGGCGCCGTTGATATAGTGTTTCAGATAGCTGTGCATGGCTTGCTCTCCACTGGGTCCGCGACGGTGCGCGATCATCTTATCGCCGCGAGGGATGCCAGCGAGGGCGGTGGGTTGCAAGGTGAAACGGGGGAATGCGCGCGATTGGTTGCGCGGTTCGGGGAGGCAGTGTGGCGAGGGGGTAGCCGAGACGCAAACAGGCTGAGCGTGGCAAAACAATACCCACCCCATTGGCAATCCCTTCGCGCTGCGAATAGACTGAACGCGACGAGCTGGGGAGCGCAGACAGCGGTGGAGCCATGGCAAATCCTTGACCTGCTGTTTCGCGGGATGGCCGTTGGTGCGCAATTGGGGCTCGGCATCTCACTCGCGCGCAGCGCTGACAATCGTGCGCTGAGGATCGCGACCTTGCTGTTCGTTATCAGCAATATCGGCTTCACGCTCAACGGTTTCCATCCCATCGGGCGAATCATTGGACCCGCCCAGGTCCTGCTTTGGCTTATCCAGATTGGCGGCGCGGGCTATTTTTGGCTCTTTGCCGTCACCCTGTTCGAGGATCGCCAGCTAACCGCGATGAGCGTCGCGCCGTCGGCCGCACTTACCTTGATCGGCCTGTTCGGTGAATATGGCCCGCGGATAACGGCGCCAGCGATTTGGGGCGTGCACAACATCTTTGGGCTATTGCTCGCGCTGCACGCGCTGGTGGTGATTATCCGGTCGGGCCGCAATGATCTGGTTGAGGCGCGGCGTCGGCTGCGCGTGCCCTTTCTGGTGTTGATCGCGGTATTTTCGATCGTGCTCAGCATCGCCCAGATCGGCCAGATATTGGGCATCAATGCCAGCTGGTATGAATTCGCAAACGCCTCAATCCAGGCCATGTTGGGCATTGCCGGCGTGGCGGTGCTGCTTGAGGCGCGACCGGCACTGTTCGGCGTCGCGGGCGGCGGACGGTCAACGCCGATCGAATCGCGCGCGGTTGACGACAGCGTGATCTGGCTCGATCGATTGCAGCAGGCAATGGACGCCGACGCGCTGTGGCGGCGCGAGGGGCTGACGATTGGAGACCTTGCCAAGGCGATCGGGTTGCCTGAGCACCGGCTGCGGCGGCTGATCAACGACCGGCTCGGGCACCGCAACTTCGCCAATTTCGTCAACCAGCGCCGCATTTCGGAGGCGCGCACGCTGCTGAGTGATCCCGCAAGCGCCACGCGCAATGTTGCGAGCATTGCGTTTGATCTGGGATTTGGCTCGCTGGGTCCCTTCAACCGCGCCTTTCGAGAGGCGACCGGGGTAACGCCGACCGAATTTCGCCGCTTGGCACTGCGCGATGCCTCGTCGATTCCCGAAAACCCTCGCTGATTTCAGAATCAGCCAGCATTTCCGCCATATCGGCGAGACCATCGCCGCCCCGTTAAACGAAGAGCGCCCCACCTGATCAAAGGAGGGTTCGCTCATGTCGTTGGACTATCTTGCATCGCTGGGGTCGCACTGGGTGCTGCTCATGCTCGGCGATGTCATTCGTTATGTAATTTTCGCCACCAGCTTCTGGTTGCTGCTCTGGTATGGGCTGGCAAGGCCGCTCGCCAACCGGCGGATCCGCAGCCAACGCCCGCCCGGTCGCCAGCTCCGCAAGGAGTTTTTCTACTCGCTGCGGTCGATCGCAGTATTTTCCACCGTCTCACTCGCAGTGACGATCGCGCATCATCTCGGCTGGTGGAAGGGCAGCCAGATCGCCGCAAGCTGGGGCCCCGTCTGGTTCTGGGCCAGCCTCGTGCTGATGATCGTGGCGCACGACGCCTATTTCTACTGGGCGCACCGGCTGTCGCACCACCGCAGTTTGTTCCGCTGGGTGCATCGCCGCCACCACCTCAGCAACAATCCCTCGCCCTTCACCGCCTATAGCTTCGACTGGCCAGAAGCCGTGCTGATGGGCAGCTTCGTGCCGCTCTGGGTGCTGATCGTGCCGACGTCGTGGGTCGTCGTTGATCTGTTCGTGCTCCACCAGATTGTGCGCAACACGCTGCTCCATAGCGGGATCGAAGTGATGCCGGCGCGGCGCGATGGTCGCCCGCTCTTCGACTGGATGTCCACGACAACGCATCACGATCTCCATCATGGGAAGGTTGGGTGGAACTTCGGCCTCTACTTCACTTGGTGGGATCGCTGGATGGGCACCGAACACCCCGATTATCACCGCCACTTCGCGGCTGCCGTGCGGCGCCCGCTTCCCGATCCGGCTGGCGACCCCGTCGCGGCCTGATGTCCCCAACCCCAAACCAACCCGAAAACTGAAAGGAACTGATGATGTGGATGACGAAATTAATGCTGATGACCGCCATGCTGAGCGAAGCGGGGGCAATGCCAAACCCCTCGCCGCTGCTGGGCACCTGGACCGAGATTAACGGCCCTGGCGCCGCGCGGATCGAGCCGTGCCGCACCACGCCCGATCGGCTCTGCGCGACTGGGCTTGCCCGCCGCCCCAATGGCCAGCCTGGCCAGACTGAAACCGGCCTTGTGCTGTCCGACGTTACGCTTGATGGACCCAATCGCTGGCGCGGCACCTATCACGACGGCAAGCGGCTGTTGCCCGCCACGCTGCGGCTAATGTCGCCGCGCGTCGTCGAAATGAAGGTGTGTATCCTGATGTTCTGCCAAACGGCGCAATATGCCAGGGCGGCCTAATCACCGTTCCATCCTTGCCCTCACCACTGCCCCGCCCCGATAATTGGGGCGGGGCAGGTTCAGGTGATGGGGGGCGCTGACGCAGGTGGCGGTGGCCAATGCGGGGGTTGGAGCGGGGGGCGGAAGCAGGCTGGCTGGGCCTATTCCTCAAACCCCACAAATACCGCCGCTTCATCAACCGTCTTGCGCGTTGAGACCACTGCATTGGCGGGAAAGCTATCGTCGGGCCAGCCCAGCGCGATGCTCTTCATGATCACTTGATCATCGGCAATGCCCGCATGCTCGCGCACCACGGGCGATTGCATGATCCCCTGGCTGTTGATCACCGTGCCCAGCCCACGCGACCAGGCGGCGTTGACCAGCGCGGTCGCAACCGCACCGCAATCAAATGGGGTATCGTCGCTACCGTCGAGGACCTTGTCATAAGTGATGATGACGCAGACGGGCGCATCAAACTGGCGGAAGCCGCGCAGCACCCAATCCTGGCGCATCTCCTGATCATCGCGGGCGATGCCCATTGCGGAGAAGAGCTGCTTGGCGACGCCGATCTGCCGGTCGCGGTGCTGGCCCGCAAACGCCTGGCCCGTCCGGAACTCGCGCGATTGCGGCACGCCGGCCAGCGTCCGTTCGGTATTGCCCGCCCGAATGCGATCCAGCGGTTCGCCGGTGATGACGTAGAAATTCCACGGCTGCGTATTCATTGATGACGGCGCCCGCATGGCGATGGCCAGAATTTCCTCAATCAGCGCGCGGGGAACGGGATCGGGCTTGTAGCCGCGGATGCTGCGGCGGCCGAGCATGACGTCGTCAAATTGCATGGGGGCTCCTGGAAAGGGTTGCGGCGGGCAGGCGTAGCGAATTGGGCGGTAGAGGGAAGCCCCAACGCAAAGCGCCCGGGATGTTCCCACCCCGGGCGCTTCGGCTTTTGTCGTGATCGCGTGGATTACGAGCTGTAATACATGTCATATTCAACCGGGCTCGGCGTCATTTCCCAACGGGCGACGTCAGCGCGCTTGATCTCGATATAGGCTTCGATCTGGTCCTTGGAGAACACATCGCCCTTGAGCAGATAGTCCATATCCGCCTCAAGGCTGTCGAGCGCCTCCCGCAGCGAACCACACACCGTCGGGACCAGCTCGAGCTCGGCGGGCGGCAGGTCGTACAGGTTCTTGTCCATCGGCTCGCCCGGATGGATGCGGTTCTGGATGCCGTCCAGCCCCGCCATCAGCAGCGCCGAATAGCAGAGATACGGGTTGGCGAGCGCGTCCGGGAAACGGAACTCGACGCGCTTGGCCTTGCTGCCCGTGCCGTAAGGGATGCGGCACGACGCCGAACGGTTGCGGCTCGAATAGGCCAGCAGCACCGGCGCTTCATAACCCGGGACCAGCCGCTTGTAGCTGTTGGTCGACGGGTTGGTGAAGGCGTTCAGCGACTTGGCGTGCTTGATGACACCGCCAATGAAATACAGGCACATGTCGCTGAGGCCGGCATAGCCATTGCCCGCAAAAAGCGGCTGGCCCTTTTCCCAGATCGAGATGTGGGTGTGCATGCCCGACCCATTATCTTCCTTGATCGGCTTCGGCATGAAGGTTGCGGTCTTGCCATAAGCGTGTGCGACCTGGTGGACGACGTACTTATAGATCTGCATCCGGTCCGCCGTGGTGACGAGCGTGCCGAAGGTCAGGCCGAGCTCATGCTGCGCGGCGGCGACTTCGTGGTGATGCTTGTCGCATGGCAGGCCCATCTCGATCATCGTCGAGACCATCTCGCCACGGATGTCGACGGCGCTATCGACCGGCGCAACCGGGAAATAGCCGCCCTTGGCGCGGGGGCGATGGCCGAGATTGCCGCCCTCATATTCGCGACCGGTGTTGCCGGGCAGTTCGATGTCGTCGATCTTGTAATAGCTGGTCGAATAGCTGTTTTCGAAGCGGACATCATCGAACATGAAGAATTCGGCTTCGGGGCCGACATAGACGGTGTCGCCGATGCCAGTCGTTAGCAAATATTGCTCGGCACGCTTGGCGGTCGATCGCGGATCGCGGGCATAGAGCGCGCCGGTCGATGGTTCGACGACGTCGCAGAACAGGATCATCATCGGCGTGGCCGAGAATGGATCGACATAAACCGCGTCCAGATCGGGCTTGAGGATCATGTCCGATTCGTTGATCGCCTTCCAGCCCTCAATCGAGGAACCGTCGAACATCAGGCCGTCGGTCAGCTCGTCCTCGCCGATCACTGACGAGACCATCGTCAGATGCTGCCACTTGCCCTTGGGATCGGTAAAGCGAAGATCGACCCACTCAATCTCGTCGTCCTTGATCATTTTCAGGATTTTGCCGGCGTCGTTGGCCATTGGTCTTGCCCTTTCGAATTAAATTGTCTCACCGGCGGACCGGAGAATCATGTTGCGGCGCAATGCGTACTTTTCACATAATGCTGCGCTGCGTCAAATCGCGTTTTCGTCACGCTCGCCGGTGCGGATGCGCAGCACGGTTTCAACCGGAATAACGAAAATCTTGCCGTCGCCGATCCGCCCGGTCTGTGCAGCCGCAGCGATCGCCTCGACCACGCGGTCGGCCATGGCGTCTTCCACGACCACCTCCAGCTTCACCTTGGGCAGGAAATCAACGACATATTCGGCACCGCGATACAGCTCGGTATGGCCCTTTTGCCGACCAAAGCCCTTGGCCTCGGTAACGGTGATGCCGCTGACGCCCACTTCGTGCAGCGCCTCCTTCACTTCATCGAGCTTGAAGGGTTTGATGATCGCTTCGATCTTTTTCACGCTGTGCCCCGATTTTTTTTGAAGGTGACGCCTCTGCCTGTCGGTATCCCTTACAACAAGCGTGCCAAGGGTGCGAGAGGAGGGAGAGTAAGGATTTGAGCGCCATTGTCGCTGGTGGCGTGCCCAACCGTCGTGCAATCGGCCAGCATCTGCCCTATTTTGCGGCACGCGCCGTGGCGACGGGGGCGATGCGAAAAGGGATCAGCCGTTGACGACCAAATTGCGCCAATCCTTGCTCGGCTTTTTTGGGGCGGCTTCGCTGGTCGCGGTTCTAGCTGGATGCTGGACGGCGGCTGATGCCGGGGTGGCGATCGGGGTATGGGGCCGCATGATCGCGGCCTGGCTGGTCGGCTTGGTCATAGCGATCGCCATGGGTTGGTCTGGATCGCGCGGCGAGCAGCGCCTGGCGGGCATCGCGCCGCTTATCGTGACCGTCATTGCCCTGTTGCTGCTGGCGGCATGCTTTGCTGATCCGGGGTTGCAGGGCGTCCATCGCTGGATTGTCGTTGGTGCGATTCGGATCAATGCGGCGGCGATCGTCCTGCCGCTGATGATTGTGGTGCTGGGCCAACGGGTATGGGGCCCCATCGCCATGATCGCCGTCCTGCTGTTGCTGGTGGCGCAGCCCGATGCGTCGCAGGCAAGCGGCTTTGCCGTCGCTGCAATCATTTTGCTGCTGGCGGGCAAGCGCACGCCGGGGGCGTTGGCATCAGTCGCGGTCGTGGCCGTACTGGGCATGATCGCCTGGTCCCGCCCGGATCCATTGATAAGCGTTGCCGAGGTTGAAGGCATTATCGGCCTGGCATGGCAACGGGCGCCGGTGGTTGCGGCCGTCGCGGTCGTGGCGCTCACGCTCGCGACAGCCGCGCCGATCTTAAGCGGTTTTCGGTCGAATCGGGCCACGGCTCTGGCGCTCGCAGCCTATCTGGCAGGTACCGCCATCGCCCCAGCGATCGGGGCCTTCCCGGTGCCGCTGGTCGGCATGTCAATGAGCCCGATTATCGGCTTCTGGTTGGGCATCGGGGCACTCGGCGCACAGCGTCAGGCTTCTCGGCCCTAAACGTCCTGGCCCCGCGCGTCCTGGCCCCGAGCTCAATAAGGCGGCTGATGCAGGCCCTTTGGACTCGTGGTGAAAATCTCGCAGCCGTCTTCGGTGATGCCGATCGAATGTTCGAATTGGGCGGAGAGCGATCGGTCGCGCGTCACCGCCGTCCAGCCATCGTCGAGCATTTTTACATCGGGGCGGCCGATATTGATCATCGGTTCGATCGTGAAGAACATGCCGGGGCGCAATTCCGGCCCAGTGCCGGGGCGACCGACATGGACGACTTCGGGCGCGTCATGAAACAGGCGGCCGACGCCGTGACCACAGAAATCGCGCACAACGCCATAACGATGCCGCTCGGCATGCGCCTGAATGGCATAGCCAACATCGCCGAGCGTGTTGCCGGGGCGGGCCTTTTCGATGCCGAGCATCAGGCATTCATAGGTGACGTCGACCAGCCGTCTGGCCTTTAAGGGGACGTCGCCGACCAGATACATGCGGCTCGAATCACCGTGCCAGCCGTCAAGCAACGGGGTCACGTCGATATTGACGATGTCGCCGTCCTTCAGCGTCTTTTCGCTGGGAATGCCGTGGCAGACGACATGATTGATCGAGATGCAGCAGCTATGGGTATAGCCGCGATAGCCAATCGTTGCGGGAACGCCGCCACCCGCCATGATGAATGTGCGGACAAGATCGTCGATCGCCGCCGTGGTCACACCGGGCACGACATGCGGCACCAGCATGTCGAGCGTTTCGGCGGCGAGGCGGCCGGCCCGGCGCATGCCTTCAAAGCCAGATGAATCGTGCAGCTTGATCGCGCCGGTGCGCGTCATCGGTGCCTGGGCGGTTACATTTTCGTAGACAGTCATCATTTCAATATAGCGTGATCGTGCAGGCTTTGCGAGGGGGGCGGGGTTACGCTATGCGGCGCGGATGACCATTGCCGCCACCTCCCGCATCTGGACTGCCGCCCTTGTCGTGATTGGCGACGAAATCCTGTCGGGGCGCACTCAGGACAAAAATGTCGCGCAGATTGCCGCCTGGCTGAACGTCCAGGGCATTCGCCTGGCCGAAGTGCGCGTGGTGGCAGACAAAACCGACGCGATTGTCGAGGCGGTCAATATCCTGCGCGCGCGCAATGATTATCTGTTCACGACCGGCGGCATCGGGCCGACGCATGACGACATCACGGTCGATGCGATAGCCGAAGCACTGGGGGTGGCGGTGGTGCATCACCCGCGCGCGCTTGCCGTGCTCAATCGCTATTATGAAACGCGCGGTGGGTTGACCGAGGCGCGCAAGCGGATGGCGCGGGTGCCAGACGGCGCCGATCTGATCGAAAACCGCATGTCGGGCGCGCCGGGTATTCGTATTGGCAACATCTTCGTGATGGCTGGCGTCCCGCACATCACCGCCGGCATGCTCGATGCGCTGACTGGCACCCTGGAAGGCGGCCTGCCCGTCCTGTCGCGAACGATTGGCTGCTGGGTCGCCGAAAGCGAAGTGTCTGACATTTTGCGCGAGGCCGAACGCAGCCATGATGGCGTGGCGATCGGCAGCTATCCGTTTTTTCGCGAAGGCCGGGTCGGCGCAAATTTTGTCGTGCGCGCGACTGATCAGGTGCTGGTCGATGGCTGTGTCGGCGCGCTGACCGATACGCTGGTGGCGAGCGGCTGGGTGGTGACCGAGGGCGGCATTTAGCCAGTAGCCCGCTTCGCGCTGCGCCTGGGTTCGGTGCGATGCCCCAAAGGCGCCTATCCGCGAAGCGCCACTGACCCGAGGGTCCGAATATCCAATAGATCATTGATCCCCGGGCGCGAACCTCGATTATAAGAGTCCATCGTCAGTAGGGCCATGAGGACGTCATTGTTCATTGATGACGCTCCTTGACGAAGTCACTAAAGGCGATGCGCTGGGCAAATGTTGGGGTCGTGGTAGGTTCGAAATCATCGTCAAGGCTTTTTGGCGTAGCGCTATCGAGCCAGGGCAATCGCGCCAAAATACCCGAAGTTACGGGATCGTCGGTGCGTTCGGCGGTGATGCGCCGCAGTTTAACCCCCGCGCCAAAACTCGCGGAGAGATCGTCCGGATTGATCTTCTCGACCGATTTGGGATCGGCGAGATCGCGGAAGCGGACCATCATCGGCCAGGCGCTTGGCGGGTCGCCGGGTTTGTGCCTTGATCCAATCCTGTCCGGATAATCGCGGGGGATCACCTGCGCACCGGCAAGCGCGAGCGCTGCCTTGAAGCGCAGGTCGAAGTCCAGGTGGCTTGAATTTGGTAAGCCACGAGTCGTAGCAAGCGGTACCTGCGGCGCGGCGAGAAACAACACCGTCGACGCCCAGTCTATTAATTGCTCCGAACGCAATAGCGCAAACAGGACGCCGCGCCGCCCGAGATCCACGCTGACGGCCTCGCCGCGAGTGGAAATCCAAAGCATGCCGGGGTTGGGAATGCTGTACTGCCAGGCACGGCCGGTATGCACCTCGATCACGCTCGACCCGGTCCGCAGCCCCTCAGGCGTGTCGATCTCCACCGTCAGCCGATACCGGTAGGTGGGATATTGCTTGCCCAATATATTGCCGCAGCCCGGCAGCGCCGCCATCATTGACCCGGCCAGCAGCATGGCGGCGATGGCCCGTCGGTTGATCATGCGACGGCCCAATTGGCGAAGCCATCGGTCGTCTTGCTCGAACTGAATATGCCAGCATTCATTTGCCCATTCCGATCGCAAAATCACCGTCTGTTAGACGAGAGCTGAGTGGTGTTTGGCTTCTTGGAACCCAGTCGCCAGTCTTGGGGTCGCGCGGGTGCTCAGTCAGCGAGCCCTCCGTGTGTTTCAGCCAGGGCAATCGCGCCAAAATACCTGAAGTTACGGGATCGTCGGTGCGTTCGGCGGTGATGCGCCGCAGTTTAACCCCCGCGCCAAAACTCGCCGAGAGATCGTCCGGATTGATCTTCTCGACCGATTTGGGATCGGCGAGATCGCGGAAGCGGACCATCATTGGCCATCCGGTTGGCGGGTTGCCAGGCTCACGCCATGACTCGGGAAACTCAGCAAAGTCTCGGGGGATGACGCGGGCGCCGGTCAGGGCAAGCGTCGCCTTCATTCGCATATCGAAGTCCAAGTCGCTGGAATTGGGCAAGCCCCGGTTGACCGAACGCGGCACGGGCGGCGCCAGCAGGAACATCAAATTGTGGGTCCAGCCTTCCGCCATCTCTGAACGCAGGAGCGCAAACAGGATGCCGCGCCGCCCGAGATCCACGCTGACGGCCTCGCCGCGACTTGAATGAAGGACCTGGCCCGGATTGGGAATGCTGTAGGGTCCTGCCAACCGCGTCGTCACCTCGATCACGCTCGACCCTGTTCGCAAGCCCTCTGGCGTTTCCACCTCCACCGTCAACCGATAGCGGTAGGTGGGATAGCGATTGCCAAAATCCTCACCGCAACCCGACAGGATCGCAAGCACCGATCCCGCGAGCATCATCTTTGCGACTTTTCTTCGGTTCATCATCTTGCAAAACCTACAATCAAATAAACGTCTGAATCATGATTATGATCATATTATAAAGAAAATATAATGACTTAGGTTTTTTGCCAACGGCGGTTTAAATTCACCATTTTTGGCGTCAAATCAGCATTCATGGTTAATGTATTGCGCTGGCCTATCTGGTCTTCGAAGACTGACCTGTCCGTCATCTGGAAAAAATAGCGTGGTTTCGGGGATGGTCGGTCGTTTGCCCAGCCGGCATGGTCATGGCATCCGACCGGCCTTTGGTCGCCGTGACACACGTTGCCGGGCGCGGGTGTAGAGCGTTACGAGCCGCCGTTCCCCTATGACGGTGGTGAGATCGAAATCGCCGGAACTATTTGGCCCTCCATGGCGGCGCGCCAGGCCCTACGCACAATCCCCCTGAAACAAGCGGCCTCAGCCTTGGCGCGTGGAACTTGTCGGGTCGGGGAGCATTGAGGATCTGGGCCGCTTTCAAACACCGCCATCTGCTGACAACCAGTTTGACCGAAATCAAGGGACCGCTCGGTTCGCCCGTCCATAGCGGCATTGTCCAAAGGGAAGGGACCAGGGATGGATTCGATAGTTGCTCGGGCGGGGATATGGATGATCCTTGCCCTATTTGCCGCCAGTTGTGCGATGCTCGCCGTCGATTGGGGGTTTGCCGTTCATATGGGCATCGCCGCGACGGCGGCGCTGATCACAGCCTTTGTGTCGATCCATCGCGCCGGGGACAGCGCCCCACGAACGGTTGATACCAGCCGCTATTATGACGAGGTGATCCGCTGGGGCGTGATCGCCACTGCCTTTTGGGGCGTGGTGGGGTTTGCCGCCGGGCTGTTCATCGCGCTGCAGCTCACCTTTCCGCTGCTCAATTTCCCGACGGAGTTCACCACCTTTGGGCGGTTGCGCCCGCTGCACACCTCAGCGGTGATTTTTGCGTTTGGCGGCAATGCGCTGATCTGTTCGAGCTTCTACATCGTCCAGCGCACCTGCCGGGCGCGGTTGTTCATGCCCGCGCTCGCCCGCTTCGTGTTCTGGGGGTACCAACTCTTCATCGTGCTGGCCGCCACCGGCTATCTGATGGGCGTGACTGAGGGCCGCGAATATGCCGAGCCCGAATGGTATGTCGATCTCTGGCTGACGCTCGTCTGGGTCAGCTATCTGGTGGTCTTCGCCGGCACCATTCTGAAGCGGTCAGAACCGCATATCTATGTCGCCAACTGGTTTTTCCTGGCGTTCATCATCACCATTGCGATGCTGCATCTGGTCAACAACCTGTCGATGCCGGTGTCGTTCCTGGGCTCCAAATCCTATTCGGCCTTTGCCGGGGTGCAGGATGCGCTGACCCAGTGGTGGTACGGCCACAACGCGGTCGGCTTTTTCCTGACGGCCGGGTTCCTGGGCATGATGTATTATTTCGTGCCCAAACAGGCTGAGCGGCCGATCTACAGCTATCGCCTGTCGATCGTGCATTTCTGGTCGCTGATCTTCCTCTATATCTGGGCGGGTCCGCACCACCTGCATTACACCGCGCTGCCCGATTGGGCGCAGACATTGGGCATGGTCTTTTCGATCATGCTGTGGATGCCGAGCTGGGGCGGCATGATCAACGGGCTGATGACGCTCAACGGCGCGTGGGACAAAATCCGCACTGATCCCATCATCCGCATGATGGTCGCCAGCCTCGCCTTTTACGGGATGAGCACCTTCGAAGGGCCGATGATGTCGGTGAAGGCCGTCAACTCTCTGTCGCATTACACCAACTGGACGATCGGCCATGTCCATTCGGGTGCGCTCGGCTGGAACGGGATGATCACCTTCGCAGCGCTTTATTTCATGACGCCGCGGCTATGGGGCCGAACCCGGCTCTATTCGCTCCGGATGGTCAACTGGCACTTCTGGCTCGCGACGCTGGGGATCGTGCTTTACACCGCATCGATGTGGGTGGCGGGCATCACCCAGGGCTTGTTGTGGCGCGAATATGGGGCGGACGGCTTTCTCGTCTATTCCTTCGCCGAAGTCGTCCAGGCGCTGCATCCCTATTATCTGATCCGCGCGGCAGGCGGCCTGCTCTACCTCAGCGGGGGCGTGGTGATGATCGTCAATCTCTGGATGACGATCGCCGGCAAGCTCCGCGACGAGGCGCCGCTCACCCAAACACCGTTCGATGCGAGCCGGGACCATCCGCTCGCCCCGTTCGCCGCCAGATAAGGGACTAAACCCATGGCAAGCTCCATCTTCGAACGCCACAAGGTCATCGAACGGCACGTTACGCTGCTTGGCGTTCTGGCGCTGGTCACCGTCGCAATTGGCGGCATCGTTGAGATCGCGCCGCTGTTCTGGATTCAGTCGACCGTCGTCAAGGTTGACGGGGTCAGGCCCTATACCCCGCTCGAACTCGCCGGGCGCGACGTGTATGTGCGGGAAGGTTGCTATGGCTGTCACAGCCAGATGATCCGCCCGTTCCGCGATGAGACCGAGCGGTACGGCCATTACAGCCTGGCCGCGGAAAGCATGTATGATCACCCCTTCCAATGGGGATCTGAGCGCACCGGGCCCGATCTGGCGCGCACCGGCGGGCGTTATTCGGACGGCTGGCATGTCCAGCATCTGACGGACCCGCAATCGGTGGTGCCTGAATCGATCATGCCGCCTTATGCCTTCCTCGCCACGCGCGAGATCGACGGGAAGTCGATGGCCGCGCACCTCGTCGCGCTGCGGCGGGTCGGGGTTCCCTATAGCGATGAAGCGATCAAACAGGCCGCTGCCGATTTCGAGACGCAGGCGACCGGCGAGGGCGACACCGCCGCGTTCGTCAAACGTTATCCCAAGGCGCAGGCCCGCGATTACGATGGCGATCCCAAGCGCGTGACCGAGATGGATGCGCTGATCGCCTATCTTCAGGGCCTGGGCAATCAGATCGATTTCAAATCGGCCGAAGCACAGGAGCAGGCCAAATGATCTATGAAAATTTGCGCCAGTTCGCTGACAGTTGGGGCTTGGTGGCGACGGTGGTCCTGTTCCTGACGTTGGTCGGCTGGACCTTCCTGCCCCGCGCCCGCGACGCGCATGCCCGCGCCGCCGTGATGATCCTGGAAGATGAGGAGCAGCCCCATGGCTGACGATAAACAGCGGATCGACGCTGCGACGGGGACCGGCTTTGTCGGCCATGAATGGGATGGGATTGAAGAACTCGACACGCCGATGCCGCGCTGGTGGCTGTTCATTCTGTACGCCACGATCGTTTTCGCGGTCATCTGTGTGATCCTCTATCCAGCGATCCCGATGGCGACCAGCGCCACCCCAGGGGTGCTCGGCTGGTCCAGCCGGGGTGAGTTCCGGAAGGAACTGGCGGCTGAACAAAAGCGGATGGGGCCGATGCTGGCGCGGATCGACAGCACGCCGGTTGAACAAATTCTGGCGCATCCTGATCTGCTTCGCGCGGCCGAAGAAGGCGGGCGCGCCGCGTTCAAGATCAATTGTGTGCAGTGCCACGGTTCAGGGGCGGCGGGGAGCAAGGGCTATCCCAATCTCAACGATGATGACTGGCTTTGGGGCGGTGATCTCGCCACGCTGGAGCAGACGCTCCTCCACGGTATCCGCCACCCCGGCGACGATGCGACGCGGATGTCGCAAATGCCCGCCTTTGGCCGCGACGGCATCTTGACCGCGCCGCAGATTGAGCGGGTCGTGTCCTATGTCCGCGCGGTTTCTCGCCAGGAGCCAATGAGCGCGAGTGCGCGGGCAGGCGGGGCGCTGTTCGCGGCCAATTGCGCCGTTTGTCACGGCGACAATGCCAAGGGCAATCGCGAGTTTGGCGCGCCGAATCTCATCGACGCCATCTGGCTCTATGGGGGTGACCGTACCAACTTGACCGAGACGATCACCAATGCCCGATACGGCATCATGCCGGCCTGGAATACCCGGCTCGATCCGGTGACGATCAAGATGCTTGCAACCTATGTCCATTCGCTGGGTGGTGGCGAGGCGAACCCCGCGCCGCCGGCCCCGCCGCCCATCCAGCAGACGGCCGCCAATGTCAGACCCTAAAGACCTGATCGAGCAGGAGCGCTTCTTCGAAGCACGCCGCAAGGTCTTCCCCAAGGCCGTCAACGGGCCGTTCCGGCGGCTGAAATGGGGGATCATGGCGGTCACGCTGGCGATCTATTATCTGACGCCTTGGATCCGCTGGGACCGCGGCCCCTATGCCCCGCATCAGGCGGCCTTGGTCGATATCGCGCATCGCCGCTTCTATTTGTTCTCGATCGAGATCTGGCCCAACGAATTCTACTATGTCACCGGCATGCTGGTGATGGCGGGGATCGGGTTGTTCCTCGTCACCTCGGCGGTCGGGCGCGCCTGGTGTGGCTATGCCTGCCCGCAAACGGTGTGGACCGATCTGTTCGTCCATGTCGAACGGCTGATCGAGGGGGATCGCAACGCGCAGTTCCGGCTCGAAAAATCGGGCTGGACCCCGGCCAAGATCGGCAAACGCCTCGCCAAGCACAGCATCTGGCTGCTGATCGCGCTGGCGACAGGGGGCGCGTGGATCTTCTATTTCGCTGATGCGCCGACCCTAGCTTACCAGATCTTCACCGGCACCGCGCCGTTCGTCGCCTATGCAACCGTCGGCATCCTGACCTTCACCACCTATACCCTTGGCGGGCTGATGCGCGAGCAGGTGTGCATTTACATGTGCCCCTGGCCGCGCATCCAGGCAGCGCTGATGGACGAACAGTCGCTCGGCGTCACCTATAAGGCCTGGCGCGGCGAGCCACGCACGCATGGGTTGAAGCGGACCCACGACTTGACCGAACTCGCCGCTAACCCGGACGCGCGGGTCGGCGACTGTATTGACTGCAATGCCTGTGTGGCGGTCTGCCCGACCGGCATCGATATTCGCGAAGGGCCGCAGATCGGCTGCATCACTTGCGGCCTGTGCATCGATGCTTGTGACGAGGTGATGGCCAAGGTCGGCCGCCCGCCGCGCCTGATCGGCTATACCAGCGACGCCGATGAGCGGATCGCCAGGGCAGGGGGCACCCCCAAGCCACCGATGAAGCGCGTGCTGCGCCCGCGTACGATCATCTATTCGCTGATCTGGGGCGGGATCGGGCTTGGCATGTTGTTCGTGCTCGGCAACCGCGCTCGGCTTGATCTGTCGGTCGCGCAGAGCCGCAATCCGGAATGGGTGCGGCTGTCGGATGGCACCATCCGCAACAGCTACACCGTGAAGCTGCGCAACATGGAAAACCGCCCGCGCGATTTCGCGGTCTCGCTAGAGGGGCTGCCGCAGGGCGTAATCTGGGTCGAATCCGGAAATCGCAAGACGGCGACCCGATCGATCAACGTCCATGTCGATGCCGATCAGGTGCGCCCGGTGCAACTGTTCGTCGCGGCCCCGGCCCAGCGCGAGGAACATAGCAACATCGCCATTCGCTTGCGCGCGCTTGATGCCGAAGGCGGCAGCGTGATTGACGGCACCCGCTTTGGCAGCCCCGAAACCGAGGAGCACCAAGAATGACTCGCCCCTTCACTGGCTGGCACATGGCAGCGATCATGATCAGCTTTTTCGGGCTTATCCTCGCCGTCAATATCATCATGGCGCGCTATGCGATCGGCACTTTTGGCGGCGTGGTCGTGGAAAACAGCTATGTCGCCAGCCAGCGCTATAATGGCTGGCTGAAGGACGCTGCGGCGCAAAAGGCGCTGGGGTGGCACGCGGTGCCGCGTGTCGATGCGAGGGGGCGGCTCCATATTGTGGCAACCGACGCATCGGGCCAGCAGCTCGACGCGCGCGTGATCGTTGTCGCCCGCCATCCGCTGGGCCGCGTGCCTGATCAGCGGATCGCGCTCCACCGGACCGCCACTGATCATATCGCTGACCAGGCGCTGCGAAGCGGGCGCTGGCTGTTGCATATCGAGCTGATATCCGCCGGGCATCAGGCGCGCTTTGAGGACGAGGTGCAGGCATGACCGCCGCCATGCCCATCGTCGCTGATCGCGCGGCCAGCGAATCGCGCTTCATCGTTGAGGGCATGCACTGCGCGGCCTGCATCGCCCGGATCGAAGGCGCGCTGGGCAAGCTTGAGGGCGTCGTCCAGGCCCGCGTCAATTTCGGCGCCAAGCTGGTGCGCGTGGTGCATGTGCCCGACCTGGCCGACGCGGCGATCGAAGGCGCGATCACCGAACTCGGCTTCAAGACGCACCGCGCCAGCGCGCAGGACGCGCAGCCCGGGCGAGAGGAAAGCCGCCGCCTGACCAAGGCGCTTGCCGTGGCGGGCTTTGCCGCCATGAACGTCATGCTGTTGTCAGTCTCCAACTGGTCCGGCGCGGAAGGGGCGACGCGCGACCTGTTCCATTGGCTGTCCGCGCTGATCGCCATTCCTGCGATCGTCTATGCGGGCCGGCCTTTTTTCAGCAGCGCGTGGCGGGTGCTGAAGCACGGCCATACAAATATGGACGTCCCGATCTCGATCGGCGTGGTGCTGACGACCGCGATGAGCCTCTACGAAACCGCAACCAGCGGGCCGCATGCCTATTTTGACGGCGCGCTGATGCTGCTGTTCTTCCTGCTCGCCGGGCGATTGCTCGACAGCATGATGCGCGCCAAGGCCGAGGACGGCGTCGCGGCCTTGCTCCGCCGTGTGCCTGGGCAGGCGCAAGTGCTGCGCCCCGATGGCACCACTGAAATGCGGCTGGCGAGCGAAATTGCGCCGGGCATGCGCGTGCTGGTGGCAGCGGGCGAGCGCATCGGCGTCGACGGCACGATCCAGGCGGGCGAGGCGCATGTCGATCGCGCGCTGGTGTCGGGCGAAAGCGTGCCTGAACATATGGTGCCGGGCGACAAGGTCCTCGCGGGCACGATCTGCCTCGATGCGCCGCTCACCATCCGTGTGACCGCAGTCGGCATGGATACCGTGATCGCCGATATCGCCCGGCTCATGGAAAATGCGGGCCAGGGCAAGTCACGTTATGTCCGCATCGCTGATCGCGCGGCGCGGCTCTATGCGCCTGCCGTCCACAGCCTGGCGGCGCTCAGCTTTATCGGCTGGATGCTGGCCGGGGCCGGGCTGCACCAGTCAGTGATTATTGCGGTGGCGGTGCTGATCATCACGTGCCCCTGTGCACTAGGGCTCGCCGTGCCGATCGCGCAGGTCGTGGCAGCGGGATCGCTGATGCGCGCCGGGATATTGATCAAGGACGGGTCAGCACTCGAACGCCTCGCCGAAGCCGACACAGTGTTGTTCGACAAGACCGGCACCGTGACGCTAGCCAAGCTGGAGCCGATATCGGGCATGCCCGAAGGCCCCGCCGAACGCGCAGCGCTGATGGCGCTCGCCCAGGCCAGCCGCCATCCGCTGTCGGTGGCAGTGCAAGAAGCATTGGCGGGCGTGACGGCCGCCCCGGCGAGTGCGCTGGTGGAGCATGCCGGGCTCGGCGTCGAAGCCATGATCGGCGGCGAGCGGGCACGCCTGGGCAGCGCCGATTGGGTCGGCGCCGACGCCACCGGCACGCAGGTCGCCACGGTATTCCGCTGGGGTAATCGCCCGCCGCATATCATCGCCTTCGCTGATGCGATGCGCGCCGATGCGCCAGCGGTGATGGCGCGGCTCAAGGCAATGGGTTTCGCCCCGCAGCTCTTGTCGGGCGACCGGGCCGAGCCGGTGGCGGCGCTCGCCCGACACTTGGGCATTATGGGTGTGGCGAAGCTGTCGCCTGCCGATAAATTCGCCTTCATTGAACGCCAGGCCGCGCTCGGCAAGCGCGTGCTGATGGTCGGCGACGGCCTAAACGACGGCCCCGCGCTCAAACGCGCGCATGTCGCGATGGCCCCTGCCACTGCCAGCGATGTCGGCCAGCTCGCCGCCGATCTCGTCTTTTTCGGTGACAAGCTCGGCGCGGTGCCGATCGCAATTGTCGCCGCGCGCCGGACAATGGCGGTGGTGCGGCAGAATTTCGTGCTGGCGATCGGCTATAATGTCCTGGCGGTGCCGCTGGCGATGGCCGGGCTGGTCACCCCGCTGATTGCCGCGCTGGCGATGTCGGGCTCGTCGCTGGTCGTGGTCGCCAACGCGCTGCGGCTGCGCGGGGCAGCCAAGTGACGATCCTCGCGCTGCTGCTGCCCGTCGCGCTTGGGCTCGGGATGCTGGGGCTGGCGGCGTTCTTCTGGGCGGCAAGATCGGGCCAGTTCGAGGATTTGGACGGGGCTGCGCTCAGGATTTTGAATGATGATGAGGATGGGGAGTAGGCGCGGGGCGGCGGGCGATGGTGGGAAGTGGTCTGGAAGGTTTTGCGATGGCAAAGTGCCGAAGCGGACAATCGTTTTCTGCTCGGCTTTGCCGACGTTATTGATCAAAAGAGGCGTTAGGGGAGGAAGGGCTGCTAAGCGAGGGGTTCGCCAGCATATGTGCCAAACGACCAAACATGCCCTTCTAAATCTTTGCAGCTGAATTCGCGGGATCCGTAAGGCGTATCATAGGGCGGAGTAACAATGGTTGCACCGGCCGACCGCGCGCGGTCGGCCGCTTCGTCAAGATCGCCGGCCACAGCGACGTAGACGCATTGATTGGTGCCATTAAGTCCAAGCGGACTGTGCATCCCATATTTATCGTCGGCATGATCTGGACCGAGCATGATCATGTCGTCGCCAAACCGCATCTGAGCATGAACGACTTCGCCAGCCTCCTCAGCTACAAAATGCCGCTGAAACTGAAACGCCTGCTCAAGCCAGTCGATTGCCGCCCTTGGGTCGCGATACCGCAGCGTTGAAAAAAGCTTTGTCACCCTTGCTTCCTCCGCCGTTCATCTACGGCAACCATAACGCCAGCTTTTAAGGTTGCACAGGAGAAGCAGTAACGTCCGAGCTTGGGGCGAACCCGGCCAATCCTGTCCTACAACAACGAGTCGTGCTACACGTCGCTCGCTCTTTCACACCGTTGATCGTCTTTTCTTCGCCATTGGGAAGCACTGCCTGCCTCGCCAAAGGGTTGCCCCCCTGATGACCATTTGGCGAAACCATCGCATCAGTGCGAACATTCGTGACCATTCGCATCCGGGCCCAACCTGGACCCCAGCCTCAATAAACGTCCGCTACCAGACCAGTCGTCGGATCATTTGAATGACGCAGTGAGGGGCGCAACCGGCCATCCAATCCGCCCCCAATCATCGGTCCCACAAAAAGGGCCGGACGTCGCGGCCTGCCCCCTGAAGCCTCGATGCGGCTCCGTTCGACAACCGAATGTCAAACCCCATACCAACCACAACCGGGCTGATCGGGGTCTTTACCGTCTGCGTGCCGGGCGCGCTGGTGTTGAGCGCGGCGCTGCGCGCGGCCCAAGTGAAGGTCTTTGACCAGGGTCAATTCGCAAGGCTGCACCGGATGCAATCACGCTGGCATGTGGCCTTATCATCCCGATCTGCTCGCAACGCCGGTGCCCCGCTACACCAGCTTCCCCACCGCCGCTGAGTTCGACAATGCCGTCGGCCCGCCGCACATGGCGCAAGCACTGGCGACCGTCGGCGCGGACGAGGCGATCTCGCTCTATCTGCACATCCCCTATTGCGCCGAGCTGTGCTGGTATTGCGGGTGCAACACCGGGGCGGCCAATCGCACCCAGCGGGTGCAGGCCTATCTGGTCCGGCTGATCGAGGAAATTGAGCTGGTCGGCAAAGCGCTGGGCGGGCGGGGCAGGGTGCGGCGCATCGCCTGGGGTGGGGGCAGCCCCAATGCGCTTGATCCGCAAGATTTCGACACGCTGATGCTGCGCTTGTCGCAAGCCTTTCGGCTCGACGATCCCGTGATGTCGGTGGAGATTGATCCACGCGGGTTCGATTGGCGCTGGGCGGCGGCGCTGGGGCGCAACGGGGTCACGCGCGTCAGCCTGGGCGTGCAGACCTTTGATCCGGATATTCAGGCTGCGATTGGCCGCGTTCAGCCGTTGGAGATGATCGCCTGCACGGTCGCGCAGCTGCGCGCGGCGGGGGTGAACTCGATCAACTTCGATCTGATGTACGGCCTGCCGTTTCAGACCGTCGTCAAACTGGCCGCGACGATCGATACCGCGCTTGAACTCCAGCCCGATCGGCTGGCGGTATTTGGCTATGCGCACGTCCCCCATCTGATCGCGCGCCAGCGCCAGATTGACGATTCAGCGCTGCCCGATTCGCTCTCGCGCTTCGCTCAGGCGGAGTTTGCGTATGAACGGCTGACGCGCGATGGCTATCAGCCGATCGGCTTTGATCATTTTGCCTTGCCGGGCGATGCACTGGCGGCGGCGATGGTGGCGGGCAAGCTGCGCCGCAATTTCCAGGGCTTTACCGAAGATCCTGCCGATATCCTGATCGGGCTTGGCGCCTCCGCGATCAGCCAGTTTCCCGGCTGGCTGCTGCAGAATGAGAAAAACGCCGGTCGCTATCACCTGCGTATCGCCAATGGCCAGTTCGCGACCGAACGTGGCTGGGTACGCTCCCGGCGCGATCAGGCGATCGGCACCGCGATCGAACAGCTCTTATGCCAGGGTTCAGCCGATCTCAGCACCTTACCCGATCGGTCTGTGGCCGAACACCGGCTGGCATGCTATATCGATGCAGGGCTGGCCGAATGGCGCGACCATCGCCTTGTCATCCGAACAAAGGGCCTGCCTTATGCGCGAACCATCGCCGCTGCGCTCGACCCGTACCGCCACGACTCTGCCACGCGCTTCAGCAGTGCGATCTAGCCAGCGGCGCGGTGGGTCGCTGGCGATCATGGCGGTTGTCGGCCTGAGCCTCGCCGGTGTGCCGGGGGTGGGTGCAGCGGCCGCGCCAGAGGCGATGTTCATCGCGGTTTGCGGCGATCCAGCGCACCTTATCCCGATTCCGATCAAGCGCGATGATGGCCAAAAACGCCATTGTCCCATGGGTTGCCACGCCGCGTGTGCCCGACGCGACTTCGCTGACGAGGAAGAATAGCTGGCCTGGCTCTTGACGGGCCGCCTCCCAAAGCCGCTATGTGCCCTGCGCCAGTGGCAAATTTGCTATGGCGTCGGATAGGAGCTCCCTTTGTCGCCGCGCGTCTGTACCGAATGTGCCGTTCGTGATCGTGCGCTCTGTGGCGCGCTCAGCGACGATGAATTGGTGGCGCTCAACAGCATCGGCCAGCGGCGCAAGGTTGCGCGCGGGGAAACGGTGATCTGGTCGGGCGACGAAAGCGTGATCTGCGCCAATCTGCTCGATGGGGTGATGAAGCTGTCCGCATCGACCAGCGATGGCCGCGAACAGACGGTCGGGCTGCTCTACCCGGCTGATTTTGTCGGTCGGCTGTTCGGCGATCAGGCTGGATTTACCGTCACTGCGCTGACTGATGCTGAACTTTGCGTGTTCCCGCGCGGCCAGTTTGAAACCGTGCTGCATGATCATGTCCGGATGGAGCGATTGCTGCTGCAAAGGACCTTTTCCGCGCTGGAAGACGCCCGTGGCCGCATGCTGACGCTGGCACGCCGCACCGCCGAAGAGCGCGTCGCCGGTTTCCTGCTCGACATGGCGGACCGTGTCGGCAGCGCCGGTTGCCGGGCGACTGACGACGGCCCGGTGACGTTCGATCTCCCGCTGACGCGCGGTCAGATCGCTGAATTACTGGGCCTGACGATTGAAACGGTGAGCCGCCAACTCACGCGGATGAAAGCCGCCGGGCTGATCGCGCTGCCGGGGCTGCGCGCCATCACGATCCGCGACCGCCCCGCGCTCGAAGCCCGCGCCGAAGCTGCCGCCTAATCAATCTTTAAAAGTTGACGAACGCTAATGGTGGAGGTGAAGGGAACCGCAAAATGATCAGAGAACGGCATTTTTTCGATGTTTTTTAATAGGCAATATTTCGAGATACCCCCATTTATACCCCCAAATGTTTCGGATGGACACGAACGATGGCAGTCGCCCGGCCATTACTGAAACCTATCGGTCGCCTTTCGCATCGGTCTTTGCCGAAGAAAACGTCCTTCTCCGATCTTGAAGTCGGCCCCTAATTCCCGTTTGCCGCGTTTTGTCGAATGAACGCCGGACGCCCGCCTTCGAACTAGATGATAAACCGGTGTACCCTCAAAAAAACTAGACTATCAATTACCGGCCTGCAGATTTCGTGATAGAGGACTTGAATGGTGATATTTTGAAAACCAGAGCGATAATCTGTCTAGATAAGATAATGCTGTTGGGTGGGGGCAGTGCAACCGCAGCGGCGCGCTCTGACGCCCTTGGCATTTCGATCCTCTCGGGAAGCTACAAGACGCTCGGCCGCAAATCGCAATTGGACCGTGCTGTAACCGTGCAAAAGCCGTGCGGCGCTGAAAGCTCCCGTTCAAGCGTTTTTTGTTCCAAAGTATCCATTGATAGATATCGTCTTGGCGACAGCCTGTTTTGGCGATCCATCTATCCTTGTACGGATGGAATAATCCGCTCAGCCGAGGCAGTAGGCAAGGGGCTGGTGCTTCGGGGCCGCAACGCCGGCGCAGCTATCTTAGAATTTTCGCTGCAGCGGCCTGACTGAATCACGGCGATGCGCATACTTCCGATCATAGCGGTGATAATGGCGCTGTCATTCGTGGAGCATTGTCGGGCGATGCAGTTTTTGCCGCATCACCCAAAAATTGTTATCACGAAGACAAGAATTGACGACTGGGCTCTTGAAATTGCGCGAAATCCATTTTCGGAAGGACAGACATGTAAGCTTCGCGCCGTCAATAACCGGGCGTTTTATGCGAACGGCGCTGTTGCGTTCCGTTTCAGGCCGCGTTGGGACGTCCGCGAGGCTGTCTATCGTTTAGACGGCGCTGCGCCGCGTCATACCCGGAATGATCTTCCCCAACTTTTGGCACTGAAAGTACCGATTGATCGCGGGGGAATGGACAATGCTAGCTTGAGTCTCGTTTGGATCCCATATGATCGGCTTGTCGAAGCTAACCAGGTAACCATCCAGCCACAGCCTGGCCGCAAACCTATCGATTTCCAATTCCGCGGGCTTCGATCGCTACACGATATTGCAATTGCGCGAGGCTGCGTACCGGACAGGCGTTTTGTTGAGCGATGATGGCGGGCGAATTATTGGTGATGCTGACGGCGCCGTTTCTCGCGGGCTTCGTCGAGATGGATAGAGCGGACTCCGGAGCGTCCAGTCCAGGCAGAACCGCGTCTGCGGATCCGATCGCGATAAAGTGCGCCGGTCGTACCCGCGCGACCTGCACGAGTTCGACAAGGACGTCACAGCATTTGAAATTGCCTTCGTTTGACGTCGAGCCTGAACCGCAGCCAACCGAAACGCTTGCTGACGCGCTTGAGGCGGCGTACCGAACCGCACCGGCACTTGCAGCTCAGCGGTACCAGCTTCGGGCGACCGACGAGGACTATGCGCAAGCAATCGCCGAATTGAACCCTACCAGCACTTTCGAGATCGTCGGTGGATATGGCAGGACCGTTCCAGATCGGACGACGCAAGCACGGGTCTCCGTAGTACAACCCCTCTACACCGGGGGGCGTGCCACCGCAGACCGCGAAGCAGCTTTAGCAGCGGTCGGGGCAGGACGCGAACAACTGCGAAGCGGCGAAGGCGACATCCTTCTCCAAGTCGTCACAAGCTATGCCGACATCCGGCGCGATTCCGAGGTGTTGCGATTGCGTGCCGCAAACCTAAAGCAGCTCACGGCGACGCTGGATGAAGTTAAGGCGCGGCGCGAAGCAGGTGAACTGACGCGGACAGATATCGCGCAGGCTGAAACACAGCTCTTCCTCGCGCAGGCTCAGTTCAACGTGGCCGAATGGTCTGAGCCCCGCGTTTTCCTCCAGATTTGAGTAGAGTCCGGCCCACCAAGGGAGTCGGATGATGAAGGCAAGCAGGTTCAGCGAAGAGCAGATTAT
>NZ_NCGH01000036.1:0-18940 GCF_002281505.1 Sphingomonas sp. 28-62-20
GCGGATGTCGGCCTTGCGGATGCGATGAGGACGATCTTCCCACGCATCCCCTCCGGCAGTCAGGATCATGAGGGCTAGGAGCCGCGATGCCGTCAGGCTCAGCGACTCGCCTTTCACGAACTTGATTTCGATGATGTTGCCCGGCTTGGCGAACTCGTCGCCGCCCTTTGCCTTCAATGCGGCAGCAACGCGCATCGCACGGCCCGGTGACCCCTCGTCAGGCTTCTCCTCGGGAGCCTCGGCTATTGGGCTATCATCAGTTTCCATGCCATATTGCGATCAAAGCTTGATTCTTGGGACCATTATTGCTGCCTGACCTGACCTCTTGCGTCAAGTCAGGTCAGGTTGAAATTCAATTAGCAGCCCCCAAGAGGTCAGGATTGAAGGGAAGGGATGGGATGACGGAATCGTCGGATTTCCTGCGAGTCGGCGAGCATCATGAACGAACGCAAGCGAGAGGTCAGTATTTACTACAGCAGGCAGGAAGGAACGCTGGAAAAGCACGCTGCGTCTGCTGAGACAGGCTCTTCCCCCATTTGGTCAGGAATACCCCATAAGGTCAGGGGAAAGCCCCCGCTCGGTCAGGGTGTAGCCCCCATAAGGTCAGCCTAACACCCCCAACGGGTCAGGCAAAACGGCATAGGCCTCTGAATTCAAGTCATAAATCGGGCCCGAATCTGAATCTCTAGAATCAGAAATCCTTCCGCTGCAGGCAGCGGCGTTTTTATGATGATGTTTTTGAAGGTGGTCGGCCAGATATTGCCTTCCAATCGCCTCAGTGAATCACTGACCCAGTTGTGATTCAAATTTCCGGTTGGACCAGTAGTCCGTGCATCTGCCACCAAGCCACTATGGAAACACCAATCAGCCAGTCGTGGCATTGGCAAGCCATCGACAATTCGCGCAACGTCGCGCGAGACTACCACCTTTGGATCCAAACCGACTTATTCGGGTGGACGACGGTCGAACGCCGATGGGGTCGGATAGGTTCAAAAGGTCAGGGCCTCATTCTTAGCTTCGAAGCGAGGGCACAAGCCGAAGCGACCGCTCATCTCATCCGGCAAAGACGAGCAAGTGCATTCAAGCGAATTGGGGTTCGCTACCGCCAAGTTCGATGACTGCAGGCCGCCACAGCTAACCCAAGGGGACCATTGAAAGCATCCGGCGCTCCTCAAGTGCATGGCGGGAAGGGGAGGGGGAGAGCTTGAGGGACGCTCATGACCCTTACAGCACTCCGACCTACCCAGGACACCATCAACCTCGTCGCGGCTCTGCGTGGCACATGGCACGGCTCTTACGCTATGTGTCGGTGCCCCGTTCATGTTGACAGGACGCCCTCATTGTCGATTCGGCAAGGCGCATCAGGGATCCTCGTGCATTGCTTTGCCGGGTGCAACCCACGCGACATTATGCGTGCCCTGCGGAATACAGATCGAGTTCGAGGCGTAGAACCTCGCCCAACGCAAAGTCTACATTCCAGTCAACTTGCTCAGCGCCTGTGGAGTGATGCGATCGGCGTTCATGGAACGCTGGGAGAGCGCTATCTCATTAGGAGATGTCTGCCCCTGGATCTCCCTGACGTCCGCTTCCATCCGAAGTGCCCTCTCGGCCGAAAGCCGAACACTGCATTTCATCAAGCGTTGCTCGTCGCTGTGCGCGACTGTGGTCACCTTGTTGCAGTCCAGCGCATCATTCTCGACCCGAGAACGACCCAGCATCAGGGTAAATTCTTGCTCGGGCGCTGCGGGCAGGGGGCATGGCAACCGCCACCGAGTGGACGACTTCTCGCAGTAGCGGAAGGCTTCGAAGATGCCGCCGCCTTCACCAGTCTGACTGGCGTAACCTGTTGGGCAGCGATGGGCGCTTCCCGCTTGCCACTCCTGAAGCTCCCAAAAGACCTCGACACCTTGATCATAGCAGAAGACAACGATGCCCCTGGACGAATGGCAGCACACCGCGCGACTATTGCTTACGACAGACCCGGCCTTCAGATAATTCGAAGTTCGCCGGGTTGTCTCCATGATTGGGCAGCAACCAACGAGTGGATCCACCAACCGGGTCGGCACACTGGCGATTGACGAGAATTGGGACATTTCGGCCGTTCGCATGCGACATACCGAACGGCAGCCTTTTATCAGAATCGGTCGTTCAGCGCCCGCCTGCCTGGCATCGCAGAACGACATAGCCATCAGTCACGGCGTTGGTTCAGCTAGACTAGAGGAGCCCTAATTTAGAGGTCTTGCTGGCTACAGCAACTGGCCAGTAGCCGGCAGCCCGTTTTGGACAAAAGCGCAGGGAACGCAGATGTCCATCGCTACCAATATTTTGATATCGCCCGGAATTGTTCGATCGCTTGCGTGGGCCCTTCGCCTTCCTCTGCGTGAATGAGGCAATGATCGATGTGGTCATTGATGAGTGCACGCTTGGCGCTGGCGATCGCATTCTCAACTGCTTGAAGCTGCTGGGCGATGTCGACGCAAGGTCGCTGTTCTTCGATCATCGTCACGATGCTGCGTAAGTGGCCGGTCGCCCGGTTAATGCGTTTGACGATCGCAGGGTGGCTGGTGTGCGCTGTGTGGGTCATGTTCAAAGTCTGACACGCCATCGACCTGCTGTCCAAACATATCCCCCATGGGGGATAGACAGGTCGGCATAAGCGTGGGATGTGCAACATATGCTCGCAGTTCTGGCCAACCGCACCTATCGCCACCTTTTTCTCGCTCAGATCATTGCGCTGATCGGAACGGGCCTTGCGACGGTCGCGCTCGGGCTGCTCGCCTATGACATCGCGGGCGGGAACGCGGGCGCGGTGCTGGGGACTGCGCTGGCGATCAAGATGATCGCCTACGTGGGCGTCGCGCCGATCGCCGGGGCGTTCGCCAACAAGCTACCGCGCCGCACGCTGCTGGTGGCGATGGACGTGCTGCGCGCAGGCGTTGCGATCTGCCTGCCGTTCGTGACCGAGGTCTGGCAGGTCTATGTGCTGATCTTCGTGCTGCAATCAGCCTCCGCTGCGTTCACCCCGACTTTTCAGGCGACCATCCCCGATGTGCTGCCGGACGAGCGTGACTACACCCGCGCCTTGTCGCTCTCGCGGCTGGCCTATGACATGGAAAGCCTGACCAGCCCGATCCTCGCCGCCGGGCTGCTCACTCTGATCTCCTACCACTGGCTGTTTTCGGGTACGGCAATCGGCTTCGTCGCTTCGGCATTGCTGGTGGTTTCGACTACTTTGCCCAAACCACAGCCGGTCGAGGACGCGGGCGGCATTTATGACAAGACCACGCACGGCACGCGCATCTACCTGAAGACGCCGCGCCTGCGCGGGCTGCTCGCTCTTACGCTGGCGGCGGCAGCGGCGAGCGCAATGGTGATCGTCAATACCGTGGTGATCGTGCGTGGGCTGGGGCTCAGCCAGCGCGACGTGGCCTTAACCTTGGCGGCGTTCGGCGGCGGTTCGATCACGGCCGCGCTGACCTTGCCGCGCATTCTCGACCGCATTGCGGACCGCACGGTCATGTTGATTGGCACTGCGACGATCACGCTGGCGCTGGGCGTGATGGCATTGGTTACCGCGGCGATGGGACAGGCGGATAGCTATTGGTTTATGCTCCTTGGCGGGTGGCTGGTGCTCGGGCTGGCCTATTCGGCGAGCGTGACGCCGTCAGGACGGCTGCTGCGGCGCTCGGCCAGTGCTGAAGATCGGCCCGCGCTGTTCGCCGCGCAATTTGCGCTCAGCCACGTGTGCTGGCTGATCTGCTATCCGCTGGCCGGCCAGCTTGGCGCGCGGTTTGGTATGGCGACCGCGTTTGGCACTCTGGCCGCAATTGCGGCGGCGGGGACAATCGCAGCGCTATTGTTGTGGCCGACAAACGATCCCGATGTGGTGGCTCACACACACGCCAATCTGGAGGCGGATGATCCGCATCATCTGGAGCATGAAGGCGGCGATCATCCGTTCGTGATCGACCGGCGGCATAAGCAATGGCCGAAACCGTGAGCCGTGCCTTGCTCTGTCGTCCGTCCTCGCTTAGGCTGAACCAGATGGCAAAGGCAAGGTCCCGGTCTGCATTTTGCGGCGCTCTGCTGGCGCTGGTTGCGCTGCTGTCCGTGTTCGGCGCTTCGACTTGGCATAGCGCGAACTTTCACGAAGATACCCCCTTGATCGCTACATCTGATCATCATGATCATGATGATCACGCGCCGGACCATGACGACGGCGACAGTGCCATTCACCTCGCCGCGCACATCGTTGGCCACGGAATGGATTTGCCCGGAGCTTTCGTCTCTCCGGCGGCCTTGGCGAGCAGTGCCGCCGCATGGACCTGGGCGCAAATCCTGCCTGCAACCGGTCTTGCCCCTGCCTCCTTGTTAAGGCCGCCTCAGGCTTGATCCGTTAACCACGCGCATGGGCGCGCCGTTACGGACTCAGGCAAGGATCACAGATCAATGAACGGCTATTTTGGCCGACAGTGCCTTTTGGCACTGTCTGGCGGGCTGGCAACCATCGCGTTGCCCGCAGCGGCGCATGCAGACCCCGCGCCTCCATTTTCGGCGCTGCTCAGGCAGGCTGAGCAAGCGCCGCGCGTGCAGGAACTTGCTGCCGATGTCGACCGGGCGGCAGGGCTCGCCGAGCAGGCACGGGCGCGTCCCAACCCTACCGTCAGCGTCTATGGCGAGAATTTCGCAGGGGCCTCGCCTTACGCGGGCTTCGGTCAAACCCAGACAACCCTGCAATACAGCCAGCCCTTCGAACTTGGCGGCAAGCGGTCGGCACGCATCGCTGCCGGGGAGGCAGGGGTGAGCGCAGCCCGCGCGCGTGGGCTTCAGGGACGCGTCGCCTTCGCCCATGAACTGGCTCTGGCCTACGCCGCCGTAGAACTTGCCGAACGGCGCATCGCGATTGCGGAGGACGAAGTCGAGGAGGGAGAGGCCGATCTGAAACTCGCCAGAGCGTTGGTGGATGCGGGCAAGGAGGCAAGGCTGCGCGCGTTGCAGGCGGAAACCGACCTCAATGCTGCCCGCGCCGTGCTCGAAGGCACGCGCGCCGTGCGCACGGCAGCGCTCGCCCGGCTCTCGGCGCTGGCCGGAGTGGACACGCCTTTTACCGGCGTATCAGAATCGCTCCTCGATCCGCCGCAGGCGCGCGCGGTCTATGGCCCGGTAGACCCGCTTCAGACCGCCGGCTATCTGGCCGCCGTGGCGGACCGGGATGCGGCGAAGCTGCGGGCTGCAGCCGAACGCAAGCGCACCATCCCTGACATCACCGGGCAGATCGGCGTGCGCCGTCTGGAAGGGGATCACGCCTCCGCCCTCGTTGCGGGCATCTCGCTTCCGCTCAGGCTGTTCGATCGCAATGAGGGCAACAACGCGGCAGCCGATGCCGAGGCGCGCCTTGCAGATGCTCGCGAGGCTGCGGCGCGGCTTGAAGCAACAGCCAATGTTCGCGCTGCGCTTGCCTTTGCGCAAGGCGCTGAAGCCCGGGTTGCCGCTGCTGCACGCACGATGGCGACAGCCGAGGAAACCTATCGCCTTGCCCGCATTGCTTACGAGGCAGGCAAATCCCCCTTGAGTGAACTGCTCGTCGCGCGTCACGGCCTTGGAGCTGCGCGCGCTATCGTCGCAGATGCCGCTGCTGCCCGGTTCGAAGCTCGTGCTCAACTCGCCAGCCTGAACGGCAAGACCATCACCGGAGACCCGGTCCAATGACTGACAAGAACCGCCTCTACGCCGGGGCCGCCATCGGCCTTGTGGCCGCCGCTGCGCTTGGCTTTGGTGCCGCGCGACTGACCCAACCCACACCGCCCGCGATGGAAACCGCAGACGCTGCGCCGAAGGCCGAGACCGACAGCGTCGAGATCACCGCCGAGGGCATCCGCATATCGGCCATTGGCGTTGCACCCGCCGCTTCGGGTGAGCTCGACGCGGCGATCCCGGCAGCGGCGACGGTGGAGGCCATGCCCGACGCCGAAGCGATGCTGACCGCGCGCGCGCCGGGCACTGTCACGCGCATCTTCAAGCGGATCGGCGATCCGGTGCGGATCGGCGACACCCTGGCACTGATCGAAAGCCGCGATGCCTCGATGATCGCAGCCGACCGCAGCGCTGCCGCCGCGCGGGTGACCTTGGCCGCCCGGCAGCTGGCGCGGGAACGCACGCTGCTGGCGCAAGGTGTCTCCCCGCGCGCCGACTATGAATCCGCCGAGGCCAGCCTTGCAGTCGCACGTGCCGATGCCGGACGCGCGAGCGCGGCCGCCGGAGCGGTGCGCCTCGCTGCTGATGGGCGGTCGATTGCTGTGGTGAGCCCGGTGGCCGGGCGCGTGACCGCTGCCACTGCCAGTCTTGGCCAGTACGTTGCGGCCGAGACCGCGCTGTTCCGCGTTGCCGATGGATCGCGCCTGCAGATCACCGCCAGCGTTCCGCCCGCTGACGCTGCGCGCGTCCGCACGGGCGACCGGGTCGAACTGACCAGCAGTGATGGCCGCCTGATCCCCGCGCGGGTTCGCTCGGCCACGGGCGTGGTCGATCCCGCCACCCGCGCGGCCACAGTGGTGATCGAACCGGGCGCGGCCGCAGGTCAGCTCGTTCCCGGACAACTCGTGCAGGCGCGGGTCTTCGCCAGCGGCGGCGCAGCATCTTCGGGCGTGATGGTGCCGCAGGACGCGGTGCAAACCATTGGCGACCGGACGGTGGTGTTCGTCCGCACCAAGGCGGGGTTCAAAGCCCAGACCGTCCAGATCGGCAGCCGCAGCGGCGGACTGGTCGCGGTCACGCAGGGGCTGACCGCAGGCACCCCGATCGCCACGACCAACGCCTTCCTGCTCAAAGCCGAGCTCGAAAAGAACGAGGGGGCGGAGTGATGATCGCGCGTATCCTCTCGCTATCGGTCAGAATGCGATGGCTGGTCGTGGCCTTGACCGCGCTCGTTGTCGCGTTCGGTGCCTGGCAGATCACCAAGCTGCCGATCGACGCCGTGCCCGATGTGACCAACCGGCAAGTACAGATCAGTACGTTCGCGCCGACGCTTGGTCCGGTCGACATCGAAAAGCAGGTGACCTTCCCGGTCGAAACCGCGCTGGCGGGCATTCCCGGTCTGGAGATGACGCGCTCGTTCTCGCGCAACGGTTTCAGCCAGGTCACTGCCGTGTTCACCGACGATACCGACGTGTTCTTCGCGCGCCAGCAAGTGACCGAACGGCTGACGCAGGCCAAGGACAGCTTGCCTGCCGGGGTGCAGCCGAACCTTGCGCCGCTGAGCACTGGCCTTGGCGAGATCTTCTTCTATTCGGTCGCGTTCCGGCATCCGGACGGCAAGGGTATCAAGCCAGTGGACGGCAAGCCCGGCTGGCAATCGGACCACAGCTACCTCACCCCCGAAGGCGAGAGGCTGACCACCGAGATCGCCAAGGCAGCCTATCTGCGCACCGTGCAGGACTGGATCATCCGTCCGCAGATGCGGAATGTGAAGGGCGTGGCGGGCGTCGATTCGAACGGCGGCTACGTCAAACAGTACCTGATCGAACCCGATCTCAACGCGCTCGCCAGCTATGGTCTTTCGATCACCGAACTGGCTGATGCGCTCGAACGCGCCAATCTTTCCGCCGGTTCCAACTACGTCCGGCGCGCGGGCGAGAGTTTCCTCGTGCGGGCAGACGCGCGGCTCAAGTCCATCGAAGATATTCAGGACGCGGTGGTCGCGACCCGCGCCGGTGCGCCGGTGCGCGTGCGCGATGTGGGCCAGGTCGTCATCGGCGGCGCGGTGCGCACCGGTTCTGGGAGTCGCATGGGATCGGAAGCGGTGATCTCGACCGTGCTCATGCTGGTGGGCAGCAACAGCCGGATCGTCGCCACCAGCGCGGCGGAAAAGCTCACCGAGATCGGCAAGTCGCTTCCCGCCGACGTATTCGTGGAGCCGGTCTACAACCGCTCGAAGCTGGTCAACGCCACAATTGCGACGGTCGAGAAGAACCTGATCGAAGGCGCGCTGCTGGTCATCGTGGTGCTGTTCCTGCTGCTCGGCAATATCCGCGCCGCGCTGATCACGGCGGCGGTGATCCCGATAACGATGCTGATGACCGCGACGGGCATGAACGGCCTCGGGGTTTCGGGCAATCTGATGAGCCTTGGCGCGCTCGATTTTGGGTTGATCGTCGATGGCGCGGTGATCATCGTCGAGAACGCGCTGCGAAGGCTGGCCGAACGGCAGGAACAGGAAGGCCGCCTGCTGACCTTGCGCGAGCGGCTGGGCGAGACCATCGAGGCCTCGCAGGAAATGGTCCGGCCAACCGTCTATGGCCAGCTCATCATCTTCCTCGTGTTCGTGCCGCTGCTCACGTTCCAGGGCGTGGAGGGCAAGACCTTCGCGCCCATGGCAACCACGCTGATGGTGGCGCTGGCATCGGCCTTCGTGCTCTCGCTGACGTTCGTGCCTGCGATGATCGCGCTGGTCATCAGTGGCAAGGTCAGCGAGACCGAAGTCAAGCCGATCCGCTGGTTCAAGGACCGCTATGCGCCCCTGCTTGCGCGAGCGGTGGCGCAGCCGCTGCCGTTCATCGCAGGCGGCGCGGGAGTTTTCGTGGCGGCGGCGCTCTGCTTTGCTCTGCTGGGTGAAGAGTTCATGCCGCAGCTCGATGAGAAGGACATCACTGTCACCAATTTCCGCGTGCCCTCGGCCTCGATCGACCAATCGACGCAAATGCAACTCCGGATTGAGGACGCGCTCAAGACTCTGCCCGAAGTGGCGCTGGTGTTTTCCAAGAACGGCAACGCCGATCTCGGCACCGATCCGATGCCGCCCAACGCTTCGGACACGTATGTCATCCCCAAGCCCGAAAGCGAATGGCCGTCCGACGTCCACACCAAGGCCGATATCCTGACCCGGATCGAAGCGAAGATGAAGCCGCTGATCGGCAACCGCACCGAGATCCAGCAGCCTATCCAGATGCGTTTCAACGAACTGATCGCGGGCGTCCGCTCCGATGTCGCGGTCAAGCTCTACGGCGATGACCTCGATGCGATGACCCGGCAGGCACAGCGCATTGCGGGTGCACTGCGGGCCATTCCGGGTGCTGCCGATGTCAGCGCCGAGCAGACCGACGGCGCGCCGACTTTCGACGTGAAGATCGATCGCCCCGCCGTCGCGCGCTACGGTCTGTCGGTCGAGGAAGTGGCGAACACGGTCGCCGCCGCGCTCGGTGGGCGTGAGGCGGGACTGCTGTTCGAGGGTGACCGCCGCTTCTCTGTCGTCGTGCGCCTCGCCGACGCGCAGCGCGACGATCTCGAAACGCTGGGCTCGATCCCGGTGATGCTTCCCGCTGCCGAGGGGCAGATCGCGCGATCGGTCCCGCTGCGCGAACTGGCACGCTTCAGCTATACGCAAGGGCTCAACCAGATCAGCCGCGAGAACGGCAAGCGCATGGTGGTTGTCCAGGTCAACGTGCGCGGGCGTGATCTTGGAGGGTTTGTCACCGAGGCGCAGGACAAGATCGCCAAGCTCGATCTGCCGCCGGGCATGTACACCGCGTGGGGCGGCACGTTCGAAAGCCTCCAGTCGGCGCGGCTTCGGCTGATGATTGTCGTGCCGATATGCTTCCTCGCCATCTTCGGACTGCTCTACATGGCGCTGGGCGGGCTTGTCCCGGCGGCGATCGTGTTCAGCGCAGTGCCAATGGCGCTGGCGGGCGGCGTGTTCGCGCTGCTGCTGCGCGGCATACCGTTCTCGATCACCGCGGCGGTGGGGTTCATTGCGCTCTCGGGCGTGGCGGTCCTCAACGGCCTCGTGATGATGAGCGCGATCCGCAAGCACCGCGAGGATGGTGCGGATGAGGATACCGCGATCATCGACGGCGCGATGGAGCGCGTGCGCCCGGTGCTGATGACCGCGCTGGTCGCCAGCCTCGGCTTCGTGCCGATGGCGCTGGCAACAGGCACCGGGGCCGAAGTGCAGCGCCCCTTGGCGACAGTGGTGATCGGCGGCCTGATTACCTCGACCGCGCTGACACTGCTGGTGCTGCCCGCAATCGCTGCCTGGATGTCACGGCGGCGAGCGAGAAGCGATTATCTGAAGGGTATGGACCCTTCCTTGGCATCGTGACGAGGCCGGATAGCCTGGCCAAGTTAAGCCCGCTGCCAACCTGGCGGGTTTGTTGCATCATGCATTGTGGTCAGTACGCTACAAATGGCGCTTCGCCCCATAGCCCCGTGTCACCGAAGCGTGGTTACTTTGCCGAGTCCCATTTAAGGAGTACGATTTTCCAGCCACCGGGCAGCTTTTGCAGAACGGCCGTCTCGTCGACAAGCGTGTCGATCATCTTGTCACTGCGATTGCTGACCATGCGCAGCTTTGACACTATCCGCGTCTGTGCCGGGCTTTCGTTGATGACGCTACGTTCGAGCAGCACCGTTTTCACCGACTTCTGATATGCAATATCGGCAGCAAGGTGGCCGCCGACGTATTCGGCCCGGCTCTCCTCAGCGCCATCTTCGACTACTTTGAGACCGGGTGCCAGACAGGCGATCGCGAGGTCGCTATTGCCGACTTCGAGGGCATCCGAAAAGGCTTGGAGCGCTGCTTCCGCAGGACCAACGTTGTGGCGGGTGATGCCTTTTGGCGCGGGTGTCATCGCCATGCCGCCATGGTTCATCTTACTATGGTCCATCCCGGGCATGGCGCTGTCGCTAGCACCCGGCGAGGCGGGCATGTCCATTTTGCTATGGTCCATGCCCGGCATTGCCGAGTGATCCATGGCGGGCATAGCGTTGGCATCGGAGGCCGGCGGGGCTGGCATGTCCATCTGGCTGTGGTCCATGCCCGGCATTGCGGCGTGATCCATCGGCGGAGGAGGTGCGGTTGCCGCGCCGGGCATCGCATGGCCAGCGTGGGGATCGGGCGTTTGCGCCAGCGCCGATGCGGAGAGGAGCAGTGCCGATGCGGCAAGATGGATGGGCTTGATCATGACGGGGAACCTTGTGATCAGACTTTGCGACGCACTGGCGCGCCGAAATCGGGGTCGGTGCTGACGCGGCGTGACACGGTGCCACTGGGGAAACGGTACCAGCCCGGATCGCGATAATCGCCGCGCGCAAGGTCGTCGCGAACCTTCACGACAGTGAACATCCCGCCCATCTCGATATTGCCGAATTGGCCGTTGCCAACCATCATCGCCATCGTGTTGGGCGGTCCTGGATGGCCGCCATCAGTGTGGTCCTGATGCTCGGCCATGCCATCACGGCCCATCTTCATATAGCCCGGAAGCATTGCCTTCACGCGGGCTTCGACATTATCCTGATCGACGCCGGTCTGATTGGGCACGCCATGCCCCATGGCATTCATCGTGTGGTGTGACATGTGGCAGTGGAACGACCAGTCGCCGGGAATGGCGGTGAATTCGATATCGCGCATCTGCCCGACATTGACGACTTCAGTGACTTCGGAGGTCCATTGCCCGCGCGGGCGGCGGCCGCCATCTGAGCCGGTGACCACAAATTCGTGGCCGTGGAGATGGATAGGGTGGTTCCACATCGAAAGATTGCCGATGCGGATGCGCACGCGCTCACCCGTGCGGGCCACGATCGGGTCGATGGCGGGGAAGACCTTGGAATTGAACGTCCACAGATTGAAATCGACCATGATCGAGGGATCAGGTCGCCAGGTGCCGGGGTGGAGCGCCCAATTGTGCAGGATGAAGGCATAGTCGCGGTCGATGGCGATGGGTTCGCCCCCGCGCGGGTGAATGATGAACAGTCCCATCATGCCGAACGCCATCTGGGTCATTTCATCGGCATGGGGGTGGTACATATGGCTGCCATGCTGGCAAAGCGTGAACTCATAGACGAACGTCTCGCCCGGCCCGATCGCGGGCTGGTTGAGCCCCGCGACCCCGTCCATGCCCGAGGGCAGTATCAGGCCGTGCCAATGGACGCTGGTGTGCTCCTTCAGCCGGTTGGTAACATAGATGCGGACGCGGTCCCCTTCGACGGCCTCGATAGTCGGGCCGGGGGTCGAGCCGTTGTAGCCCCAACAAGTCGCCTTGGAACCCGGGCCGAATTCGTGGACGATTTCCTCGGCGACGAGGTGAAATTCCTTCGCGCCATCGACCATCTTCCACGGCAGTGTCCAGCCATTGAGCGTGCGAACAGGGTTGTAGCGCGGATCGCGCGGACCGTTTGGCGATGGAGCGGGCATTGGCGCTGGCGCCATCGGCATCGCGTCACGATCCATCGCGGCCATGTCGTGTGTTTGTGCAGCCGCCCTGTTGGCCGCGACCAATGCACCGGCGGCAGCCGCCGCGCCACCGCGCAGCAGTAGGTTTCGACGATCGATGGTCATGACGGGCCTCCGGGATGTTGGTGGGCTGGCGGCGGCGGTGGCGGGCTGGGCAACGAAGGCGGCGCGTCATGCACGGAATGATCCATTCCCGGCATGTCGGCCATGGGCTCCGGCGCAGCAGTTGGCCCAGCACTTGCCGCGCCATGCCCGCTATGGTCCATGGCAATGCCGCGCGGCGTCAGGATTTCGCTGACACTCGGCGTCTGGCCGCTGACCTCCTGCTCGCTCGGCAGCCGGGCGCCGACGACACGCATCAAGTCGATCCGGGCCAGCCAGTAATCGCGGATCGCTTCGAGATAACCCTGATAAGCATCATATTCCTGCGTCTTGGCCTGGATGAGTTCGAACACGCCGATCAGCATGTAGTTCTGCTCTTGCTGGCTGCGCTCGACGATGGTTTCGCGCGCCGGAATGAGTGCCTCACGGTGGGTCTTGACGATGTCGGCGAGCACCTGGACTCGCTCGGCACCAAGGCGCACCGCATTGTCGGTCTTCAACTGCAAGGCCAGCAACTGCGCCCGCGCTTGCAGGTAGCGTGCCTCGGCGCGCGCGACCCGCGCGCCGCCCTGGTTGAAGATCGGGATTTCAATGCTGGCGGTCGGCCCCTGGATCTTCGATCCATCGGTTTCGCGTTCGCGTTCAAAGCCGATCTGGGCGTCGCCAAGCAGCCGCGTGTGCCGCGTAATTCCCGCAGCATCGCGCAGGATATCGACCTCGCGCGCCTGCGCGAGCAGCGCGAGATTGCCCTGATTGGCCATTGTCTCGAGCAGCACCGGATCGTCCTCGGTCGCCACCGGCAGGGGCAGACGGTCGCTGGTCCGCCATTCGGCATCGGGGCCGGACAGTCCGATGGCCGTGTTCAGTTGCAGCCGGGCCATACGCGCTGCCACCGCCGCCCGGGCCGCATCGATCTGCGCTTGCGACGCTGCCGCTTCCTCGCGCTTCAGTTGCAGTTCGCTTATGTTGCCAGCGGCATAGTATCGGCGCGCCAGTTCGGCCGATGTGGCCATGCCCGAGGCGACCGCCGCGCGCATATCAGCCACCTGCTGCGCGCCGACATAGGCATACCAGGCTGATTCCACATCGAAACCGACGCCAAGCACCGAAGCAGCGATGGCGAGCTTGGCGCGCTCGAAGTCCGACCTCGCTAGCCGCGCGCGGGCCGGCAGGACCAAAAGGTCCACAAGCGGCATCGTGAGCCCCAGTGCGAGTTGGCTGCCAGGGCCGCCCAGCGCATTGAGCTTTCCGATGGAGAAGCGCGGATTGGCGATCTGCACGGCCTCCATGATATCAGCGCGCGCCAGACCAAGCTTGGCATATTCCTCCTGCAGCCGGGGACTGCGCAGCATCGCGACACGGACGGCGCGTTCGGCGGTCATCGGTTCGCCGAGCCACTGCGTCACCAGCGCTGCATCGGCCCCGCTGGTGTTTTTCTCCCAGCCCAATTCGGGTGCGCCGCGCGCCGCCAGAAGTTTGTTGATCTGCGGCGGGTCGAGACCGGGCTGCACGGTAGCGCAGCCTCCCAGAAGCATGGCAACACCGACGCACGTCAGCACTTGGCCCGTTTGCTTCAACATGTGTCGTCTGGCCCTGTTGCTGCGTTCAACGATGTGCGGGGGTGCCGCCATCACGGGGTATACGCACCCCCGCCGCGCGGCCCTCAGGCGTTGCCAAGTATTTCCGTCAGCCGTACCCGCGCACGGCGGATGCGGGTTTCGACGGCCTTTTCGCTGATCCCGAGCACCGCCGCGGCGTCCGCCTGCGACAAGCCATCTACGGCGCAAAGAATAAGCGGCTCTTTCAGCTGAGACGGCAGTTGGGGGATGGCGCGCGCCACGGCGGCCATGCGTTGCCGATCATCAGCGGCCACATCGGGCCCGATGGCATCGTCGGGAATGTCCAGCACATCTCCGCCCAGCGGCACCGCGAAAGTGAAGAACTTGCGCACGGCGCGGCGGCGTCCCCAATCGCGCGATTTGTTGATGGCGATCCGCGCCAGCCAGGTGCCGAAGGGCCGTGCGGGATCATAGGATTTCAGCGCCAGCCAGGCCGCGACGAAGCTCTCCTGCACGAGATCGAGCGCCTCATCGTTTTTGCCGATGTGACTGCGAATGAGCCGGTAGATCCGCGTTTCGTGCCGCCGCATCAGCACGGCATAGGCTGCGCTGCTCCTATCGAGCGCCAGCGTTGCCAGTTCCCCGTCGGAGCATTTGGCCAGATCGCCAGTCACTTCGCCAGTCACGTCGCCAGTCATCGCTGCCCGGCTCCCAGAATCGTTCACTGTCCGTCAGCGGTAAGCGCCCGCGTCACGGCAGCATCGAACTGTGCCGCCTGATCCGGGCGCATCAGCGCGCGCATCGCGAAGATATGCGCCAGCGTGGCCTTTTGCAGTTCGCCCATGACATGATGCGAGCGATCAACCGCTGCGGTTACCTCTGGGCCTGCGCCATGTTCCCGATCTATCGCGTGGGCAAGTTCGGTATTGTTGGCGCGCAGCTGGCCTTCGAGGTCACGCTTCTGGACCGCGAAGCCGGACTCCAGCGCTTCGAGCCGGGCGCGCTGACCGGCGTCGAGATCGAGCCCGTTGTGCAGGAAGTCATGCAGCTCTGCGCGCGGCGGCGATGGCGCGGGAATGAATGTTCGGCCCACCCATGCTCCTGCGAGCCCTGCGCAAAAGGCGATCAGCGCGACCAATAACGCGCGGCGCAGCTGCGGGGTCATCTGTCCGTGGCCAGCAAGGTTGCAGGCGCAAAAGCTGCGTTCGCCGAAAACACCGACAGCTCCGGCGGCGCGTCCCTTGAAGCCAGACCCGGGTTGACGCTGACCAGACCGATGATCATCGCCGCCGCCGCCGCGCCAAGTCCGACGCCCAGCGTGGGCCGCGCTTCGCGGGCACGCACGGCGGCATCGATGCGCACCATCACCGCGTTTTCGAAGTTTGTAGCGCCTCTCGGCAGTTCGGCCTGCCCAAGCATCTCCAGTGCCCAATCGATGCTGTCCGTCATTCCGTCCTCCCGGCTTGTCAGTCACTATACGCAGGCCCCGCAGACGACCCTCATTTTGCCGCCCATGCAATATGCCTTGCAAACGAAGGTCAGAAAATCGGTGCCCGCAGTGAGGGCCGCTCGCCCCAGCCGCGTATGATGAATTGCACCCCTTCGGAGATCCAATCATGTCGTTCCGCTCGCTTCCCCCGATCAAGCACGTCGTTGCTGCCATCACTCTCGGCATGTTGGCGTTCTCGGCAACCGCACAGGCGCATCCGAGACTGGTTGCCGCATCGCCAGCAGCCAACACCGCGATTGCCAGCACCAACCAGATCAAACTGACCTTCAGCGAGGCGCTGGTGGCCCAGTTTTCCGGCATATCGATCCTGATGACCGACATGCCCGGTATGAAGATGACAGCGCCAATGTCGGTCGGTGCGGTGACATCAACAGTTGCCCCCGATGGCAAGACGCTGGTCGGCACACTGCGATCGCCACTGCCCGCTGGCACGTATACGCTGGGCTGGCATGCCGTCACTGCTGACACCCACCGGGTTGAAGGCAGCTACAGCTTTACGGTCAGATAGCGCGTGGACGCCGCAATCGGCATTGTGGTGCGAGGGGCGCTTGTCGCCGATCTGATGCTGTTGTTCGGCGTGCCGCTGTTCGTGATCTATTCCCCCGCTGGGGTCGGTACAAAGATTACAGCGCCCCTTCGGTCTATGATCGTCTGGATTGCGCTGGGTGGCATACTGCTTTCTATGCTCGGGATCGCAATCCTGACAGCGGCCATGAGCGGTCTCCCGCTTGCACAAATCGACGCGGCAACACTTTCGATGCTGGTGACGCAAACTTCGGTGGGGGCGGCATTTCTCGTCCGACTGACTGCTACAGCACTCGCCTTTGTGCTTGCGCTGCAACGCTCAGGCCGCCGCGCGATTGTGCTCGCCGTTGCACTTTGCGGCGCGGTGGCGCTGGGATCACTCGCCTGGTCCGGCCACGGCGTCATGGATGATGGCAGGGTCGGCACCTTGCACCTTGTCGCCGACATTGTTCACCTGCTCGCCGCCGGCGTCTGGGTGGGTGCGCTCGCCTCGTTGCTCTGGGTGTTGATCACGGCCGGGCATAGCAGCACCGCCGCATCGCACCGCGCGCTGGCAGGCTTCGCATCGGTGGGCACTGCCAGCGTTGCGCTTGTACTGCTAAGCGGCTTGATCAATTCTTGGCTGCTCGTTGGCCCCTCGAACGTTCTTTCGCTGGGCACATCGCTTTACGGGCAATTGCTGCTGATCAAGCTCGCGCTGTTTGCGGGCATGATTGCGTTGGCAGCCATCAACCGCTTCCGTCTGACACCTGCGTTGGGCGCAGCCCGAACACCTGACGATGCACTCCATGTGCTCCGGCGGCTCCGGGGAAGCCTGACGCTCGAGACGATTGCGGCCTTTGCTATCCTAGGGCTGGTTGCCTGGCTTAGCACGCTCGAACCGCCGGTAGCGGCGATGTGAGCAACAAATCAATGCACCAGGGGTTGTAGCAACAACGAGACGGCCCCGGTTCGATTTCACGTTCGGGGAAATCACCACGGAAAGGCACTACTATGCACAGATATCTAACCCTCGCGGCGATCCTGATCACAGCCCCGGTCGCAGCGCAAACATCGCCGCAGACGGATCCGGGTGCCATGTCGGGCATGAATCACGGCGGAATGGGAGGCATGAACCACGATGCCATGCAAAAGCCTGAAATGCCCATGCCTCCCGCTCCGATGCCAACAACGCCGATGCCCGCCATGGACCACTCCAAGATGCAGGGCATGGATCACCCCATGATGGGTGGCATGGGCGAAATGATGAAAAACACGCCTGCCAATCCCTATGCCGAAGCCGGCATGGCGATGCATCACAAGATGATGGTGGTCGGCGCTGATGCGTCTGAAACCTGGGTCCGCCAGATGATCGAGCACCATCGCGGTGCGATCGCGATGTCGAAGATTGCGGTTGCGCAAGCCAATGACAAGGAGGCTCGCGCCTTGGCGCAGAAAGACATCACCATGCAGGAAAAGGACATCGCCAGCCTCCAGTCCTGGCTGAAGCGTCACGGCCACACGGCGCAATAGCAGCGGTGCGCTGCCGGGTTCGCTTGATTGAACCCGGCCGCCCCATTGTTGAAGGCTCATCGCACGCAGGAACTTTGATCGACCACAAGGACAAGCGCAATGGCAGGCGAAACGCACGACACGCTCGAGGCGCCAGAACCTGGTACGCGTGGATCGCAGGAACAAGCCGGCCAGCCCGACAAGGCTACAGATTCCGCCAAGACTGAGCGTGATCCTGTTTGCGGGATGATGGTTGATCCGCACGCCACGGAACATCATGCCGATCACGATGGGTATCCCTATCATTTCTGCTCGGCGGGCTGCAGGACCAAGTTTGTCGCTGCCCCCGACAAGTACTTGACCCTAACCGACTTGCAGTCGCACGAACCGGTTCCCGAAGGCACGATCTACACCTGCCCGATGCACCCGCAGATCCGCCAGATCGGGCCCGGTGCCTGCCCGATCTGCGGCATGGCGCTTGAGCCTGAGGTGATGACAGCCGAAACGCCGCCAAACCCCGAGCTGGCCGACTTCACGCGCCGGTTCTGGATCGGGCTGGTGCTTACCATCCCGGTGTTCGCGCTCGAGATGGGCGGGCACCTGTTCAACATCGACCACCTGATCGCGCCGCAGGTTTCGAACTGGGTGCAGTTGCTGCTGGCAACGCCGGTCGTGCTGTGGGCGGGATGGCCGTTTTTCCATCGCGGCTGGCTGTCATTGGTCAATCGCAGCCTCAATATGTTTACGCTGATTGCCATGGGGACCGGTGTGTCCTGGATTTACAGCGTCATCGCTACCGCCGCGCCAGGCCTGTTCCCGCCAGCGTTTCGGCGGATGGATGGGGCGGTCGCGGTGTATTTCGAGGCAGCCGCGATCATCGTCGTGCTCGTCCTCCTCGGACAACTTCTCGAGCTTCGCGCCCGAGAGGCCACCGGCGGCGCTATCCGTGCCTTGCTGGACCTCGCACCCAAGACGGCGCGGCGCATGAAGCCCGATGGTTCCGACGAGGAAGTCGTCGATGGCACCGTCACCGAAGGGCGTTCGACGATCGATGAATCGATGGTCACCGGGGAATCGATGCCGGTCACCAAGGAGACCGGCGATACCGTGATCGCTGGCACGATCAACCAGACCGGGGCCATCGCCATGCGCGCCGACAAGATCGGCAGCGATACGATGCTGGCGCACATTGTCCAGATGGTGGCAGACGCGCAGCGAAGCCGTGCGCCGATCCAACGCCTTGCGGATCAGGTAGCGGGTTGGTTCGTGCCCGCTGTCATTGCTGTCGCAGCCCTCGCCTTCATCGTCTGGGCGGCGTTCGGCCCGGAGCCGCGCTTTACCTATGGTTTTGTGGCGGCAGTGACTGTGCTCATCATCGCCTGCCCCTGCGCCTTGGGGCTAGCCACGCCGATGTCGATCATGGTCGGCGTTGGGCGCGGTGCCGAGTCCGGGGTGTTGATGAAAAGCGCCGAAGCGCTGGAGCGGATGGAAAAGGTCGACACGCTCCTCGTTGACAAGACCGGCACGCTC
>NZ_NCGH01000052.1:0-3298 GCF_002281505.1 Sphingomonas sp. 28-62-20
AATATCTTCCAGCATCGCAAAATAGGGGCCATCGTTCACGGCAATCCCGATCAACACCCGCCCCTGTCGGAGCAGCCCTGCCTGATCGGGGGTGAGGGATAGAGCCGGGATGTCGTCCAGCCCCGCCCTCAGTGGCAGGAGTTTGTCTTCAAGACCGCGCGCATTACTGAGTTCCGCCAATTTGTCCAGCGATATCGCGTGCGACAGGTCGAACGGTCCGGCCTTTGTCCGGCGCAGCATCGTGACATGGCCAACCGTGCCGAGTGCGAGGGCGATGTCGCGCGCGAGGCTGCGGATATAGGTGCCCTTGGAGACATGGGCGGTGAGGGTCACTTCACTCAGCCCCTCCCCTTCAGGGGAGGGGTTGGGGTGGGGCGTGTCAGTCTCACCGAGACCGTGGATTGTGGGGACAGCCCCCACCCCAACCCCTCCCCTGAAGGGGAGGGGCTTTAAGCAAGCGAGGCCATGAATTGTCACCCCCCTGCTCGCCAGCACGACCTCTTCGCCCGCCCGCGCCAGATCATACGCCCGCTCGCCATCCACCTTCAGCGCGGAGTAAGCCGGCGGCACTTGCTCGATCGGCCCGGTAAAGCGCGGCAACACCGCCTCCACCTGCGCCAGTGTCGGCCGCACATCGCTCTCCGCGACCACCTTGCCCTCAAGGTCAAGCGTGTCGGTCTGCACCCCGAAACCGATGGTGAAGTCATACACCTTGTCGCTATCGAGCATCCGCCCGGCGAGCTTGGTCGCCTCGCCAATCGCGATCGGCAGCACCCCGGTCGCCAGCGGATCGAGCGTGCCGCCATGCCCGACTTTGATGCCACGCTTGCTCGCATCGAGCCCCGCCGCCCTTAAAGCCCGCTTCACCGCCGACACGCCTTGCGTCGATCCAAGCCCCAAGGGCTTGTCGAGGATGATCCAGCCGTGCACGCGCCTCAGCCTTCAGCGGCGGCGAGCCGTTCCGTGAAATGCTTGCGGCACAGCGCGACATAGCGGTCGTCACCGCCAATCTCGGTTTGCGCGCCCTCGGCCACCGCGTTGCCGGCACTATCGACACGCAGGTTCATCGTCGCCTTGCGCCCGCATTCGCATACCGATTTCAGTTCGACGAGATTGTCGGCAATCGCCAGCAACGCAGCACTACCGGGGAACAACTTCCCCCGAAAATCAGTGCGCAGGCCATAGGCGAGCACCGGAATCCCATCCACATCGGCCAGCTTCGCGAGCTGCGCGACCTGTGCCTCGCTCAAAAACTGCGCCTCGTCGACCAGCACGCAGGCGACTGGCGCGTTGGCATGTTCAGTAGTGACGATCGCGGCGAGATCGGTCGCCGCATCGAAAGCAATCGCTTGTTTCTCCAACCCGATCCGCGACGCAATCGCCCCCATGGCCGCCCGCGTATCAATGGCGGCAGTAAACAACATCGTCCGCATCCCGCGCTCGCGATAATTGAAATCGGCCTGGAGAAGGTTGGTCGATTTGCCCGCGTTCATCGACGCGTAATAGAAATAGAGCTTGGCCATGGTGTCGAAATGCCGGAAGGATCGAGGATGTCCAGTAAAATCCCAGACACCCTCTACCCGGTTGTTGTCGTCCAAGATCGCTACCAGGGCGTCTACAGTGGTGGTGCGTGGCTTTGCGTTGCTGCGGCAGACACGATGGAGGGGCAGTTGCACCGGGCAAGCTGGGTACTGAAGTTCGGGCCCGGCTCTGATGATCTCACCGCCGCGATTTTTTGGGCGACAGCACCATCTTGGATTGCATCCGGAAGGACACCGGAACTCGCAATCGACTCACTGCTTGCCAAAGTTTCCGATCACACGTTGGAGTGAAGAGGCGATCTTGGAGTGCCATCGCCGAAGGACATTTGCGTCCATCGAACCGCTGAGTGGCGCACCGCCTGGTCGAGCGTTTGGATGATCGCCGAACACCAGATTAACGAAAGCTTTGGACGACAACGCACCCAGATCAGGGGCTGTGTACCTCGCCGAAAAACTATCTTGATCCACGCCGTTGATGAAAACTGCGATGCGGCTTTCTCCTGCGCCCCAGACAATGATCTGGTCGTCGGAAAATTCGATCTCGGGCAGAACGTCATTCGCTTTGTCGCTGGAGCACACCAAGGACAGCGTCCCTTGTGCGGGGAGGGAAAATTCCAGCGCCCATGGTTCGAGCCAGACCATTAAAGGTATCAGCGTGGCGTTGCAGAGCTCGACCGATTGGTGATCCTGCGCGCCAGACACGTCAATCTTCCGGTGCTTCAAGATCCCGCGCCACCTTCGGATCGCGCAGCAGCGCGTCGATATGGCTGCCCTCGTCGAAGCTTTCGTCGGGCAGGAATTTCAGCTTGGCGGCATATTTGGTGTTCACCCGCCGCGCGACTTCGCTCTGCAGATACGCGGTATTCGTGCGCAGCGCCTTCAGCACCACCGCCTCGTCCTTGCCGAGCAGCGGCTTCACGAACGCGGTCGCGTGGCGCAGATCGGGCGACATGCGGACTTCGGTGACGGTCACCATGTGCTTGGCGAGCGTCTCATCATGCACATCCCCGCGCGCGAGAATGTCGGACAGCGCATGGCGCACCTGTTCCCCCACGCGGAGCAGGCGGACGGAGCGGGTTTCGGGAGTGTCTGCGGTCCGATTCATGTTGCAAAAATGCCTGAATTATCGTATCTAGCCAATGTCACTATTGCCGATATGCTGATGTATCAGCTCCTGAGCCCGGATGTTCCAGCATCCGGGCTCAAATCGTTTTGGAGCCCGGCCTTCCAGAGCCGGGCTCCTCACCAGCTTAATGGCGGCCAAGCTCGATAAGCTTAATCACCAGCCCGACAATCGCAATGACAAGCATCGCAACGCCGAGCACCAGAGTCACTATTGTTTCTATACTAATGCAAATCACCTCCTTGCAGGCCGCAAGTTGCGACCTGCAAGGAGTATAGTGGCGTTACTTTGTACTCGATAGCGCGGTTACAACGTCCGCTCGCGCAGTTCGACTTCGTAGGTTTCCAGGAAGTCGCCCGGCTTGATGTCGGTATGGCTCGCAAAGGTCACGCCGCATTCCAGGCCAGCGCGCACTTCGGGCACGTCGTCCTTGAAGCGCCGCAGCGACGCGATTTCACCATTATAGATGATCACGTCGTTGCGCGTGATGCGGGCCTTCAGCGCCTTGCGGATAAAGCCATCGACCACCAACAGCCCTGCCGCGCGGCCATGCTTGCCGGCCGGGAAGACCTCGCGGATTTCGGCGCGGCCGACGACCGTTTCGAACGCCTCGGGGCCAAGCTCGCCCGCCATG
>NZ_NCGH01000009.1:0-109514 GCF_002281505.1 Sphingomonas sp. 28-62-20
ATGATCTGCTCATCGCTGAACCTCGATCGCTTCACTGCCTGTCTCCCTCTTGAGGAACAGGATAACCTCAATCCGAGGACTCTTCAGGGGAGCAGGTCACTGCCCACGGCCATCGTGAAGGCCATGAACGATGCAGGCTTCGATCGCTTTACCATGGACAGCCATACGAGGTTGTGGAAGCGCCTCGGCGCGAAAGAACCCGCCAAGGGCTACGGGGCCATTGCTGTAGGTAATCAATGGTGCTGGTACGATACTTGGCTCAATCGCGTGCGTGAGGAATGCGAGCAGCAGCGCGAACTGTATGCTTAAGGGCGCGGGTAATGTTCGCTACCGCCGGATTGCCCGTCAGTTCAACTTCCGATTTGTTGGACGCCTCAGACCATTTTTACGATTGGAATTGGACGTTCGAGTAAAGCATCGTAGTCGTGCTCTTAGTAGGGTGGCCGAAACAACGCATGGGTAGTCAGCGCGAATTATTGACCAATCTACGTCAGCGATCATAGCGCTATAAGGTAGAAATTATGTCTGATTACGATTTCGGCCAACTCAGCCCGCACGATTTCGAAATCATGTGCCGCGATCTGCTCCAGGCAGAGTTCGGACTATTGCTCGAGTCATTCAAATCAGGAAAGGATGGTGGCATTGACTTCCGCTACGCCAATGCCGGCAAACAGATCATTGTTCAGTGCAAGCGGTTTGTAGCAACGGGGTACGACGGGTTGCTTCGCGAGCTCCGTAAGGAGGCCGAGAAGGTCAAGAAGCTGAAGCCGGGCCGCTATATTCTGATGACCGCAGCTTCTCTATCCGATGCTAACAAGACGCGGATCATCGAGGTGATCGGCGAGCAATATCTCAGCACGAGCGATATAATCGGGCGCGACGATCTCAACAATCTGCTCGGCACGCATCCGAAAGTCGAGCGGTCGCACTATAAGCTGTGGCTCGCCAGCACCAACGTGCTGGAAATGGTTTTGCACAACGACATCATCACCCAGAGTGACTTTCACGTCGAGAAGATCCACGGCGAGATTAAGCGCTACGTACAAGGAAATGCCTATCCGCGCGCGATTGCGGCACTAAAGGCCGACCATGTCGTGATACTGTCGGGGTTGCCGGGGGTGGGCAAAACGACCCTCGCCAATATGTTGCTCTACGAGCATCTAGCCAATGGGTTCGAACCGATAGTGCTCCGGCAGGATTTTGCCGAAGGCAAGGCAATGTACCGCAAGGGAAGGCCCCAGGTCTTCTACTTCGACGATTTCATGGGAACGACGTTCCTCGGCGACAAAGGTTCGAACGACCAGCAGCGCGAATATCGCGCTATCATCGAATTCGTAGAGATGGTCAGCGTTTCGAAGGACAAAAGATTGATCCTGACTACTCGAGAACAGATGCTGGGCCAAGCCTGGGGAGCCTCCGAGCAGATCCGTAACGCGGGACTTACCGACCGCAAGGTCGTCATCCAGATGGGTGATTACACATCGCGGCAGCGTGCCGAAATCCTCTATAACCACCTCTTCTTCAGCGACTTGCCTCCGGAGTATCGCGACGAGCTTCTGAAAGGCGAGTTTTACTTCAAAATCGTTAACCACGATAAGTTCAACCCACGGTTGATAGAGTGGCTTTCGACCTATCGGCGCCTGAAGACCGTCCAAGTCGAGGACTATCAGGCCTTTGTGACCAGACTGCTGCATGATCCTGCCGAAATCTGGCGACACGCTTATGAGCAGCAAATCAGCGATGCCGGGCGCAGCCTCTTACTCACGATGTTCAGCTTCGGCGGCAAGGTCGGTGACGAACTGCTTCGCGAGGGCTTCGCCGCGCTGCATGCGCACCGCGCGCAGAAATACCAGCTGCCACGTAAACCGAACGATTTCACGACTGCGCGCGCCGAGCTCCATGGCTCTTTTGTCCGCCCAAGTGGCACCAATGCGATCGAGTTCATCAACCCTTCGGTTCAGGATTGGCTGAACCGGGCCATGCGCACCGAACCAGATAATGCCATCGACATCATGGTCGGCGCGGTTCGATTTACTCAGATCGCCAAGGTCTGGAATTTCGTAGAGTCGGCAGTCGGCGGCACGACGCGTGATGTAATTCGCAGCAATTTCGAGCAGATCGCCCCGAGCATCACAGCGCTGGCGAAGGCAGAGCGCGCCGTTCCGCATCGCGAGGGTTTATTGTACAATGCCATGACCTATGAAGATCGGCTCACGGTACTGATCCGCATGGCCGACGCGCTCCGTGCACCGGCGCTCCTGCCGGCGGTCGAAGGCGTGATCGAGAAGGTGGAGCTGGAGCGGTCCGATCGGCCTGTCGATATCGACAATACAATCCGAGCCATCAAGGCGTACGAGAGTGCCGGATGGGAGGAATTGCAGGCGTTCGAGCCCTTCTTCGAGAACTGTGCCGTCGAGCTCATTGCGAGCGCCGAAAATAGCTGCGGGTCGAGCGAATTGCGCGCGCTCCTTTGGCAGTATGAAAATTCGTTGGCGATCAGCCATCCGCTCAAAGCTTCGTTGAAGAAGGCTTTTGACAAATTCCTGAACCGCTATCTTTCCGATGAGATCGGCAACTGCCAGTCGAACCTGGATTATCAAGAGCTGATCGACAGCCTCGAATATTTTGGTCAAACGTTTGGGGTCAGTACCGAGTCTGAAATCGGCACGGTGCGCGAAGCGCTTGACGAATACCTCAACTACGAGGAACAGCGCGCCGATCAGGCGATGGATGAGTATCGCGATAACAACTACATAGAGCGTGCCAACGACGACGGCATCCGAGAAATGTTCGGGTCGCTGCGTTCGGAAAGCTGATCTATATCAGTCCCATTGATTTCTCTGCCAACCCGCACGTCCGAAAATTCGAGTGAAAACTGTTGGTCGATTGGCGGTTCCGTCAGGCGAATAGCTGGCTAGCCAAGGCGTGGAGCGCACCGCTGTCGAGCCCGGCTGACGGGCCGTCCTCGGTCACGATCAAGCGGCCCAATGGATTCTCTGCGCTCCATATGGTGAGGCCTTCGGCGACATAGCCGGCTTTCTTGCGTTCCCAACGCTCGCAATAGGCTTGCTGGTCCAGCATGCCGCAGTGTTCCCAGTACCAAATGTTGGAACCGGCCTCGATCGTGAAGTCCGGCCAGCGGAGTGTGCCGCCGAGCATCTTGGGCTTCTCGTACGTGTAGCGCAGCAGCCCCTCCTGCTCTAGTTCGTGCAGGATGTCGGCGATCACGATTTCGGATTTGGAACTGACGAGATCGCCACGTCGCGTCGCGTGGATGAGTTTGTCTTCTAGGAAGGTGCGGCGGGCGGCAGCTGGCTCGCCAGGCGGCGGAGTAATCTCGACGAGTTTTGGGGTTACGAACAGGTTGGTGACCCGTCGAGCGGTCTCGGAATGGAAATCCGAGCGGAAGCGCAGGAAGGACGCGACCGGCCCCTGGTGCAAAATCCACAGGCGATCGCGCTGGCGGGTAAGCGCAGTGTAGAGAAGTTCGCGGGATAGCAGCCTGCTGCTCGCCGGAAGGACGAGGAAGGTCGTCGTAAACTCGGAGCCCTGGGCCTTGTGGATCGTTACGGCATAGCCGAGTTCGAGCGGCGGCGACGTGTGGTCAGAAAAGTCGCCCTTGCCGAACCCAAACGTCTCTCCGGGTTGGGTCGCGAACTCCACATTGGTGAAGACCGGCTTTTCGCCTGTCTGCCCGACCACGATCCCCACCTCGCCGTTCGCGAGATAGCCGGCGCGCTTCTTCTCTGCGTGGCTGTAGCGATAGCGCGGGTGATTGCGCAGGCAGATGACCTTGTCACCATAGGTGATTTCATCGGGACCGCGCGGTTCGATCATCCTCCAACCCCAGCCGCGCTTGCGCGCGGCGAGGAGGCGGTTCGCGCGCGCGACCCGTTTTACGTGGCGATTAAGGTCGGCCGAGCCACCGCGCATATCGCGATGGGGTGTGAGGATTTGCCAGTTCTCCGCGAATTTCCCGGCGCCGACGTTGAAGAACGGTCGGTCGTCCTGGGTGCTGCCCAACGACAGCTCGATACTGCGTTCGAGATCCTGCAGCGAGCAGTCAAACTCCGCGGCCAGCGTCTCGGCGAGCTTCTCCCGGAGGCGCTCGGTCGTGTCCCACTCAACAAGGCGAAGACGCCCTGAAGCATCGCCGTCTTGGGCAAGACCGGCTATTTCGTCTTCGCCGGGACCGGCGGAGGTACCGGCAAATAGCGAAGCGAGTTGGACGTCGGGGAGCGTGTCGGCGCTGACTTCTCCGCCGACAGTTTGGCGACGACTAATATGCAGGCGCGCGACGCTGCCGGTGTGCGCTTCGGCTTCCAGATGAGCGATGAGGTCAACGAACGGCCGCCCCGCACCGATCGGCGGGAGCTGCCGCGGGTCGCCGACTAGTACAAGACGCGCCGTCGCTGGAAGCGTGCTCAGGAGCGCGGCAAGTTGTTCCTCGGTGAGCATCGAGGCCTCATCGACGATGCATGTCGTGACCGGCGCTGTCGGTCCGGCGCGAGGAAAGCTATACGCGCCCGTCTCGGGGTCCCATTTTTCGTACTGCAGGAGGAATTGGGCGAGTGTACGCGCGCTCGATGTCCGACCGGTCTGCGCGCCCAAACGGACGCGCGCCTTTCCGGTTGGCGCGAGCAACGCGATGTCGTTGCCCACCACCTCGTCATGGTCGAGCAAGACCTTCAGGAGGGTCGTTTTGCCCGATCCGGCAGGGCCGAGCAGGACAGCAATGCGGCTAGACGCGAGTTGGGCCAGCGCAATCGCCTTTTCTTTCCGGGCCGCCTGCTCAAGCGGGTCAGCCGCGGCCCGCTGCTTGGCGGTCGCGTCGGCCTTGGCGTCGAGTTCCGCGTCGAGCGCGGAACGCCAGTCGATCAGATGATCTTGCGGGTCGACACCGAGCCGGGCCTTCATTGCGCGGCGGATGACTTCGCCGGTTTCGATGAACCGATCGAGCTGCCCGAACCAGCCGTTATCGTTTTCGGTCACATCGACTTCGGGATTAAAATCGTCGGCGACCAGTTCGAGCGTAATGGCGTCGATCGGAACCGGCGGCGCAAGCGGCAAATCGGCAGCGAGCGTGCTGACAGCATCCGCGCTGAGGAGCGTGTGGCCGTCGGCGGCGGCCTCCTCCAGAATTTGGATCGTGGCAGCGAGCAAGCGGCGAGTGTCGTCCGGCTCGTCCGTGTTGACGATGCAAATCATAGGCAACGGCCACGCTCCCTTGATTGATCCCCCATTGTAGAGACCGCGGTCGATTGTACCCAAACCGATAGGCTGCGCGGTGATCCGTGACTGCTGGAACATCTCGTAGGGGTTGCGGACGAAGGCTTTGGCCTGGTCGGTTTCGAACGCGGCCAGTGCCTGCTCCTTCGTTACTTCGAAGCGCGACAGCATCTGCATGAGCTCGAACTGGTCGGGCTGCTTGGTGCGCAGATGGTCAAAGCGCTTTCGCTGCAGGCCGGTCAGTTGCGGTGCACCGATCGGGACTGGTCGCGTGCCTGCAAAGATCTCGCTGACCTTAGGCCAGGGATTTTCATTGTCGCCAAGTGAAGGAGCGAGCGCATGCGCGAAGAGCGTGCCGTTGAAGGCTCCGGGCTGGAGGCAGCTGAGGGCGCTACCCAGTCCCGGCGCAGGACCGCGAAGGCGCCATAGTTCATTGATCCGCGCATCGATCCACTCGATGGCGTCTGCCCAGCGGCCAGGCACAAGCGTGCCGATCCGTTCTATTGACGTTCGAACGGCTTGCAGCGTGGCGATGGCGCTGCCGTGATCGACATGTTCGCTGCCATAAAGGAACTGGTCACGCGCTTCCTCGGGTGCAAATGCCAGATAATCGCCGGGCTCGATGGACAAGTCGGTTTCGGCGAGCGTGAGTATCTCCTGATAGGGAAGCACGACGCCCCCGGTCCAGCCTTCCTCGGTCCTGCGCAGGGAATGCTGAAATGGCCGTTCCCAGACCATTGACTGGACCCGGCCGCCGGACGCGCCGCCCTTGTAAGGATACTCGTCGACCTTACCCTTATGTTCGAGCAGAGCCACCGCAACAATCGGGTTGGCGGCACCGTCAGACAAGGGGGTACGACGGGCGTAGAAGAAGATGAGCGAGGTTCGCGGTTCGAGAGGCTTGGCAAAGGCCTCCAGCATTGCCCGCTGATTCTCGACCTCCTGAAGCCAAGCAGTATGGACCATGAAGTCCGGCAGGGGCGGTTGCGGTTCGCGCTCGAGATTAAGATCAATGTCGATGTCACGCGCGAGGAGCTGGGCCGGCTCGCGCAGCATCCACCGATACGGGACCATAACCCCGCCATAGGCGGGAAGCTGAACGGTGGTCGGAAGGATATGTTCGTGATGCTGGCTCCAGGTCGAATAAGGCATCACGACGGGAAGCGAAATCGGTCGTCCTGCAAGGAAGGCGCCGCGCTCTCGGACGCACGGGGGAAGCACACCCCCGGCAAGATCCTCCAGCTTCTGGCCGGCATGGTCTTGCTCGAACGGGTCATCGCGCAGCTCGGCGATCAGGCTGACCGCCAGGCAGGAGGTGTTGGTCTTTGGGTTCTGGCAGATCGTTCCGTCCCAGCCGTGGTCATGCCACGGGACTCGGATCGATAGATGTCGAGTTAATCCATTCGGCACGCCAACTCCCCCTTTACGAGCGATGCTAACGACTGGATCGCTCAGGGTCTATGTACTGCAAGTTCTTTAGCGCCGCATCGGTGGGGATCGGAATGATGCCGCCGTCCGGACGGAGAAGTCGGCCCGGATGGGCGAGGGCTTGAAATAGTTCGAGCCCTCGCTTCCTCGATCGAAAAGAGCCTCGCAAGGCCTAGACTAACACAATGCACCGATCGGACACCTGTCGGACCCGAGAAGGCGCGATCCAACCTGTCGTTCGCTAACCGATTGAAATGATGGTGGACGCACTTGGGCTCGAACCAAGGACCCGCTGATTAAGAGTACAAGTAAGCGGGTTTGCCATAGTATCCGGGGCTTTCCTTTTCCGCATTTTTATGCCATAACTCTTTCAGTTTAGCCATTTAATTGTAGTGTGGCGGGCCATAGCGTAGCACGGCTTTCTTACTCTCGATGTGGCATTCACCGGCCTAAAACCGGCCTAGAGAGATTGAGGGTAGTCATGGCGGACTTGCGCGTTTCACTCAATGAGAAGGCCGTTGCCCGACTGCCGCTCGCGACCGATGGGCAGTATAAGGTTCGGGATACCGACCTGAAGGGCTTTTATCTCCTGATCGGCAAGCGTCGTCGGACGTATATGATCCAGGGCGATTTGCGGCAGCAGGGTAAGCGCGCCGCTTCGATCAAGGTGTCGGTTGGCGATGCCGAGCAAATGTCAGCGCGCGATGCGAGAACAACCGCCAAGACTTATCTGGTTGAGATTAGCCGAGGCCGCCATCCAAAGGCGCCAGAAGAAGCGGCCCCACTGCCTCTTGGCGCCGAGGTCACGCTCCGTGTTGCATGGGCGCGCTACCTTGAAGGGCACATGATCCGAAAGGGGCGGAGCGAGAACACGATCCGCAACTACCGAACGCATGTCGAAAAGAATTTTGAAGAATGGCTGGATCTGCCCGTTGCCGAACTCGCCAACGATCCAGCGCGTGTCGCCGACATGCACGAAAAGATCAGCAAGGAGAACGGACCCTACCAGGCCAACACGAGCATGAGGACGCTGCGGGCCATCTACAACTACATCAGGAAGAAGCATCGTGCGCTGCCCGTCTACAATCCGGTCGATGGGGTGGACTGGAACAAGGAGGAGCGGCGTAACACCGGTATGGGCCTTGCCGATATCGTGGGCTGGCTTGAGCAGTTGGCCGCGTTCGAAAACCCGATCCGTCGAGAATTCCATTTACTGACGTTGCTCTCGGGCTGTCGCCCTGCGGCACTAAAGGAGGCAAAGCCCGAGCATATCGATTTCCGTCGGCGCGTTTTGCATATCGCGACGCCGAAAGGGGGCGCGAAGCGTGCTTTCGATATCCCCCTCTCGCGAGAGATGATGGGGTGCCTGGTGCGTGCACTGCGCTATTCGCGGGTGCTGTATCCACGTCTTTCCCGGGAATGGGTGTTTCCCGCTGAGAGCAGTTCCGGGCACATGAGTGAGCAGCGCGAAGAGCGGTCCGAACTTTCAAAATGGGGCAATGATTTACGGCAAAGCTACCGGACGTTGGCCACGGCCGCAGGTTTATCGGAAATCGACGCAAAATTGCTGATGAACCACGCGATCCCCGGCGTGAATTCCGGTTACATCACCCGACACAAGCTGTTGGAGAATCATTTGCGGGCTCAGCAGCAGGCCATTTCCAGTGTGATCTTCGCGACCGTCACTCCGCAAATCTCGAAGAGTGAGGTCCTTTCAGGCTGGTTGGGGGTAGGGGTCGCACGCCGCGTGACGGCAGCGCCGACACCTCAATCTCATGTGTAGGCCCAAGCCGGCATTGATGAAGGTTTCGGCATAGGTGTAGCAGCACGTCGCGACCCGCTTCGTATGCCGGAAGCATCACCCTTGAATTTTCTGATTCAATACCGTATCTGATGTCGGAATCGTCGTATTTTGGCAGAAGCAATGTTGACCTTGGCAGATCAGATTCTGGAGCGTTTCCCGGGAAGCGGGATTGTCGACCGCGCAAACCTCGCGCTCAGCGCCAACTATGATTCTGTTGGCCGCGCCCTCGGACAACTGGTCAAAGAGCGCAAGCTCGTGCGTGTCGGTCGCGGACAATACAAAAAGGCCAGCGGTCGCGCGCCCGTATCGGCAGGCTCGATCGCCGAGCTGATAGAGCGCAAGGTTGCGCGGTCGAGGCGCAACGTGTTCCTGCGCGGGGATTTCGTCGGCCTCGGCAGCTATGATGCGGTGGGCCGCGCCTTGCGGCAGATGATCCAGTCCGGACGCTTGGTGCAAATTGGCTATGGCCTCTATGCCAAGGCCGAACGCTCTCCCTTTTCCGGGAAGGCGACTCCGCTTGTCGGCATCAAGCGCCTTGCCACCGAGGCGCTGGCCCGGCTTGGCAAGACGGTCGTGTCATCGAGTTTCGATACCGCCTACAACAGCGGCCGCTCGACGCAAGTACCGACTGGACGGACGCTGGCCGTCCGGGACCGCGTGCGCCGCCGTATCGGTTATGACGGTAATTATGTCGTCCTCGAGCGCGCCTGACACGTTCACTCTCGGTCGTGTCGCTGGTGCGCTCGCGGTTGACGAATCCTTCGTGGAGAAGGATTGGTATGTCGTTCAGGCAATCAATGCGCTGATCGAACTGGCGACACCAGATATCACGCCGGTCTTTTCTGGCGGCACGTCCCTGCTCAAAGGGCATCAGCTGATCAAACGGTTTTCCGAGGATATCGACTTCAAGCTATCGCTGTCAGCCGATTTTCTGGCCAAGACGGGTGGTCAGCAACGATCGGCCCTCAGCGCTTTCAAGAAAAGTCTGGAGGCGGGATGGGAGGCTGCCGGTTTCGCAGTCACCAATGTTGAGGCGGGCAGCGGCAACGCGTTCATCAAGATCGAGATGGACTATCCCACCATCCTTGAAGGCCATGACGCGCTGCGGCCTCATATCCTGGCTGAACTATCCGCCAAACCGCCCCGCTTGCCGACGATAGGGCGTCCTCTGTCTTCGTTCATTGCGCAATACCGGCGAGGTGATCCAGAGATTCCGGTCATACAATGCGTGGATCCGGTGGAAACCGCAGCGGACAAATTAAGCGCGTTTGCCTGGCGCGCTATTGTTCGAGATCGCGGCAGCGACAAGGATGATCCGACGATCGTGCGCCATCTGCATGATCTCGCGATGCTCGAGCCGACAATCGGTGCGAGTAGCAATTTTGCCGCCTTGCTCACTGAGACATTGGTCGCAGATAGCGGTCGCGGCGGCGGTGGGGTAGCCTCGTTGCCTCCGGCCGAGCGATTGAGCACGATGCTCGCTATCCTCGATGCAGATGAACATTACGAGGCAGAATACACCCGGTTCGTGGAGGGCATGGCTTTCGCTGGCGATGCCGAAATACCGAATTTCAGGGCGGCAACCGAAGCTGTTCGCCGCCTGAGCGCCGCTGTCGGCCAGGGTACATAACTGGCTACGGCGCTGGTTAGGCGGGGCAAACCTTCCCCTGAATTGGAATCCGCTTCGCCGTTCCTGGCCGACCCTCCCGCAGAACTTCGCCCCGCAAAGCCTCCGCGCGCTCCCAACGATACGGCCGTTCCCGCATACATTCAGGATCAACTGACGCTGTTTCAGGGATAGATGGAGCAGGCTGATGTGTTCCCTTTTCCGCGTGCGCGTCAGCGATCCGGCGCCCTTCAAGGCGCAGCTCCATCGGATTGTGGAGACCGCCTATCGTGCGCGCGCTAAGCCTGTCTTGCATTCAAATTAAAATTGAATATATTCATTCACGTGTTGAATGAAGGATGATTCGCGTGGGCATTGAAACCGGAACGATCTTGGCTGAGCTGCGGAGTGCGTCTGGACTGACGCAACGCCAAGTTGCCGAACGGATGAGCGCAAACCAAACGCGCGTTTCTCGGATCGAGGCCGGTGATGGTGATGAAGTCGACGTCGCCGCTTATCTTGCGGCGGTGGGCACGCCCGAGGCGGACACATTTAGCGAGCTTTTGGAACAAAAATGGGCCCATCTGCCCAAGCCGTCGCTCCGCCATCCTGATCTTGAAGCGCTTGTGGCAGTAGAAAGCGGCTTGAGCCGGGTGCGCGCATTTCTGGACGATGGTCAGGTTCCTACCGTACTTGCAGGGCAAGCGCAGCTGCTTGATCGTCGGCTTGAGGATGCGGGCCGCTATCTGCTCTCGCTCGATCACGAAGTGGTTTATGTGGGCGAAATCGGCGTCGGCAAGACCACGGCCGCTTGTCGGCAGGCAGGATTGGTCATTGATGAAGCGACCGCCGCCGATCTCAAGGGTATGCTGCTCGATACCGGCGGTGGCCGCACCACTCTGTGCGATGTCCGCGTCGAGACGGGCGAGCGGTTTGCGCTGACAGTCGAGCCGGTCAACGACGAAGAAATATACAAGCTCGTCGCCGAGGTCTGCAAAGGCGTCTACGAAAGGTTGTCGGGTGATACCTCGCCAAGCGTGGTTGAGTTCAAACCGGCCGAGGAAGTCGAGCGTGCGCTGCGCAACATGGCGGGCCTGCCCCGACCGGCGCGCGCGCGTAAGGGGGCGACGGTCGCGCCCGATCCGGCGGCAGATTTGGCAAAGACCTTCGGGTCGCTGGATGCATTCACCGCAGAATTCGCGGCGCGCCTCAGCTTGTGGCGGCGCAGCCGAAGGACGATTGAGTTCGAGGGCATCGATGCAAAGGATGGCCGTCAATGGTTGCGCTCAACGTTCACTGGCATCAACAATGGCAGACACGAGGATTTCTCACTGCCCGGTCGCATCACCGTCATTGTGCCGTTTGCGCTGGTCCCGGATGCACGGCTTTCGATCGCTGTCATCGACACCCGTGGCGTCGATGGCAGTGCGGTGCGACCCGACATCCTGTCGCATTTGAAAGATCCGCGAGCGGTCACGTTGCTTTGCTCGAAATGGGGCAGTGCGCCGGACCCGAGCGCGCAGAGTCTTCTCACCCACATTAATGAGACCGATGCGGATCCGGCATTGCTCGACCGCGTCGCAATCGTGGCATTAGCGCGCCTCGGTGACGCCTTGTCGATGCGGCATGACTCAGGCGATGCAGCCGGTGATGTGATTGAAGGCTACGATATCAAACTCGGCCAAGTCGAGGATGCGTTGCAGAAAATTGGCCTCGCCGGAATCGAGACTTTCGCTTTCGATGCCAGCGCCGACGATCCTGGCAAACTCACCACCTTCGTAATCGAGCGGATCGCAGCCGTGCGCAAGGCACAGGCGGATGCTGCGCAAGCCACGATCGCCGCCATTGACCAAATGATTGGCAACCGCGCGCAGGCCGAAGCAATGGCAGCACTCGCGACGGTGAGCAGCAACCTTGACCGTTTCGCCGACCGACAGGCCGGTTTGCGGGGCGCACGTCGCCCGGCCTACGAGCGCCTTCTTGGCGCGGTCATGACCTTGCATGCGCGTACTGTCTGGGCCGCGACCCGTCGGGCCGGACGATTCTGGAACTTCGATGCCTTCCAACATCTCGGCGACGGCGCCGCAGCCGAAGCGAAAATCCGGTCTGGTGAAGTCGTTGCCGGGCTAACGGCAATCATCGAATCCGATCTGGACAATGGCGAGCTCGCCAGTGCCAAAGGATTCCTGATGCAGGTCCATGCCAATATCGCGCAGTGGGAGTCCGATTTCGTGAACGCAGCGCGGCATCATGCTACCGCCGTCTATCTGCAGCCACTCAGTCGTGCGCAGGGACTCTGGGACGCTTGCGAAAGCGAATATGGACTGGGCATGGGCGGCTACCGCGAGGGCGTCGTCGGCCGTCTACGGACATGGTTCGAGGATAATGTCGAATTGCGCGAGGAGCTGGAGCGGCGGGTCGCACGGGCGTGGGAGACGAGCTTCATCGCACCGCTTAAGCGGGCGGCGGGCCAAGGCGAGTCGCACCAGGTGATTGGTGATCCCGAACCGGACAGCGCTGCCCCGTCTCGGCTGGAGGCTTAGGTCATGCTCGGCTACAGCAACTTTCATCGGCTTGATCTGGCGGCGCGCGACGTCGCGCTTGAGCTGGAAGCGCAGGCTGACGGCCAGTCGAATCCTTTCATGTCATTCGTATTCCGTTGGATGGCATTCAATGGCTGGATGGCGGCGGTCACCGAAGAGGATAATGATCGGAAGATGATCGATGCGTTAGCGGAGGCACCGCGCGTCATCGCCGCGTTTGACGCGAAGCTGGCGGAGGACTTGGCGTTCCGCGAACTGGTGCAGACCTTCGCAGCGATGTGGCCGGTGCTCAGCGTGCATGATGTCCGCAAGAAGCTCGGCTTTGATGCCTTTCACCGATTAGAACGACCATTGCTCTTAGCCGAATGTGCAGCTGAAAACGTCAAGCAGCGACCGGCAGATTGGGTGCCGGGATCGGTGCCGGACTGGGCGCAAGTGCTACGCACCGTCTACCAGGTCCGTTGCAACCTGTTCCACGGCGAGAAATCGCCGCAGAATGGGCGGGACTATAATCTCGTTGTCACGTCCGACCGATTGCTGCGGGCGTTCGTCGTCGATAGCGGTTGTTTTGGTTGGTACGGCGAATGAGCGCCGTAATGCTCTGGACTATGGACAAGACGGTCGCACTGACCGGCGAACGCCGCCATCGGCACAAGGGCGGGGCGGTAGCGCCGCTGTTCATAGCTCCCGAGCTGGCACCACAGATCCAGTTCGGCCCAACCGCTCTCGCTGCCGCGATCGCGCGCACCGCGACCTTGCGTCACGCGCCGCCCGAGTTGTTGGCGCATCTGGCGGCGAGCGCACTCAGTGAAGCGCAGGTCCTGCTGGCCGATGGGCCGGGCTTTGCGCTTTCGTCACTAATCGGCGCGCTGGGAGACACCGAGCAAACGCACTTCGCATCGCGGATGGGCGCCGGAATTACCGATCTCTACATGAATGCGCTCGACTATAGCTGGCGCGACAATGCGGCCTGTCTTTCGGGCAAGCTCGATCCCCATGCAGACTTCCTCTACTCAGGCGGCAGTGCTCTCGGTCATGGCGTCGTTCTCGCCGAAGCACGCGGATCGTTCGCCGCAACGGTCAGCGACGCGAAGATGGCGCGGGAGGCTGAGCGCAAATATCTGCGCCAGGTGCGTCCCTATATCGGTGCCACTTCGCCCCACGGACAGGTGATCCACGGCTATTCGATCGCATTTGGCTCGCGGCCCGGCACCTCCGATGCTGTCCTGCGATTATCGCAGACCCGGCGCCCCCAGCCCAAGCCGAACAAGTCTGTCCCGTCTGTTCCATCCTCTCCGTCGTTCGACCAGGTGCCGACGACGATGGCGCTCGCCACCCATCGTTCGAACTTCATTTTGATGGACGCACTCCCTGTCGCTGACTGGATCGACTGGGTCCAAGGCACCCGCGACATCCCTGAAGATCACGCGCCGGTCTCGTTCCTCCAGTTCAACTATGCCGGGCGATCGTTTCTCGCTTCGGCCGACGCATTGATGCCCTACAGAATGCCGCATCTGTGGTTCGACGAGCTTCATGACTATCCGTTCTGGCGACATCGCTGGGAGCCGCGCTGGGCGAGCGGAGTGCCCTCACTCCATTCGTTCGTGATGGAGGAGAAGGCAGCAACCGCCTTCCTGGGTGCGCTAACCGCCATGATCCGCTTTGGTCCACGCGAGCGACCGGTGATGCTGGAATTGCCGACGAACGACATAGCCGGTTTCGCAAGCGGCAGTGCCGAGATTGGCATTCGTAGCGCGCGCGAAGACTATGACTATGCACTCTTCCGCGATGGCCTTGCTTTGCTGGCGGGGCCACCATCACGAAGGTTGACCGGCATCCGGACCTGGCATCCGAAAGAAGGTCTGACATGAGCATGCCGCGCGAAGATGATCCACCTCAGGTACTTGATCCCCGTCAGCTGGTTCGTATCCAGTCAGTCCACAAGGGCTTCCTCTACCAGCACCTATACGCTGCGGCATGCCTGCTCCAATGCGGCAATAACTGGGTCCAAAGGTTAGTCGTCGAAGCCGACGAAGACATCGAACTTCATGGTCAGGATCGCATCACCTACATTCAGGTGAAGACACGCGCTGCTGCCCTTTCCTTCGGAGATATCGAGGAAACGCTGCTGCGGTTCGAGCAGATCAGATTGGCGCATGAAAGTGCTGCGCGTGCAGGACAGGCGAACTTCGCGATCGTTTCCAATGCACCGCCCAACGGACCACTGGCCAAGCGCCTTACAAATGACTGGCCAGTCGATGTCGAACTGCTTTGGCCGGGCGGACCTGTCCCGGGTGACCCTGCCATTCTTGAGCCACCCTACGATGTGGCCAATGCCTTCACGGCCTGTCGGGATCGCGCCGCCGTCTTGTCCTTTTCCATGCTCGTTCCTGAAACCCTGGTCTGGAAACTGGCGGGACAGGTGATGCTTGCCGCTTCAGGTTCACCGCCGCGAACTGCGCACAGTTTTGCTGTCGCAGAACTGCCCGAACTGTTCGAGCAATTGGTTGTTCAGCTTCAGGATTTTCCTGCTCCTCCGCCCGTCTACAGGCCGCAATCCGATGAACCCTCACTGCAGAGCGCGGATCGGCGCTTGCAGATCGTCGCTGGATATTCCGGTGCTGGGAAAACGGCGTGGGCAGGTGCTGCGGCTGCGCAGACCGTTGGCCAGATCGCCTATTTCGATATCGGCGATACCCCAGGTCCGGCTCTCGCAACCGGACTCGCGCGTGAACTTGCCGCCCGGCTGTTCTCGCAGCCCGGCGGTCGATTGGGCGAGCTGCTGCTTCCTGGCGTATCCGGCTATGACCTCCTGCAGGCGATCGACCGTCGCCTGGAAGCGGACGGCGAGAACCTCACGCTTGTGCTGGATAATGGACACCGCCTCCCGCCCTCCGATCTCCACGCCCTTATCCAGCGCATCCCCCAGATTGATGTCGTAATCCTGTGCCAGCCTGGCGCCGCCATGCGGGAACTCGAAGTCCTGACTGGTATCGATGCGGAGCTGTTAAGAGGTTGGGACCCCGACACCATTGCCGTCGAAGCAGATGGCAGGCAGTGCCGCGCCGATTTCGCGACATGTTCCCGCTTGGCCGGGATAACGGGCGCGCTGCCCTTTTATATCCAGAATGCGCTTGGCATCGCGCGGGCCGAATATGGTGGTGACGTTGCGGCCTTCTGTGCTGAAATCGAAGCGCAGACCCATATTGTCGAGACAGCGCAGGAGATTATCCTCGCGCGCACTTTCAACGCCATTGATCCGTCATTGCAGGATGCACTCGCCGCCCTGTCGATCGCAGACGTACCGCTCACATCGGACGAGGCACGCGCCTTGCTAGCCGGCGCTTTAGGCATTCAGGGTCCGATCGTGGCCCGTCATCTGCGTGCACTTCCCGCGACCGGCGCAATGGAAGTCTTCGGAGGCGGTCGGATCAAGGTCCATGATGCCATGCGCCTCATAGCACTGGCACACTTGTCGAGCGCCGGGGATGAACGTCAGACCGAGGTGCGTCGCCTGCTGGCAGCGATTATCGCGGCCAGCATCCAAACGGATTGGAGTCTTGCCAAATTGTCATTGCTGATCCGGTTGTTTGGCCAGACCGGACAGTCGGACGTGCTGGTCGAGTTTGCGACCGATGAGCTTTTCCATGAGATGGGCGTATGGCCGGAGATAGAGCCTTTCCTTGAGTTTATTGCAGACGATGCAGAGCGTCCGCCTGCCGAACGGTGCAAGGCCTTGGACGGCCTCGTGTTCAACGACCTGCGCAGCGACAATGCCGCGCAGGTCATTGATCGCCTCGCCAGAATGGAAGCGTTAATTACCGAGCATGACCTCGACGACGAACGCTGGCTGAGCTGGGCGATGAAGCGCATGCTGGCATTATCGAAAGATGGTAATAGCTCAGCGGTTAGGGCTGCAATTAATGAGATGCGTCCGCGTGTTCCAGCACGGGCCGACTATAGCCGGGTATTCCGCTATAACGTCGCACACGCCTATTTTCAGTTAGGAGACTATGCTCTAGCCGAAGCGGAAACCGAGCGTCTCATTCCGGAATATTATGACCTCCTTGGGCTGAGTCCGGAGCAGGTGATGGGGCGCAACGCTGATGCGCTACGCCCGCTGCTTGCGAAAACATCGACGCAAACGGACGACCTGAAACATTTGGCGGATACGCTCGATCTTCATGCCCAGGTGGTGATTGCCCAAGGCAATCTCGCACCCTTTGCAAGAATCCATGCGTTGAAATTCTACGATCTGGCCCGGGCACCGGATTCGATGATCCGGGTGGGGCAAGATCTGGTTGATGAATTTTGCATGCGGCAGGATTTCGAGGGTGCCCGCGAGCTTATCGAGACAAACCTGCTGCCGATCATCCGAAACCTCAAGCTCGCCGGGCGCGTGGTGCCGCTAAGGAGCCAATACGCAGTGGTTCTTGCCTATTGCGGTGATTTTACAGGGGCTGACGCTGAGATGGCGCGGCTCTCTCCTTATCTGGCCGGGATGGATGAGCGCGGACGGGGCGAACTCCTCAATCAAAAACAGCTAGTTGCGCAGCTGAAGCGCTTCGGTTCGCCGCCCTCGCGCCGAGCCACGCCTCCTCTGCCTTTCTCATTCGAGCGGCGCGCATCGGTAGGCGTTCCAAAAGTAGGGCGGAATGAACCGTGCCCGTGTGGCTCGACCCGCAAATTCAAAAAGTGTCATGGTGCGTAGCGTGATGTGTCATCCAGTTCGATATCCGAGCATCGCAGGCCACCAAGCAAGAAGCGCGCACTGCGGCACGCTGCCGGGAGAGGTGTAGGTCCGTTGCTGACAATCCTGCATCCAGAGTTGATCCCGGCGATACGGTCGTTTGCAGGTGGCCTGCTGACTTTCCGTCATGTTGAAACGGGCAGGATTTCTTTGGTGGTGAAAGGCCAGAAGGAAGCGATTCTCGCGGCGAAAGTGAATGGTGGCTTCGCCTTCTATCTCGCGCCGATGATGTCGACATCTGGCCTGACAGTCGCCCTGACGACGGCCTTCTTCGATGATGGGGATGAACCGCTGACCATTGCTTCCTTACTGTTCGCTGACGATCAGCACACCGGCGACCTACTCGAAATGCTCACATATGACGAGCTGGACGTCTATTTCTTCGACGATCGGAGCCGGGAATGGATGAGCTATCGCGCCGCCGTTGAAGATCGTGGAAGCTGTCTCATCGACGGGACCGAATTCGGCTTGCTGACATATCATCCGGAAACCGCGAAGGGCTTGTTCGCAGCACTGTCGGACTGGTTCGGAATCAGAACGAGCACGGACGACGAGGCGGCAATCCAGATCGTGTTCAAGGAGGCGCTAGCCCCCGATGATATCTTCGTCCTGGATGCGACCGTTGCGGGAAATGATTATCGCGGGAGCGCCGACTTCAGCTACGACAGCCTCACGCGCACCAATCCCGGCTACTTCCAGGAGCGCGATATCGTCGCCGGTTTGAGACGGTCGTTCGCCGCCGACCAGGTCGTCCTTAATCCCCGGCGTCGTGATACCAACAAGGAGATCCTTGATGTTATGGTCGTCACCTGCAGTCACGTACTGCTGATACAGGCGAAGGACAGTCCGAATACGGAGTCTGGCTTGAACCGAACCCTTGATCGCAAACGACGCGCATCGCGCAGCCAGCATGCTGACGCGCTCACCCAGATTCGAGGAGGTCTTCGCTATCTATTGCGACAGCCGATCGCCGAGATCGTTGTCGGCGGTGAGAATTGGGACTTCGCGGTTGGTGACCGCAAGCTAATCGGCATCGCGATTATCAAGGAATTGTTCGACGACGAAGGTGCCGCTTATGCGAAGGCGTGCGACAGCCTGGACGATCTGGGCGGCGCAGCAATCGTCATGGACTATCCGTCATTTCATGCATTTGCTCATTACTTCCGCGCGGAAAGCAGTTTCAACGCGGGGCTTGAGCAGCTGATCGGACGGATCCGCGACACGAATGAATGGGTGCGCCCCAAGGACTTCGCTATGGAGTATATTCTCGCTCAGCTCGACGAGGCCAAAGGTGTGACGGAGTTGAAGAATTCGAGCAAAGGCATCCGGCCCACGCCCTCTTAGATGTAGAATTTGAATGGCTGGCGCTCAGAGCCTGCCGCACTACCCATGACAAGCACCTCGCCGACCTTGTCGGCAAAGCGGATCGTCACCGGCACTGCGTCGCTGAAGTTGCAGGCATTATAGTTGATCTTGGTGAGCCCCATGATGTCGGTCAGTACGCTCGTCAATGCGGGCATTTCCCCGGTCGATCGCAATGTCGTGATGTAGAGCGGGTTGGGCGTCTCGGGGCCAAGATAGGTATCGATGCGGGGGACATATCCAGCGGTCCACAAATAGGCGTCGCGATCACCGAGTAGAAGGGCCGTGCCCCTGAGGCACGGATAGTCTCCGTCCCGGTAGAGCTTGGTCTCGCCATAGGTGGATTTGATGCGCACGCCGACCACGTTCGTACCGGGAGGTGCCGCCTCGGCGAATGCCTGCCATTCCTCGTCCGAGAAGTTGGTGCGACCATGAATGAAGAGTTCGGCAGGATATGTTGAAAAGCGTGTTTTGTAGGTTTCAAGGACCATGGATAGCAATGCTTTGGCCTTGTCTTTCGGCAAGTGGAACTCCCGATCGTCGGTCTTCCACGGGCCATTTGCGCCACGAAAAACGACACCGTCGCCTTCGCTCAGAAACATCTGCGCAGCACAACAAGCGTGGTTTTGCGGGTGGTTTGGCAGCAGCTTGAAGACAAGGCCCACATAGCAGACGCCGGGCCGCATGCCGGCGATCCGCCATGGAGGATCGCCCTGTGTTTTATAGAACAGACCCGTGGCCAGGTTCCAGGCAACCGTGGCGGCGGCTTGGGTGCCACGAATTGGATAGCCCGCTTTGTTGACAAATTCGTGAGGCGCCAACGTTGTCTCGCGAACCAGTTGCGATGGCTGATTGGTCTTCAACAGGCGGGCCTTCACCTGCCTATGAAAATCAGGGACGTCATCAAACACCGCTTCCAGAGATTGATCCAGAATCCCCGCAAGCAAAGGGAGGTCGGAGCGCGAGCCTTGACGCTTCGCAAGTTCGCCGGTGCTGAGTTCACCCTTGCGCCGACCACCCATCTGGGGGCGGCACGTCTCGAAAACGATTTCGGGCACGACGATCACCCAGACGTCAATCGGTCGCTCTTCCTCATTTACATGACGGGTGATGGGGGCGAGAAAAAGGTCAACCGTCCGGGAGACAGCCTCATGATGGTTCTGCACATTGACTGCGGCGCGCACCGCACTGTCTTCGATCGCGTAGGCGGTGAGCTTGTCGGGATCGACGCGCAGGCCGAACCCTTCCTCGATTCCGGGAAAATCAGACAGGTGTAGCCTGTGAGGCTTATCGCGTTTGCCGCGCGGCGGAATTGGAATGGCGGCCTGGATGGCACCGAGCCATTTCTTGAGCAGCGCGATTCCGGCAGCGGTTCCTACCACCCCAATCGAAATGTCCGCTCTCTCGGGAGGAGAGGCGGGCCCATACAGGTACAGGCCATCCTTGGGGTGGTCACACGACTGGCCATGGCCGAAGCCGAGCATCGGTTCATCGATGAAGACGGTTTGCAGGGAGACTTCGTCAAACCTCATGCTGCTTCGTCCTCATCCTGACGTTGGCCGGTTATTGTCGATTCATCGGTCTCTTCGGCATCCTCGTCCTGCCTGAATTGTTGTTGAGCCGTGACAGGCGACGTCGTCTGAATCGGCATCGCGTCCAGCGTGATACTGCCGCCTGAGCCGACGGCCAGATCGATGTAGGGGCTTTCGCCAGCGAGCAGCTCCATGAAAGCCATAATCCGACCATGCCAGGCCTTGTTTCGCCAGCCAGAACACACTGATCGGCGCAATCTATGTTGAGTGCGTTTGTCGGCTATGATTACTGTGCTGTCTTTCTCTCCGATATCGGAGAACAGAACCCTGCCTTTCAGCTTCAGGTGGGGAAATGGAAAGAGGCTCGGCACGACGCTGACCCCATATTCCCAGACTTTTCCTTTCGCTTTGTTGCGCAGCATGGAGTTTCGTCGTTGTCCCTGCGTACCCCATGCGACGCGCTTGCCAATCCCCAGCATTGTCTCGTCAACGTGGAAGGAGACGCCGCTTGAATATTCTCTCATAAATAGGCCGCGACTTTTGCAATGGTTCTCCCACGCCTGACGAAGCAGGTTGTTCATGATGCTTTTGGCTTCGCGCGGCTTGATCGAGAGCGCCTCGACGCCATCGGCAAGAAAGGTCGCGACGTCGATCGCGGCGTCTTCGACCAAAGCGCCGATTCTCTCGAAATGCTCCTCGAGTTCTAGGGGTGAAGCGAACGTCAGCAGTCCGCGACCAAATGGCACCATCGGCAGGGCGCAAGATCGCGCAAGCTTTGCCAGCTTTCGCTCGTCGCACGTATTTCGAGGCACCAGGAGCGACATTTCATCTGGTATGCCCAGCACGCGGAGCCAGTTCGTCGTGAGGATTTCGGGCGAGCGTTGAACCATGATGGCCATGCGCCGTTGATACTGAGCCCATGCTGGCTGAATTATCCCGTCGCCGGCCTGCGGCACGGACTGCTTCTCCAGGGTCGTGAGCAACGCGGTCAAGCCTCTCGCCCAACCTTCGGAAAAATCCACATACTGAAGCCCGGCTACACCAAAGATGGCATCGAAAGGTTCCAGCTTTAGCGGGATAATGAAGTTGGGTATTTTGAGCTTACCGGCAAGCGATTCTGCGATCGAAATCTCTTCCTTGACGCCGCGCCGAGCCAAAGTCTTGTCGCTACAGCAAAGGAGCATTCGAACAGCATCGTCACGCAATGCGGCTGTCAGCTTGCCGCGCCATTCGTCGCCGCCCTCAAGGCGCATAATGTCAGCAAAAACACGGTAGCCCGCGGCTTCCAGTCGAGGCGCGAGCCATAGCACGAAGTCATCGTCTCCGGGCGTCGCCTTGGAGATGAAGATCGTTTCGCGAGTTTGGGGTTCGTCAGTCATATTTCACGCGGAACTCATGCATTGCGCTGAAACGACAGATTCAAAGTGGCCGAATACTGGCATATTCTGACACCCATCTTTCCGAATTTGGCAGCGCTGTTGATCGTTCAGTATCATACGCGTGGCGTAATCCGCGCGGCGGTTCTTATATCCGCGATGGTCGTTCCCAACGCCTGGAGATTCTGTCGCATATCGTTGAAAACGGGTTTCTCGCCATCAGGATCGCTGATCGTTACGATAGCGGTGAATGGCACGCCTTCTTCGGGCATGACTTCGCCAGCTCTTGTCAAATATTCCACGAACAGCCGCCAGTTGGATGATGGCCCAACACCCTGCTTGAAGGTTTTGGCGTGGACCTTGACCGGGCTCCATTTCAGATCGTGTTCGATTCGCTCCGCTTCAACTAAAGGAGCCTCCCTCTTGGATGGCAGATAGAGCGGTTCAAGTCGGTTCTTCCAACCCTTTGTCTGCTCTTGCTGCAACGTGGCGTTGATGTTTACGCGAACAAATTCAGATCCAAATCTCGCATCAAGCGGCGGCGTCGAAACGAGTGTCAGTTTCGCCCGTCCGCGACATTTTCCGCCAGGACCGACGAGTGATGCGGGCCAGGGGAAGCGGAAATTGATTTGCTGTCCGTGAGTGATACGCGATGCGAAAACGAGCGTTATCGAATGGTCGCCTGTTTCCAGTATCTGATCTGCCGACGGCGGCATCCCAAAGCCGACCAGATGCCGCGCGACCGGCGCTAGAATTTTCGATTGCAGCGGTTCAGGAATTTCGGCGTGGTGAACCAGCAGAGCAATCAGGCTTTCGCGTGAAATTTCCCCTTCAATAGCATGATCGAGAACCGCGGCTGTCTTTGCGACAAGGGGCGAAGCATAGCTTGTTCCGCAGCCATCGATGATCGAACCGTCAGGCAAAATGGAAAACAGGCCGTGCCCCAGCGTCGGGTGCTGGGTTCCCGATCCGCCGACATGCGCAAGATCGGGCTTTACATTTGCTCTCATGCCCGGCCCGCGCCGGCTAAAACGTGTGGGAGCGAAGGGAATGCACCCATCAAGGCCTGGCGGATTGAGCGCAGCGACGGCGACATTCCTGGCGCTCTCCGCCGGGGTGTGCAGCGCATCGTTACGGGCATTTGCGAGGTTAGTAAGGGCTGCGGTTGCATCGGCGGGCCATTCAGCCCGAAGATCCTGCGGCGCAATGTTTCCTGCTGAAATGAAAATAACCGCGTTGTTGGATTCGGCAATCCGGTCCAGCCGCGCAGCATGGGGGCTGTAGCGATCCGGAGCTGCCGGCTGGAGAATGTTGAGGCTCATGTTGAACACGCGCACACCGTGCCGCGCTCGCGCGTCGGAAATTGCCGTTTCCATCTCGTCAAAAAACTGGGGAAGCCCCTCGGGGTAATAGGATGCGAATGCCCCGGCTTTCCGCTCGTTAGGGAAAACCGCAACATCGACGAGTTCGGTGCCATCGGCTTCGGGGCAGATATGAGGTCCGTTAAGCGCGTTGCCGATCGTCGCTAATCCGCCAATGAACGTGCCATGTGAGAGATCAGCGTCCTCGTCGGCAAGAATATCCCAACGATCAATGACCCAGTCTGCCAATGCTGGACTGATCCCGCCGTCGATCACGCCAAGGCGGGGATGTGTCCTCCGGCTATCGCGCACAGGCACAATCGCCTGGGTTGGACGCGCGATTGCGATCGGGCTGGCGGGAAGCGCTGACCGGACAACAATGCCGGGAAGTTCAATTCGTCGGACAAGGGGGTGTTTGTCGAGAAACGCCAAAAGCCGCGCATGACGTTCAAGATCAGGATTGAACACCGCGATGTCCCGGCGGCGCTCACCTGACGATGGCTCGCCCAGGCGAAGAACTGGCTGATCGGTAGATTGGTCCAGCCGCACGGAAAGCAAGGGCTGCTTGGGGCGGTGATTGGGCAACCGCTCCACTGTAACGCCATATTCGAGGCTGTTGAATCCCGCGACAAAACTCTCGACCAGCCGGCGGTGGCCATTGTCGAGCCGATCCCATTCCGAACGAGCGGGAAGGGGCTCGAAGAGTTCGACTTGATAGCCGCTCCCGGTCATCGGATTGGAGAGCCAGGCGACCGCGTCCTCCAGCGAAAAATTGCGCCGGTCAGTCGGCCCGTATATCTCGATACGGTCGATTGCTCCCGCCTCGCTCTTTTGCGAAGAAGGGTGGGGGACTTCCTTTTCCCTGTTAGGATCAAAGCGCATTTCAGTATGTGCTTCGGCTTTCGCGATCTCCGCCGCGACCTGACGCATTGTGCTTGGTCGCGCTTCGATGATCATGACGCCCAAATCATCCCCACCGACAATTGGCGTCCGGTCATTTCTGAACAGCGTCGCCATCGGACGATGGCTTTTTGCCCATGCCTCCCGGCGAAGAACGACTTTCACGAAGCCCACGTCACCCTGCGATTGGGCGCTCAGTACCCCGGAAATGGTTTCCAGCTGTCCGATAAGCGCGGTCTGGTGTGCACGAAATTCCCGGTCACGGTGCGCGAAGAAATCCTTCCGCCCACCACCGCCATTTGTGACCCGCGCTTCTTCATAGTTTTCCGGGTTGAGAACGATTTGTACCGGACTAGCCATTTGGCACCTCACCTTCACTCAAGGCAGCGGCTTGCTTCCCAAGCTGGCGACTGACCGTGGATTTGTCCTTGCCCGAAATTTCTCCGATATCGGCCATTGAGAAGTTCAGAATGGGATCGTCACGCATCGCCCGGAACAGGCTGGTGGAGTCCTCAAAGAGCAGTGCCCGGCGCTCGCTCTGAACACGGGCAGCGTTCAAGGTCGCAAACTGGCGCAGCGTGTCCAAAAGGCCGCGCTTATCCTCTTCACGAACGGTTGTGGCCTTCTTGTATGTCCGAACGAGAGATTCGATTTCGGCGCCGGTGGCCCCTTCCGTAAACCACGAAATCAGGCGCAAGTGGCTGTCGGGTGCCTTGACCGGCGGCATGAAATGCGCGGCAATTACCTTCCGCATCTCGAAATCGGGTTTTGGGATTTCAAGTTGAACTTCAAAACGTCTCCAAACTGCTGGGTCTAACAATTTGGGATGATTGGTGATTCCGACAGTGAACCCGACGTCCCGGCGGATATCGAGATTTTGTAGCAACGCATTGACCACGCGTTTGATCTCGCCGACCTCCTGCGGATCGTCGCGCACCTTGGCGATCGCATCGAACTCGTCGAGCAAGAGCACGCAGCGATAGCGATTGGCAAAAGTGAAAAGATTTCCGATGTTGCGCGCGGTTGTTCCCAGAAACGATGAAACAAGGCCGTCGAGCTTTACGAGGACAACCGGCAAATCCAGCTCGCGCGCGATCCAGAGGGCCAGGCGTGTCTTGCCGGTGCCCGGTGCGCCATAGATCAGGCACGTCTTCGACGGCCTGATATCAATCTCTGCCAACGCATCGAAATGCTCCCATTCCTCGACAATCGTCCCGATCGCTTGCCGAACGGTGGCGTTGAACAAAGGCGCCGAGGATTCGATATCGGTGGGGAATATGATTTCGGCCAAAGCGGCTGACGTTTCCCGATCTACGGGCACAGGTGTATTGCGGCCCAGAATCTCGCCCACAAGCGGTGCCTTCGACCGTTCAATACGACTTGGCGCAAGCTCTTTGGTGCGGTCAGCGGTGGTCAGGATGCTTGTCAGGGCGCTTGATTGCTTGGCCTCGCCATCTTTTGCCAATGCGTCTCTCAGTCGTTCAACTTGCTTGCGCAGGGCAGGCGAGGCGTCCGCCATTGCGGCGCGACAGAGCGCCTGAACGATTGAAAAGTGTTCCATGACCGAATCCCGTTGTGGCGTTGCGTTTTTTGCCATGATGATGCGCATAGCGGCCCGACAGGTGCATTGCAATCACCATATGTTGCGTAAATTCGTTAAATGATGCTAAATTCCACGGCGATGTTGCATGATCCAGGCTTTGCGTTGCGGTTTAGCCGTCGATTTCGACATCCACGCCATGTGCGTGCAAATAGATTCGCGATATTCCGGTTCTTCAGAAGGGGAAGGCCTTCCCCTGCTGACCAACCCGCTGCGCGGTTTTGTCAGACCCCTTCTGCGGGAGTGCCCGCAACGCCCCAAATGATGAGCGGGACTGTTGTCACACTCTGCCGATTGGAAATCGGACAGGGTGCGATGGCTTGATCGCGGCCCCGCACGCACTCTGAACCGGCATCGGCCGGGTCAGCGCAGGATTACCAGAACGACTATCCCCGCCCTGGAAATCCTGCACAGACCCTCTTGCCAACGCCTCCTTTCAGGGTGCGGTTTTTGCTGATGTCATATCGCTGGTCGCTCTCGCCATCATTGGCATGAGCAGGGTGCCTGCGGACGGCGCGGATGCGCCGACGTTTTTGTGGCCGATCCCGGAGAAGCGGGATGGGCGGCGCTTCCGGCTAGGCGAACCGCCAGCAGGCGCAACCCGGCCCTTCGACAAGCTCAGGACTCGGGTCTTTCACTGTGTTGCAGCCCTTCGGGTGCGCCTGCTGGCGGCCCGCCTCTCTGGTCGCATTTTGCCGCCCACCCCGCCTCTCCGGGGTCGGTGTGGTTTTTAAGCAAGGAGGCGGCGATGGCGGATCAGGGCAGGGCACAGCGGAGCAGCGGCAAGGGCGGTGCTGGCAAAGCAAAGGCGAAGGGCAGGACAAAGCAGGATGCGCGCGCACGGCATGGTGCCCAAGCTGGCGACAGCGCAGGCGGAAGCGCGGCTTCGCGCGTGTCGCTGTATGACGAGGTAACGGCCAAGATCATCGCCCAGCTTGAAGCCGGTTGCTTCCCGTGGGCGCAGCCTTGGAGTTCGGCGGCGGCGGTGCCGGGATTACCCCGCAACGCCGTTTCGGGCCGAGCCTATTCGGGCGTGAACGTGCTTATCCTGTGGGGCGCGGTCATTGAAGGCTGTTACCCGTCGCAGGATTGGTTGACCTTCCGGCAGGCTTTGGCCGCTGGCGGGTGCGTCCGCAAAGGTGAGCGCGGGCATACGGTGTTTTATGCCGACCGCTTCACCCCCGAAGATGGGCGCGAGCAGGGAGAAGAAGCGGAGGGCGAACCTCGCTCCATTCCGTTCCTCAAACGCTTTGTTGTGTTCAATGCCGCGCAGTGTGACGGACTGCCCGCACGGCTGACAGCCGACCCCACGCCGCTACCGCCCCGCGAACAGCATGAACGCGCGGAAGGCTTGATTGCCGCCACGGGTGCGGATTTCCGCATTGGCGGCGCACGCGCCTTTTATGATCTGGGCGGCGATTATGTGCAGGTGCCGCCGCAACCGGCATTCACCCACCAGATCGACTTTTACCGGACGGCCCTGCACGAGCTAGGCCATTGGGCGGGGAGCAAGGAACGGCTGGCGCGTGAGCAGTCAGGATGGTTCGGTTCGGCGCTTTATGCCCGCGAGGAACTTTGCGCCGAATTGGCGTCAGCCTATCTTTGTGCTGCGCTTGGGATCGTCCCCACCGTTCGCCACGCCGATTATCTCGGTTCGTGGCTGGCCGTGTTGCGCGCCGATAATCGCGCCATTTTCAAGGCGGCGTCCCAAGCCAGCAAGGCGGCGGATTTCCTCTTGGCCTTCGTTCGGGACAGCGAATGCACCTTGGCGCGCGCGGCATGAGCGCCGCGCTCCCCGCCCAAGACCGGCTTGCGTCCGAGCAAACGCCGTTCGGTGAGCAGACGCTTGTTTATGGGGTTGTGCCGATCACTCCCCGCGACCGGCTCGCCATCCGCGCCAATGCGCCGCTGGAGCCGCGCAAGCCCCAGCGTCCCGCCGATCACGGCCTGTTCGATACCAACGCCCGCAACCAGATCGAGATGTTTTGAAAGGAGCGGTCCCATGCTTTTGCTGACCCAAGACTTACGCGCGCGCCTGATCGCCAATGCCGCTGCCCATCACGAAGCAATGCAGCGCGGTTTGCGCGAACCTGACCCCGCACCCGTGGTCAAATTCTTCAACCCTTGCGGTGCTGCGACGTGGCTGTTTTCCGAACTCGACGCCGACGGTGACACGCTGTTCGGGCTATGTGATTTGGGCTTCGGCTGCCCCGAACTGGGTTCGGCGAGCCTGACCGAGATCGCGGCGGTGACGCTGCCGCTGGGCCTCACCATCGAGCGCGACCTGTGTTTTGAAGGCCGCTTCCCGCTGACCGTTTACGCCGATGCGGCCCGATTGATCGGGCGCATCACCGAGAAGGAAGCGCGGCTTGAGGCCGCAGCCGCCGCCCGCGCCAACGAGCTTCCGTCGCCTTGATCTCCCCCGAGAGATTCAAGGTTGCGGCAGACCCCGCGCGGGATCGTCCCGCACGGAAAACCGGCCCCATCCTCACTGCCCCCCAAGATGCCCCGAGGATGGGGCCACCCACAAGCGAAGGAGTAAGTGACATGCACATCGACCATATCCCGCTCGACCGGCTATCGGTTTCCAAAGCCAATATGCGCAGCGGCAAGAAGCCGCCCGACATTACCGACATCTTGCCATCTGTCATCAAGCGCGGCGTGATTTCGCCGCTGTTCGTGCGGCCCAATTGCAACCCCGGCCATTTCGAGATCATCGCGGGCAAGCGCCGCTATTTCGCCAGTCTTGAAGCCGCGCGGCAGGGCAAGGATGACGTGACGCTCCCTTGCATCACCCTGGGTGAAGGCGACGATGCCGAGGCGCTGGAAGTGTCGATGATCGAGAATATGCTGCGGCAAGCCCCCGATCAGGTCACGCAATGGGAAAGCTACACGCGGCTTGTGAAGGAAGGCCGCAGCGTCGAGGATATTGCCGCGACCTTTGCGCTCACGCAATTGCAGGTGAAGCGCATTCTGGCGCTCGGCAATCTTTTGCCGCGTATCCGCGAAGCCTTCCGTGCCGAAGAAATTGACGCGGCCACCGTCAAGCACCTTACGCTTGCGACCAAGGCGCAGCAAAAGGCGTGGCTGGCGCTATTTGAGGATGCAGACGGCTATGCCCCGCGCGGAGCGCAGCTGAAAGCATGGTTGTTTGGCGGTGCCTCAATCTCAACCAGTGTGGCGCTGTTCGACCTCGGCAGTTTTGACGGCCCCATCGTCAAAGATATGTTCGAGGATGATGGCTATTTCGCCGATGCCGATCAGTTCTGGGCAGCGCAGTCCGCCGAGATCGAGCGGCGCAAAGCCGCCTATCTCGAAGACGGGTGGAGTGCGGTCGAGATCGTCCCTGCCGGTGTCTATTTCCAGTCGTATGAATATGAAAAGACGCCCAAACGCAAAGGCGGTCGCATCTATATCGACGTGAACGGCAAGGGCGAAGTGACGTTCCACGAGGGCTATCTGACCCGCAAGGAAGCGCGCAAGCGCGAAGACGGCGGCAGTGACGGGGCCAAGCAGTCCGCACCCGCGCGGCCCGAAATCACCTCCGCCATGACCGGCTATATCGACCTGCACCGCCATGCGGCGGTGCGGTCGGCATTGGCGGCGCAGCCGTCGCTGGCGCTTCGCGTCATGGTCGCTCACGCGATTTGTGGTTCGCCGCTGTGGCGGGTGGAGGTGCAGAGCCAGCGGTCACGCAATGAGGCCGTGACCGAAAGCGTTGAGGCCTGCGTTGCCGAAGCCCGCTTCGACGAGCGCCGCCGCGCAGTGCTGTCGGTGCTGGGGTTCGATCCTGAATCGCCCGAAGTCACGAAGGGCCATGAACCGATCGAGGGCATCACCGGCCTGTTCGCGCGGCTTCTGGAAATCCCCGATTGCACAGTCATGGAGATATTGGGCGTTGTCATGGCGGAGACGCTGGCGAGCGGGTCGTGCCTGATCGAAAGCGTCGGTCTGCATATCGGCATCGACATGGCGGACTATTGGCTGGCGGATGCGGCCTTTCTTGACCTTATCCGCGACCGCGAGGTGCTGACCGCAATCTTGCGCGAAGTCGGCGGCGATACCGTGGCGCAGGCGCATGTCGCGGAGAAGGGCAAGACGATCAAGGGCGTCATCAATGACTTCCTGACCGGCGAGAATGGCCGCGCCAAGCGCGATCATTGGGTGCCGCGCTGGATGGCGTTCCCGCCCACCGCTTACACCGAGCGGGGCGGGGTGGCGACGGTGGCCGCTGCCAACCGCGTCAAGTGGCAGGCGGAGGCCGACGAACAGACCGATCCCGATCCAGAGGCTGCCGCCTTCTTGCCGGAACCCGGCAACGATGCGGATGAGACAGCCGAGGTGCTGGACGCGGACGAGGCCGAGGTCGAACCCGAGCGGCAGGCGGCGTGACGAGCGGAGGCGGCGGGAAACCGCCGCCTCTTGCTTTGCTTTATTAGCGCGCTTGCGCGCGCGTCATATGGGAGAATTGGTCATGGCTGACCGTGTATCTGCGAGCATCGTGATTGGTGGTGCGGTATCGTGCGATCAGTATCAGGCGCTCTGCGCCTTGATCCGGGATGAAACCCAATGCACTGAATGGGACGGCGACCCGTTCAGCCCGGACGCGCACGTCGAGGGGGAACCGCTGTCCCTCTATGCCCATGAGGTGTCATGGGGCTCCTTCAATGCGCTGGAGCAATTTTGCGGCACCAACGGCATTGCCTATCACCGCTGGTCAGGCTCATGCCCCGGCAGCTTTGGCGCTGAACGCATTATCTTTGACGGCAAGCATGGGCCATTCAACTATTCGGTCGATGAGGACGATCATGTCGTTTTGCACGAACAGACCATCACGCAGCTTGGATCGATCCGCGCCATCCACGCCTATCTCAAACCGGCATCGTTCGCGGTGCCGCCCTTGGTCATTGCCGATTGAGATACCGTGCCGCTTGGAGCAATAATGATAGGACATGTTGCGCTGTGGTGGTGGTGGAGAGCGCGTCCAGTGGGTGAGAACCCTGCAAGGAGGGCGCATATGCTCGTTGGATTTGCCCTGATCGCCGTAGCCGTGCTGCTATGCTGCGCCTTACTCGTCACCCTTTCGATTTATGCGCTGCCGCTCTTTTGCGGAATTACAGTCGGCATCTGGGCCTTTGACAGCGGCGCGGGCTTGATTGCCGCGCTGGTGGCAGGCTTCGGCATTGCGGTTGTAACACTGGCAACCGCGCATATCCTGATCGCCACGATCAAATCGCCGGTGCTGCGCGCACTGATCGCGCTCACCTTCGCTGCCCCTGCGGCCTTTGCCGGATACCATGCCGTGCATGGTATTGCGGCGGCCGCCATGCCGCCGACCGCGTGGCAGCAGATCCTGTCCTGCGCGGGAGCGGCGCTGATCGGCGCGATGGCCTGGAGCCGTGTTGCGGCGACCCCGCCGCGTTCGCCGAACCCATCAATCAGGTAAGCTGACCCAAAGCCCCGCCCGGCAGAACCGGACGGGGTATGATTGCTTGTCATCGGACCCGCCCGGACGGTGCGAGGCGGCGCATCAGCGGATGGAGCAGCCGCTTCATCACCGAACAGGTTGGCGAAGAGCGGTGCGAGTTTTGGGATTACCTCGTTGCCGACATCAGGATCGGCCTTCGGGCTTTGACGGGTGGTGCCCTTCCGATTGCGGCGCGGCCGAAGCGGAGGTGTATGGCGCTCCCACTGTCTCGCGCATCTACTAAGAACAACGATGCGCCCCTGATTCTGCGTATATCATCGGCAGCGATCTCGCGTGGGGTTTACGCAAACAGCGCGAATGACCGAACGGATTTGCCAGAATTCCTTGCCCGGATGCAGCGATGCCCACCCCATACGGCCTCTTCGAATGGCTTTGGTTGCAGGGGTCGGCTGCGCCTCTTGCCCCCTTGCTGCAACGGTTAGCCCCAAGTTTCTTCCCCTGCGGTGGCCACCCCATCGCTAACGCGACGGGAACCCCGACCACGCGCATTCCTCGCGAGACAAGAAACATGTGTCCGCACCGTCCTCCGCTGCGCTGCGGCCTTTCAGGTGCAGCAGGTGCAAGCCCCTGCCTGTCACCAGCCATCGAGGCCGCGATGGGCGCGGGCTCGAAGCATCGAAGGAAAATATCATGGCAAATATCGGTTCATTCACGAAGACTGGCGAAACGTACAAGGGCGAGATCGTCACAATGAGCGTTCAGACCAAGAACGTCCGCATCGTTCCCGAAGACGCCCGCGACAATGAAAACGCGCCCACCCACCGGGTCTTTGTCGGTCGCGCCGAAATCGGAGCCGCCTGGGCCAAAACCTCGAACGAAGGCCGCGCCTATCTGTCGGTCAAGCTCGACGATCCCAGCTTCACCGCACCGCTCTTCGCCAACCTGTTCGATGATGAAGATGGCAAGACTTTCAACCTCATCTGGTCGCGCGCACGCAGGTCAAACGGCGACTGATCGAACGCATCATACCCCGCCCGGCTCTGCCGGGCGGGGCTTTGCGCTGTCGGCGGCGCGCAAAATTTAAATCGCCGCTGAGTATCGCAATTCGACGAATACCTAATATACTGGGTGGCAATATACTAGGGAGACCGGCGACCTCCCGCGCATGAAACTCCGGGAGATCGTCGCCAGAAATTTACGCCAGTTGCGCAATGCCAAAGGCTTGTCGCAAGAGGAACTCGCCGACCGTGCCGACATCAATCGCAACTATGTCGGGCTGCTGGAGCGTGAACAACACGCAGCCACGGTTGATATGCTGGAGAAGCTCGCCGCAGTTCTGGAGGTCGATCCGATCGATCTTCTGCGCAGCAAGGATTGATCGGCAGGCACGCAAAAGGCTGTATTCTTGCCATAATCGGCTTGCCCCTTTCGCGGGGGAAGCTTCCCCTTCCCCAAAGCTATGCAAGTCGCTCCAATTTGGTGGGATTCATGCTATACTCCTAATCATTCCGAAGGGAATGAATGCGAGAATGAAGGCATGACGATTCCTGCCTTTCAGGACGAGCCGCCGCAGACACTGCGGGTCAATAGCTATGACGAACGTCATTTTGCGACCTATCTGCGATTGCTCGATGCAGCGGCTGAAAATGCCGACTGGCGCGAGGTGGTGCGCATCATTTTCGGCCTCGATCCTGAAAAGGAGCCCGAGCGGGCGAAGACCGTCCATGATAGCCATCTTGCCCGCGCATTGTGGATGTCGAACACCGGCTACCGGCACCTGCTCGAACCGCGTTTGCAATAGCGTGTTCTTGAAAGTCAGGTAAAAATACCCGCCTATTCATACAGATATTCTTCCCAACGCCACATAGCTGCACGAATGTTTGGGGGCTTCTCTCGGATTCCCCTGCGGCAATGATTCGCCGCCTTGGTCTGAACAGGGCCGTGGGTGGAGTGAGCGTATGCGCAACCAGTCCGATTGGCGGTCTCCGGCGACCCAGGAACAATTTGCAGATTTCGACTATGCCGATTGCGCGCAGGAATTTGTCCGCCGCAGCCCTGACTATCGCCAGGACTATGAACTGACCAGGACGCTCATTGCGGCGGGCGGCATCGACGAACGACATGAATGGGAGGTGCTGGCCCGGCGGTGGGGCATGATCTTTCCCATGTGCTCCCGATGTCACGGCAAAGGATGCACCCGTACTTTGGGAACCGGTCTTGTCACCGACGACCATCATCCTTGATGCAGCACCCCCGGATTTCGCCGAACCGGGTGAAATCGACGTTGGAGCGCTTGGTACCATAGTCGCCGACCATGAAGCGGCAGATGGTCGCCACATGGTCATCACGGCTGCGGCCGGAACGTACCGCTTATGGCTGCGCGACCCGCGTCCGGGTGTATCGCTTGCCGTGACCATTCCAGTAGATCGGGTCTTTGGCTTGCGGATCGCCGCGATCACCCGGTTTGAACAAGGGCTGCGCGGCCTGGCCTGCGGCCGACCGCCGCGAGATTATCTGCCGACCGCATTTCAACGCGGCCGCCTCTTTCTACTCCTCAATCTGCTGGATGCCGAAAGGGCGGGTGCAAGCCGACGCGAGATGGCATCCGCGTTGCTCTATCGCAATGGCGCGTCGATGGGCCGTGCGGAGTGGAAGGGCTCGTCGCAGCGCCGCCGCACCCACCGCATGATCGACGAAGCCAAGCATATGATGACGGGCGGATACCGCGATCTGCTGCTTGGCCGCTGATGTTCGGCCTTCGGCCAAGGGGGTGACATTTTCGACCCCTTCACTTTAACCACCCCTCCTACCTGCCCATTATCCGCCAGAAGCGCCTCCGACGCAGACCAACCGGCCCATTCTTGCCGGTTCATCACCGGAGGATCATCATGGACGCCATCCCTCATGCAACGACGCCGCGCTTCCTGAAAACGCCCGATGCGGCGATCCATATCGGTCTGTCAGCACGCACGCTTGAAAAGCACCGCTGCTATGGAACCGGACCGGTTTTCCGCAAACTTGGCGGGCGGATCGTTTATGCCATCGTCGATCTTGATGCCTGGGCCGACCTTGGAACCCGCCGTTCCACCTCGGATAAAGGTATCGGCACTGTCCATCCCGCCAAGCGGTTTCCCATCGATGCCGTGCGGCGCTGAGCGCGATCATGCACGCGCCGCGATCTTTGCACATCAACACGGATGCCCGCGTGCAGCTCGATCTGTTCCGCACGATCCCGGGTGATTTTGCGCCGCGCGATGCACAGGATCTGATGAGCTGGCCCTTCTTCAGCCTGGCCAAATCAAAGCGCGTGAAGCCGATTGATTTCGAGATGGGCACCGTCCGCGTCAACGTCGAAGCCACCCCCGAACACGGAATGGCGACAATCTGGGATGCCGACATTTTGATCTGGGCTGCCAGCCAGATCGTCGAAGCGCGTGACAATGGCCGCGAAACATCGCGGTTGATGGCAACGACGCCCCACGAGGTTCTGACGTTCACGGGGCGCGGTACTGCGGGGCATAATTATGAACGGTTAAAAGCCGCGCTCGACCGGCTCCAGTCGACCACCATTGCCACCTCAATCCGTCAGCCCTCGCAGCGCCGCCGTCATCGCTTTTCATGGATCAACGAATGGAAAGAGCGGCTCGATGGTGCCGGACGGCCACTGGGTATCGAGCTAATCCTGCCCGATTGGTTCTACAGCGCCGTCATCGATTCCGCGCTCGTGCTGACCATCGACCGCGCTTATTTTGACCTTACCGGCGGGCTTGAGCGCTGGCTTTACCGATTGGTGCGCAAGCATGGCGGCCATCAGACCGGCGGTTGGAGCTTCGATGTATCGCATCTTTATCTGAAGTCCGGCGTGCTGTCGCCGCGCAAACAATTTGCATTCGATCTGCGCCGGATCGTGCTGCGGCAGCCGCTTCCCGGTTACACTCTACGCCTCGAAACGACGCTGGGCCGTGAGCGGCTAAACTTCACTGCGCTCCCCGTTGATGCACTGGAAAAGGCCGCCCGAATTTTCGGGCTGGCGCCTGTGGATAAGCCATGACCCGGGTCGGCCTATCATTGACCGGTGAGCTCGGCCTTTCGTTGACCGCAGAGTCGGCCTATCGGAAACCGAAATGGGCCTTAACTCCCTGCAGATGCTGCGAAATTCTGCCCCTTAACTATGCTAACATAGAATCCTACGGATTCTTTCTAACGCAAAGTCGGGCAAGGCGATTTGTCGGTGTTCCGAGTTTCGCGGACTCGTTCCATGATTCGCGAACTGGTTTCCGAAATCGCGGACTCAACTCACAAACTTTGCACCCAGGGGGCTGTCACTCCCTTGGAAGTGCGGCCGCTCCTTCTGGGCAGCCCCATGTTGATGGCCCGGAATGCAAACCATCGCCATGTGACCATTTCACCCATGTCGAGCTATTCTGGCAGGAAGGCGTCCGGGAACATTGGCTGCGCTTCGGCAGGCAGGCAGGCGACCGGATCATAGATCGCCGCCGCCGTGTCGTCACCTTTGCGCCGGGCGCGATCTTCGCGTTCATCCGGTGGGCGGCGAACGACTATGGCACGGTCAGCTCAAACATCGACATCGTGCGCGCGGTGTCGCGCGGCGAGGCGTTTTCAACGCTGCCGCATGTCGATCCGGGCGGCGAGATCCTGTTGCACCTGCATGGCTGGCCGAAGGTCGTGCAGGTGCTGCGCGCCATCGACGCCATCGAGGCGCTCGGTATCGCGCCCGAAGACGTTGCTCCGGATCACTGGCGACACATCCACAACCGGCTCGCAGCAGGACTGCCGCCGCGCAGCTATTCGCTCGCCCGCCATCAAGCCTGGCTTTTGCGTGAAGGAATGACCTCATGAATACGCGGTTCGCGCTCATCGCCTTGGTCGTCATCACGACCACATCGGTGACCGCATTCTTCCCGCCGATCCCCCGTCTAGTCTGGAATGCCAGCCCCAGCGTTCCGGTTGGCCTTTATGTCATCAGACCCGCCAAGCATTATCAGCGCGGCGACTTGATCGCGGCCAATCCGCCCTCCTGGCTGGCCAAAACGCTCAGCAACCGCGGCTATTTGCCGCGCGGCGTGCCGCTCATGAAATTCATTGCCGCCACCATGCGCCAGCGGGTTTGCCGGTTTGGAAATCGCATCACGATTGACGGCAAGACGGCCGGGTTCGCGCGCGATCTCGACAGCTTGGGGCGTCCGCTCAGGACGTGGAAGGGCTGTCACACGCTGGGCGAAGGCGAGGTGTTTCTGATGAACTTCAATGTCAACGATAGCCTCGACGGGCGCTATTTCCAGACGTTCCCATCCACCTACATCGTTGGTCATGCCATGCCGGTCTGGACCGATGAAGCAGGTGACGGCCGCCATGTCTGGTTCGCCGACCCGCACCAGAAATCCCCCACATCTCACCCTGAAGGAGACTGACATGACCCAGATTGGCCTTTTTGAATCCATGCCCAACGGCTTTGCCGGACGCATTCAATGCCTCACAATCGATGCCGAATTGCGGATCGTTGAAACCGATCCCGGCGACGCCGAGAACGCGCCGGATTACCGGATCATGCTTGGCGATGATGACGATGCTGTCGAAGTCGGTGCAGGCTGGAAACGTGTCGGGGAGAAGGCGGGGAATTATCTCTCGCTGCTGATCGACGATCCGACATTGATCCAGCCAATCTACGCCAACCTGTTCCAGTCCGGCAGCGACCCCACGGCGCACATTCTGCTGTGGAACCGTCCGACGAAACGCAAGGGGCAGGGTTGAGCCATGCGTATCGCCCACACCAAGATGCTCGGGGTCTGCGTCGTCGCTGTTGCGTCCGCAACGCTCGTCGCCGAACCGGCATCCGCGGAGCAAGCATCCGTCGCGATATCACCCGACACCAATTGCGCTGCAACGGCTGTATCAGATGCCGCGCTGCGCTTTGGCATTCCCGAGCAGTGGATCTACGCTGTGATGCGCGCCGAAAGTGCGGGCCGCGTGAACGCGACCTCGCCTGTCGGGGCGATGGGATTGATGCAGATCATGCCCGCCACCTGGGCCGTATTGAGCACGCGTTACGGCCTTGGTGCCGATCCTTATGACCGCCGTGCCAACATCATGGCGGGTGCAGCCTATATCCGCGAGATGCACGACCGCTACGGCGCACCGGGATTTCTGGCTGCCTATAATGCGGGGCCGGGACGCTATGAAGCCTATCTCAATTCGGGCCGCGCGCTGCCCGCCGAAACCCGCAATTATGTAGCAAAGATCGCGCCAGCTCTTGATGGATCGCAGCGTCCGGTGAACATTTCCGTCGCACTCGATCCCTATGCCTGGACGCGCGCGGCGATCTTTGCACCGCGCGCGTCCAGCATCCCAACTGATGCTGTATCTGCGCCTCCCGCCCGTGTTCCGGTCGCTCCGCACACCTCCCTTGGCGGGCTGTTTGTCGTTCTTTCTGGTCATTCTTCGCAATGAATCTGCTCATGCAAGCCTGTCGCACTCTGGCGTGGAATGGCGCTTTGTCGGTGGGGTCTCAGGTTTTGGAGGTGGAGGGGAAGGGACGATGGCAAGATAAAAGAACGCACATTGCATGGTGTTTCTGGGGCGGTCGGCTCCTTGTTTTCCAAGGAGTTTGGGGATCACGGCGCAATGTGTGGCAAGGCAGCGCACATTGCGGCTTTCGCAGAAATGGCAGTTTTGCGCTGCCTTGCCACACATTGCGGCACGCTTAGCTGTGGACCGCGACAATGATTTGCGTATCCGGCCTGGGCGTATCCGATCCACCCGCGTTCAGCGCACCCGCCCGATTATCAACCAGGTGCTCGCTGCGACGCGCAAGGCTGGCGGCCATGTCACACGCAAGGGCACAATCTCATCGAGTAGCAATTCGCGCTTTGGTCGCGGCAAGGTGGCGAGTGTCGTTGCCATGCGCGGGGTATCCCATCGCTCGCGCAATGTGATCATCAAGGCGCGCGTGGTTCGGCAAGGGCGCACCCGGGGCGCCCTCGCAGCGCATGTCAATTATCTCCAGCGGGACGGCGTTACCCGAGATGGTGAGAAAGGCCGTCTGTTCGGCGCAGAGGGTGAAGAAATTGACCGCGATGTGTTCGCCGATCGCTGCGCCGATGATCGCCATCATTTCCGTTTCATCGTCTCGCCCGAGGACGCGATCGAGATGGTGGACCTCAAGGATTTCACCCGTGACCTCATGGTGCAGATGCAAAAGGATCTCGGCACCCATCTGGATTGGGTCGCTGTCGAGCATTGGAACACCGGCCAGCCCCATATCCATATTATCGTGCGCGGCATCGGAGATGATGCACGCGATCTCGTTATCGCCCGAGATTATATCGGTGAGGGAATGCGCGCTCAGGCTCGCAATCTTGTCACCCAGGAATTGGGCCTGCGCACAGACCTCGACATATCGCGCGCGCTCGAACGCCAGATCGACGTTGAACGCTGGACCAATCTTGATCGCAGCCTCACGCGAACGCTTGAGCGCGATGGCATGATCGACTTGGGCATCCCCGTTGATGGTCGGCCCGATGATTTCCATGTCCATAAAATGGGAAGGCTACACAAACTCGAACGCTTGGGGCTCGCTTCTGAAATCGACCCTGGAGTGTGGGTGCTGCACGACGATGCCGAAGCGAGTTTACGCGAGATGGGAACGCGCGGCGATATTATCAAACGAATGCACCGAGCACTTGGCGAGCGCGGAATCGAACGCGAGGTGTCTGCCTTTGAGCTTGAGCCCGATATTGCCCATCACAAGATCATTGGGCGCATGGTTGATCGCGGCCTTCATGATGAGCTGAATGGCACCGCTTACGCGATCATCGACGGTATCGATGGCCGAACCCATCATGTCGTTCTGCCTGACCTCGATGCGACCGGCGATGCGCATCCCGGCTCCATCGTGGAATTGCGTCAGTTTGAAGACCGGAAGGGGAAGCAGAGGGTAGCGCTGGCTGTGCGCTCGGAGATGGATTTGTCCGCGCAGATTGATGCCCCCGGCGTCACTTGGCTCGATCGACGTAACCTCGCCAGTGACGGTCATGATCTTGGCGGCGGGTTTGGCCGGGAGGTGGAGGCGGCGATGGAAGCGCGCGCCGAACATCTGATCGAAGAAGGATTGGCGCGCAGGCACGGGCAACGCATTGTCTTCGCCCGCGATCTTCTCGCCACGCTCGAACGCGGTGACATTGATAGGCAAGTGGAAAAGCTGGCCCGAGAAATTGGCCTGCCTCACCGCCGATCTCAACCCGGCGAATATGTGATGGGAACGGTGCGTGAGAGGATTACCCTTGCATCTGGGCGTTATGCCATGATCGACGATGGACTTGGATTCAGCCTCGTTCCCTGGACGCCATCGCTCGACAATCAACTCGGCAAACATATATCCGGCGTGATGCGCGATGACGGTGGGGTTGATTGGAGCTTTGGTCGCAAGCGTGAGCTGGGGGTGTGAATTGATGAATTCTGGCCGTTAACCGCCCGGAAACTCTGAGGTAACCGAAGAAGAGGCACTTCCTTTCGGCCATCTATCATCACAGTGCCGATCTGGGACCGTAACGCTTTGCTGACCTGGTCCACGCTCGTCGCCCTCGTTAAGATGTTTGACAAGGGCTCGGGCCTTATCTGGTGTGAACGATCGATCGCGGGGTTTATGAGAGCGATCCAGCACCCGATCCCGGGGTGACCGTCTTACGGGCCAGCGGGTAAGGGAATAGGAAGATTGGGCCAAGAATGAATTGCTGTATTTATTGCCACGAAGTGATGCTGGCTGAAGGCGAGGCGGGCGACCGCAAGCTCCGCCCCTCGCGCGAACATATAATTCCAGCTGCGCTAGGTGGACCGGATGCCCTGTGCACATTCGACGTTTGCGAAAGTTGCAACAGCACACTTGGCGAGACGACCGATGGCGACCTAATGCGCGAGCAGATTATCTCGATTGAGCGCCAGAAATTTGGACTTCCCGGCTATAGTGGCAGGATACCCGATGTAGTCATGAAGGCGAGGTCGATGCAGACGGGCACGGCATATGAGATGCGGATCCCGCCGGTCGGCGATGTGTCTTATGACACGCGACCTATTGTCGACAGAGCGGTCAATCCAGATGGATCTGAATGCGTGGAAGTGTCGGGAAGTCGCGAACAGGTCACCGGCATCGTTAAGGGAATACACGCCAAGGTAGCACGCACCGGCCGGAAGATGCTTAATCCTGACGGCAGCGAGGTAACGTCGGTCGAAGACAGCGTCGCCACCGCGCAAGCGCAGCATACGTCGGAGTTTAAGACCCGATTCGAGTTCAACGAGACGGTGGTCAGGCGCGGCATCATCAAGATCGCCTTCGGGTTCGCACATCTAGTGCTCGGTCCGCGTTGGACGTTCAGCCCCGAAGCCAAACCGCTTCGCAATGCGGCCTGGGGACAGGGCGACAATGAAAGTGTCGCCGCGCTCGTCACCGGGCTTAAAGTGCAGTTCCGGGACGTTCTTTTGCAATCGGAAGCGAATCGCGAATCGCGTCACGTCATTGCGCTCATCCCGACAGGCGAGGCGAAATTGATTGCAGTGTCGCTTTTCGGTGAGCCATTGTTGACGATGGCGGTTCGCCTGCCAGTAACAGCTGACCAGTGTGAACAGGGCGTCGTTTCGTCGAACCGAATGATGGTATCGACGCTTGCTGCCGGCGGCGACATCCAGTGGCTTGATCTCGCGGATTTCACCCGGCGTCTGATGGCGGCAGGCGGCACGACTATCGGAGAATAGTCCACGCGGCCTTCGGGTTACCACCAGCGCGTGCAGATGACCAATATGAGGCGCGAAGCAGTCGGTCCGCAGCCATCGAACGCAATCAATTCGCGCTCTCTACCCTACCACCTGTCTTTCTGCGCCATGCTACGATCCCGTCGTTTGTCCCTTGAATTCCCGCGATTACAAGCCTGACATTGGCCTTTTGTCAGGAGGCGACGGCCGTGACTGCAAGCAAAATTCTATGGGGGCAGGTATTAGCGGTATTTCTGATTGTGCTCCTGAGCATCTGGAGTGCAACCCAGTGGACGGCGGCATCGCTTGGGTATCAGGCAGAGCTTGGCACACCATGGTTCACCGCGCTTGGCCACCGGGTCTATTCGCCGCCATCCTTCTTTTGGTGGTGGTTCAGCTTCGACGCTTATGCCCCGCACATCTTCCAAAAAGGTGCCTATATCGCTGCCTCCGGCAGTTTCATTTCGATTGTGGTTGCCGTCGCAATGTCGGTCTGGCGCGGGCGGGAAGCCAGAAAGGCTGAAACCTATGGCTCGGCGCGTTGGGCACACCGGGGCGAAGTGCGCGCAGCGGGATTGCTCGGTGACGACGGCGTGGTGCTTGGCAAGCTCGGCAACCAATATCTGCGCCATGATGGCCCTGAACATGTGCTGTGTTTTGCCCCGACTCGCTCGGGCAAGGGTGTGGGGCTCGTGGTGCCTTCGCTTCTGACCTGGGCGGGATCGGCGATTGTCCATGACGTGAAGGGCGAAAACTGGAATGTGACGGCGGGGTTTCGGGGCAGCTTTGGCCGGGTGCTGCTGTTCGATCCCACCAATATGGAATCGGCAGCGTATAATCCCTTGCTCGAAGTGCGCCGGGGGCAATGGGAAGTGCGCGACGTCCAGAATGTCGCCGACATCCTCGTTGATCCCGAAGGTTCGCTCGAACGCCGGTCGCACTGGGAGAAGACGAGCCATAGCCTGCTGGTCGGTGCGATCCTCCATGTGCTTTACGCCGAAGTCGACAAGACATTGGCGGGCGTTGGCGCCTTCCTGTCTGATCCCAAGCGGCCCATCGAAACTGTCTTGGTTGTTATGATGACAACGCGCCATCTGGGCGACGCCGGGCCGCATCCGGTCGTGGCGTCGGCTGCGCGCGAACTTCTCAATAAATCTGACAATGAACGATCGGGCGTGCTTTCGACCGCCATGTCCTATCTTGGGCTCTACCGAGATCCGGTTGTGGCGGCCGTCACAAGGCGCTGCGATTGGCGGATTGCCGATCTGGTTGAAGGTGCGGCTCCGGCAACACTGTATCTGGTCGTTCCGCCTTCTGACATCAGCCGCACCAAGCCGCTGATCCGTTTGATCCTCAACCAGATCGGGCGGCGGTTGACCGAAGATCTGGACGCGAAGGACAGCCGTCACCGGATGCTGTTCATGCTCGATGAGTTTCCAGCGCTTGGACGGCTCGACTTTTTCGAGACCACGCTCGCCTTTATGGCCGGTTACGGGATCAAAGCCTTTCTGATCGCGCAGTCGCTCAATCAAATCGAGAAAGCCTACGGCCCCAACAATGCGATTCTCGACAACTGCCATGTTCGGGTGAGCTTTGCCACCAATGACGAGCGCACCGCCAAACGTGTGTCCGATGCACTGGGAACAGCCACCGAGATGCGCGCGATGAAGAACTATGCCGGCCACCGCTTGTCGCCCTGGCTCGGACATTTGATGGTGTCGCGTTCGGAAACCGCACGCCCGCTGCTGACACCGGGTGAAATCATGCAATTGCCGCCAAGCGATGAGATCGTCATGGCGGCAGGGATTCATCCGGTCCGGGCAAAGAAGGCGCGCTATTACGAGGATGCGAGGCTGAACGAACGTTTGCTGCCAGTTCCAAAAACGGATGCGTCCTGCCAGGAACCGAGCCCAGATGACTGGAGCAACCTGCCGTTACCGCTGCCGATCATCATACGCGCCGACAAGAAAAAGCCTGACGAAGCCGCAAAGCCGGAGACAGCACCGCCATCGCCACCTGCGCCACTGCCAGAAGGAGATGTTGGGGACGAAGAGGAAGATGGCGGGGATGAGGATGATAATTCGGGTGTGCGGCGTGAACCCGAGCTCGACCGGCATATGGATATTGCGCCCGAGCCAATACGCGGAAACGAGTTTGAACCCGATGCGCCTGTGCTCGATCCTGACAGCGAGAAGGCCAATCTCCTGCTGCGCAATTTACGCGACGTCGCGCGTCAGCGCGACATGGACATCGGATTCTAGGCCGTGAGAAAGCAATGCCAGTCGGTCTATCTTGAGCCCAAGATGATGGCCGCGCTCGCGGCCTATGCCGCGCGGCGCGGACAGTCACGTTCGCTTATTGTCGAAGCCGCGCTTGCCTCATTTCTGTCGCCTGACGATGACGAACGCCGCGAGGCGGTGCAGGCTAAGCGCATGGACGCGGTTGACCGCCGCTTGTCCCGGGTCGAGCGGGACGTTGGCATCAATGTCGAGATGATGGCCTTGTTCATCCGATTCTGGCTGTCGAACACGCCCACCCTTTCGGAGGGCGAGCGCGCCGCGCGCCAGAAACTCGGCGGGGACCGCTATGATGGGTTCGTTGCGGCTTTGGGGCGCAGACTCGCCAAGGGGCCGAAGGTCTATCAAGAGCTGTCGGAGGACGTTCCGGCGCAAACGGGCTAGGCACAAAACCGCCGTTTCCCTGTCTTTCTGCGCTACACTACGCCGAACACAAATAGCTGTTGCAGTTCGCAATTTCCTGCGTCTCTTACTCAGCCTCGTTGCGCAGGCCTCATTTGGCCGAGCCAAACATGAGGCTGAATATGAGCGTTGTCCCTATCAGGTCCGAAGCAGCATCGCGCGGTGCGCGGATGCTGCGCACGGCCCTTGGGCCGGCGATTGCTACCTGGCTGGAAGACCCCGCGATCATCGAGGTGATGCTCAATCCAGACGGACGGCTTTGGATCGACCGGCTGGGAGAAGGCTTGGCCGATACCGGCGACATGATGTCCGCCGCCGACGGCGAGCGCATCATCCGGCTCGTTGCCCATCATGTCGGCACCGAGATCCATTCCGCGTCTCCGCGCGTGTCCGCAGAATTGCCGGAAACAGGAGAGCGGTTTGAGGGGCTGATCCCGCCCGTCGTTGCGGCCCCGAGCTTTGCGATCCGCAAGCCCGCCGTCGCGGTGTTCACGCTGGCTGATTATGTCCGCGCGGGGATCATGTCGGAGGGCCAGGCCGACATATTGCGCACGGCTGTTGCCACCCGCCAGAACATTCTGGTCGCAGGCGGCACGTCGACCGGCAAGACCACGTTGACCAATGCGCTCTTGGCCGAGATCGCCAAAACCAGCGACCGTGTTGTGCTGATCGAAGATACGCGCGAGCTGCAATGCACCTCGCCCAATCTGGTGGCGCTGCGCACCAAAGACGGCGTTGCGACGCTGTCCGATCTTGTCCGCTCGGCACTCCGTTTGCGTCCCGACCGCATTCCGATCGGCGAGGTTCGGGGCGCCGAAGCGCTCGATCTGTTGAAAGCCTGGGGCACCGGGCATCCGGGCGGCGTCGGCACGATCCATGCGGGCTCTGCGATCGGCACGCTGCGGCGGATGGAGCAGCTCATTCAGGAAGCGGTCGTCACCGTGCCGCGTGCGCTGATCGCCGAGACCATCAACATCATCGCCGTGCTGGTGCGCGACGGCAACGGCCGCCGCCTGGCCGAACTCGCCCGCGTCGAAGGGCTCGGGATCAGCGGCGATTACCAGATCACGCCGATCATTTCTGACAATTCATCCCCCTCAACTGGAGACCTTGCATGATCCACCAACTTACCCGTGCACGCCGTCATATCGGCACGCTCTGCCTGTCAGGCATCGTTGCGCTGACGCTGGCGTCCCCTGCCTATGCCGCAGGTTCCTCCATGCCGTGGGAAGCGCCGCTGCAAGCGATTCTTGAATCCATTCAAGGCCCGGTCGCCAAGATCATGGCGGTGATCATCATCATCGTGACCGGCCTGACCCTGGCGTTCGGCGACACGAGTGGTGGCGGCAAGCGGATGATCCAGATCGTCTTTGGTCTGTCGATCGCCTTTGCCGCTAGCTCCTTCTTCCTGTCCTTCTTCTCGTTCGGCGGCGGGGCGCTCATCTGATGAGCGCCGCCCATGATCCAGCTACTGCCATCGCGGGCTATTATGTGCCCGTTCACCGCGCGCTGACCGAGCAGATATTGCTCGGCGGTGCGCCGCGCGGCCTCGCCATCGCCAATGGCACGCTGGCCGGCGCGGTCGGGCTGGGATTGCGGCTGTGGCTCGTAGGTCTGGTGATCTGGGGCATCGGCCATGTTCTCGCGGTTTGGGCCGCCAAGCGCGATCCGCAGTTCGTCGATGTCGCCAGGCGGCATCTCCGCTTCCCCAGCTTCATGCGCGTTTGAGAGGCTAGCCCCATGTTTTCCTTACGCGAATACCGCAACCGCACCGCAGGCTTGGCCGACTTCCTGCCCTGGGCAGCGCTGATCGGCGAAGGCGTGATCCTGAACAAGGATGGCTCGTTCCAGCGAACCGCGCGTTTTCGCGGACCTGATCTGGATTCTGCAACGCCCGCCGAACTGGTCGCCACGACCTCGCGGCTCAATAACGCGCTGCGCCGCCTGGGATCAGGCTGGGCGATCTTTGTCGAAGCGGTGCGCCGACCCGCGCAGGATTACCCCGCAAGCAATTTCCCCGATGCAGCGTCGGCATTGGTCGATCTGGAACGCGCCGAACAATTTGCCGAGGAAGGCGCGCATTTTGAAAGCGCCTATTTTCTGACCCTGCTCTGGATTCCGCCCGCCGAAGATGCGGCGCGCGCGGAGAACTGGCTCTACGAGGGCCGCGCGCAAACCGGCGTTGATGCAGGAGCGCAGGTCGCGAGCTTCATCGACCGCAGCGACCGCGTGCTGCAGCTGGTGGAAGGCTTTGTCCCCGAGGTTGCCTGGCTGGATGACAGCGAAACGCTGACATATCTGCACAGCACCATCTCGACCAAGATCCAGCGCGTCCGCGTTCCCGAAACCCCGATGCACCTGGATGCCCTGCTTGCCGATGAACCACTGACCGGCGGGCTTGAACCTCGGCTTGGTAATCAACATTTGCGCACGCTCACGGTCATCGGTTTCCCGAGCCAGACCCATCCGGGCCTGCTCGACGAGATGAACCGGCTGGCTTTCCCGTACCGCTGGTCAACCCGCGCGATCATGCTCGACAAGAGCGACGCAACCAAGTTGCTCAGCAAAATCCGGCGGCAATGGTTTGCCAAGCGCAAGTCGGTTGCAGGCATCCTCAAAGAAGTGATGACCAACGAAGCATCGGTGATGCTCGACAGCGATGCGTCGAACAAGGCCGCCGATGCGGACATGGCGCTCCAGGAGCTTGGTTCCGACAATGTTGGCCAGGCCTATGTGACGGCGACGGTAACGGTGTGGGACGTCGATCCCAATATTGCAGCGGAGAAGTTGCGGCTCGTTGAGAAGGTGATCCAGGGCCGCGACTTCACCGTGATCGGCGAGGGCATGAACGCGATCGAGGCATGGCTCGGGAGCTTGCCTGGCCATGTTTACGCCAATGTCCGTCAGCCGCCGATCTCGACGCTCAATCTTGCCCATATGATCCCCTTGTCCGCGCTTTGGGCTGGGCCGGAAGGAGATGCGCATTTTGGCGCGGCACCGCTTTTCTATGCCAAGACAGAAGGATCTACCCCGTTCCGCTTTTCGCTTCATGTCGGCGATGTCGGTCACACGCTGATCGTCGGGCCGACGGGGGCGGGTAAATCGGTATTACTCGCGCTGATGGCGATGCAGTTTCGCCGTTACGCCGATGCGCAGGTCTTTGCCTTCGACTTCGGCGGCTCGATCCGCGCCGCCGCCATCGCGATGGGCGGCGACTGGCAGGATCTTGGCACGAGCTTGTATGACGGCGCTGCGGGATCGGTATTTCTGCAACCTTTGGCGCGGATTGACGAGCCAGCGGAGCGCAACTGGGCTGCGGAATGGCTGGCAGCGATCCTGACGGGTGAAGGCGTTACGGTCGATCCGCAGGTCAAAGATCATCTCTGGTCGGCATTGTCATCGCTTGCCAGCGCCCCGGTGCAGGAACGCACACTCACTGGGCTGGCCGTATTGTTGCAGGCCCATGAGCTCAAGCAAGCGATCGCGCCGTACTGTGTCGGCGGGCCATATGGCCAGTTGCTCGATGCGGAATCCGAGCGGCTCGGGGAAGCCCGCATTCAGGCGTTCGAGACCGAAGGCCTCACCGGATCGGGTGCCGCTCCTGCTGTTCTCTCCTATCTGTTCCACCGGATCGAAGGGCGGCTCGACGGATCGCCGACACTGATCATCATCGACGAAGGCTGGCTGGTGCTCGACAGTCCGGCGTTCGCGGCCCAGCTGCGCGAATGGCTCAAAACGCTGCGCAAGAAGAACGCCAGCGTCATCTTTGCGACCCAGAGCCTAGCGGACATCGAGATCAGCAGCATCGCACCAGCCATTATCGAAAGCTGCCCGACGCGGATATTCCTGCCCAATGAGCGCGCCATCGAACCGCAGATACTGGCGATCTACCGCCGCTTTGGGCTGAATGACCGCCAGATCGAGATTCTGGCCCGCGCGACCCCCAAGCGCGATTATTATTGCCAGTGCGCTGATGGCAACCGGCTGTTCGAACTCGGCCTCGGCGATGTCGCGCTCGCGTTTACCGCGACGTCTTCCAAAACCGACCAGCTTCGCATTGCTGAACTTGTCGCCACACACGGTGCCGCCGGCTTCGCCGACGCATGGCTGCGGCACCGAGGTGCCGCGTGGGCGGCTGATATGTTGCCGTCCCCCCATCCTATTCCCCCAGCCCAAATGGGCCAACCTAAGGAGTAACTGCCATGAAGTTTTCCCGTTTCCGTGATGCGCTTGCAGCCGGTGCCGCCGTGCTGTCGATGACCGCAACCGTGCTGGTTCCGGCACCCGCCTATGCCCAGTTCGGCGGGATCGTCTACGACCCCAGCAACTATTCGCAGAACATCCTGACCGCCGCGCGGACACTCGAGCAGATCAACAATCAGATCAAATCGCTCCAGAACGAAGCGACATCGCTGATAAATCAGGCCAAGAATCTGACGACCTTGCCGCTGACCGTGCTGGCGCCGCTGCAAGCGCAGATCCGCCAGACCCAGCAGCTTTTGGCCCAGGCCCAGCGGATGGCCTATGACGTGCAGCAGATCCAGACCCAGTTTGCAGCCCAATACAAGAATATCGACCTGACCGCCCCGCAAAAGGCACTTGTGGCAGGCGCAGAAGATCGCTGGAAAACCAGCGTCGGTGCGTTTGAAGATGCGCTGAAGGTGCAAGCCGGTGTCGTCGGCAATATCGAAGGCGCGCGCACGTCGATGAACGAGCTGGTGACAGCCAGTCAATCGGCGACCGGCGCGCTTCAGGCGGCCCAGGCCGGTAATCAGCTCCTCGCCCTTCAATCGCAGCAGCTCTCCGACTTGACCGCGATGATGGCCTCGATCGGGCGGGCGCAGTCTTTGGACGCGGCGCAGCGCGCAGCGGCGCAGGAACAGGGCCGCGAGCAGCTCCGCCGCTTCCTGACGCCGGGCACGGGTTACAAACCCGGCAACGCCTCGATGTTCCGCAACTAGGAGGCGGGTTCCAGTGGAAAGCAAAACCATCGCGCGCATCGGCGCAGCCGCCTTTGTCGGTGTCGTCATCACGATGACGGCGCTGCAGATGCGGGATGCGCCAGCACCATCACCCGAGACCGAGATCGTCACGCTGGACGAGGAAGGTGTCGACCCGCTGCCCGCTGAACTGCGCCGCTGCCAATCCATTGGTGCGGCGGGCGCGAATGATGCGGCGTGCCTGCGCGCATGGGCGGAGAACCGTAGCCGGTTCTTCATGTCGAATCTGCCGGACGATCCACAGGCGGCGAATGGTCTGGAGGCGGTCCCGTTTGGCAATGACTCAGGTGTCAGCGCAGGCAACACCGATGCGGCCGCCACATCCTCTGTAGCACCACAGCCGGACGGGATCCGCTGACATGGGCGGCACCGGCGTCATCGACCGCTTCCTGGAGGTCTTCACCCGCTATATCGATAGCGGCTTTGGCCTGCTGCAAGGCGAGGTTGCCTTCATCGCGACCACGCTCATCGTGATCGATGTGACGCTGGCAGCGCTCTTCTGGAGCATGGGTGAAGGCGATGACATTATCGCGCGGCTCATCAAGAAGACTCTGTTCGTCGGTGCCTTCGCCTATATCATCGGTAACTGGAATGGTCTCGCCCGGATCATTTTCGAGAGCTTTGCAGGGCTTGGCCTCAAGGCCAGCGGCACTGGTTTTACCACCGCCGAACTGCTCCAACCGGGCCGCGTCGCCCAGGTCGGATTGGACGCGGGACGGCCGATCCTCGACTCTATCGCGGGGTTGATGGGTTACGTCAGTTTCTTCGAGAATTTCATCCAGATCGTCGTTCTGCTGTTTGCATGGGTTGTGGTCCTGCTCGCCTTCTTCGTGCTGGCGATCCAGCTGTTCATCACGCTGATCGAGTTCAAGCTAACGACGCTCTGCGGGTTCGTGCTGATCCCGTTCGGCCTGTTCGGCAAAACCGCGTTCATGGCAGAGCGGGTGCTCGGCAATGTCGTATCATCCGGCATCAAGGTGCTGGTGCTCGCCGTCATCATCGGCATTGGCTCGACGCTGTTTGCTGAATTTACCGCCGCGATCGGCAGTGCGGAACCCACCATCGAAGACGCGATGACGATCGTGCTCGCCGCGCTCGCTATGCTTGGCCTTGGTATTTTCGGACCCGGCATCGCGAACGGCATTGTCTCCGGTGGACCGCAATTGGGCGCAGGTGCTGCGGCCGGAACAGCGCTGGCCGCTGGAGGTCTCGCGGCAGGCGGCATCGCCGGCGCTCGCCTTGCCGCAGGCGCTGCGACCAGTGCCGCGTCTGGCATCGCCCAAGGCGGTGCCAAAGCCGCAGGCGGCGGGGCGATGGCGTATAGCCTTGGCTCAGCCGGAAAGAGCGGAGCGTCTGGTGTGGCATCGGGCATCGGTGCGGTTGGACAGGCCGCAGCGGGCGCGGCGACTTCGCCCTTACGCAAAGCCGCTTCCGCCGTGAAGTCGAGCTTCAGGGACGGCGCACGCGGCGCGGTCACGGCAACTGGCGGCACGATAACAGGCGGCGCGCCTGAGCCTTCCGAACCTGAAGCAAAATCCGGCGGGGCGCAGCCCGCCTGGGCCAAAGCCATGAAAAACCGCCAGACCATTTCCCACGGCGCGACCATCGCTGCCCACACTCTGCGCTCCGGCGACGGTGGCGGCGCTGGTTCGTCCGTCGATGTTACCGAAAAGGAATAGCCCCCATGTTTAGCCGATCATCCATCCGTTACGGGCGCACGCCTGAACCCGAAACGCCCTATCAACGCGCGGCCCAGGCCTGGGATGACCGCATTGGTTCGGCGCGGGTGCAGGCCCGAAATTGGCGGCTCGCCTTCTTTGGCACGCTCGCACTGTCGAGCGGTCTGACTGCCGGCCTCATCTGGCAAGGCGCGCGCGGTACGATTGTGCCCTGGGTGGTGCAGGTCGACAAGTTCGGCGAGGCCCAGGCCGTCGCACCTGCCGATGCAGGCTTTAATCCGACCGATCCGCAGATCGCCTTCCACCTTGCCCGCTTCATCGAGCAGGTGCGCAGCATTCCGGCTGACCCGATCATCGTGCGCGAGAATTGGCTGCGGGCTTATGACTTCACCACCGACAAAGGTGCGCTGGCGCTCAGCGACTATGCCCGTGCCAATGATCCATTTGCCAAAATCGGTAAGGAACAGGTCGCGGTCGATGTCGCGAGTGTCATCCGTGCGTCTGCGGACAGCTTCCGCGTGGCCTGGACCGAGCGCCATTATCAGGATGGCAGCCTGGCCGAAACCACACGCTGGTCGGCGATCCTGACCATCGCCGTCCAGACACCCCGAACACCTGATGCGCTGCGCAAAAATCCGCTCGGTCTGTTCATCAACGCCATCAACTGGTCAAAGGAACTTGGATCATGACATTATCAAACAGTCGAGCTTTTCGTCGTAATACACTGCGAAGCCTATTGATTATATCAACCGTAATGAGCGGTAGCACCGCCTTTGCCAAAAGACCCCCACGCGTCAATCTGGAAAATGCCGTGCAGGCGCAAAGCTTGCCTGAAGCGCCAAAGCCGGTCGAGGTCGTGACGATCCCGGTTCCGCTGCCGCTTCCCGGACAACTCAAACCTGTTTCGCGGCGCGTCTCCCCCCGCTCCCCCGCGCGCGCTGCGGGCCGCTCCCACCTGGCCAGCCCCCGCGCCAGAGTGGGAGCGGCAAATGAGGCCGCGCGTGTCGAGCCAGAACGGGGCGGGTTTATCAACGCGATCCAGCAATATGCCTATGCTGACGGCGCTCTCTATCAGGTTTACGCGGCGCCCGGCCAAGTGACCGACATTGCGCTTCAGGATGGCGAGCAATTGGTGGGTGCGGGACCGGTGGCGGCAGGCGATACCGTGCGCTGGATCATTGGCGACACGACCAGTGGCAGCGGTGCCAATGCCCGTGTGCATATTCTCGTCAAGCCAACGCGCGCCGATCTTGTCACCAACCTCGTCATCAACACTGACAGGCGCACCTACCATCTCGAAATGCGCGGGAGCCCTTCCACCTATATGGCATCGGTGTCCTGGATCTATCCGCAAGACCAGCTGATCGCGCTGCGCGGCTCCAATGCGGCAGCGGTAAGTAGCACGCCGGTTGCAACCGGCATTGACGTCGCTGCGCTGAACTTCAGCTACCGGATCGATGGCGATAATCCGCCGTGGCGACCTCTGCGCGCCTTTGATGATGGCCGCCAGGTCTTTATCGAGTTCCCCGACACCATCGCCCAGGGCGAAATGCCGCCATTCTTCGTGATCGGCGCGGGAGGTGCTGGCGAACTCGTCAACTACCGCGTCTCGGGCCATCATCTGATTGTTGACCGACTCTTTGCCGCCGCTGAACTGCGGCTTGGCGACAAGCATTCGGTGCAAAAAGTACGGATCATTCGCTCGGGCGCAAAGGTGCGGCGATGAGCGAGGCACCAGCAGCACTGGGTAGCTCTGAGCGGTCAGAACCAACCCCACAGGCCGCACCCGTCAAATTGCGCCTCGATCCGCCGCGCGTGATGCAACTCTCGCGCAAGGCCGTAACTATTGGCAGTGGCGTCGTGCTGACTTTGGTTGGCGGGGCATTCGCCTATGCGCTTCACACAACGAACAGCGGCCCGCCAAAAGAGCTGTTGAATGTGCAAAGCCGTGCCACCGCCGATAGTCTGGCAGGGGCACCCAAGGATTATAGCCAAATTCCCAAACTCGGCCCGCCGCTTCCCGGCGATCTGGGCGGCCCTATCCTGAGCGCGCAGCAAAAGGGCGAGATCGTCCCGCTGCCGCCGGTGGGCGGTGCAGCCAGTGGGCAGCCGAGCGCAGCCGATGCCGCGCGCCAGCTTGCGGCGCAGGAGCGGGATGCGGCGCGGATCAGCCGATTGTTCCTCGGCGGGACCAGTGGTGCGAGCGCTGCGCCGTCACCTGATCTGTCGCCGGCATCAGCTGGCCCAGCTGCGACATCTGGTGCGGCGGCCGCAGCTGATAGCGACGGGACGACAAGCGGCCAATCTGGCAAGCGTGCCTTTCTTGCCGCTTCTGCTGATCGGCGCACCACTTCCAGTGACCGGCTGTCTGCACCCGTCGATCCCAATGTCGTACAAGCGGGCAGCATCATCTCCGCCGCGCTCATCACTGGTATTCGCTCGGATATTCCGGGGCAGATTACCGCCCAGGTGACTCAGAATGTCTTTGATAGCCCGACCGGGCATATCTTGCTCATCCCGCAAGGTGCGCGGCTGATCGGCGAATATGCTTCCGAAATATCGTTCGGCCAGAACCGCGTGTTGCTCGCTTGGAACCGGCTAATTCTGCCCGACGGCCGATCGATCCTGCTCGACCGCCAGCCCGGTGCCGACGGAGCAGGCTTTGCCGGGCTTCAGGATGGCGTCAATTATCATTGGGGCAGTCTGGCGAAGGCAGCGATGATTTCGACGGTATTGGGTGTCGGTGCCGAGCTGGGTTCGGGCAGCGACGATGCGCTCACCCGTGCGCTGCGCACTGGAACGCAGGATACCATCAATCAATCCGGCCAGCAGATCGTGCGCAGGCAACTCAATGTAACGCCGACACTCACCATCCGGCCTGGCTTTCCTGTGCTGGTGATTGTGACCAAGGATCTGATCCTGGCCCCGATTGGAGACAGGCGGTGACCAAGCTCAAACTTACTGATCTTGCGGAGGACAAACCGGTCAGGCTTACCATCGAGCTTCCCGCCGTCATCCACCGCCATCTCGTTGCTTATGCGGCGGTGCTTGGCGCGGGGCAGGGTGCTATCTCACCCGATAAGTTGATCGCGCCGATGATTGCGAGGTTCATGGCCACTGACCGTGCGTTTCTGAAAGCCAGGCGTGGAGTTCAGCTGCCGCCACCCGCGGGATAGCGTTCGTCAATCAGCTTGAAGAAGCGTTTGAGCGACGGGTTTTCATTGTCTGCTCGCCAAAATGCAGAATAATCAAGGCGGGCGAGACCGTTGGGTTCGTTGATTTCGCGGAATACGAGACCGGGGCGAGTTATACCAAGCGCACTTTCGCCAACGATCGATATGAATTTTCCCAGGGTGACCATGCCCAGGATATTTTCCTGAGCAGTTTCCTGCAGCAAGATGCCGGCTTTGTATCCATGTGCGGCAAGCCTGTTCGAGAGTAGATTAGCAATGACCGGCCCGCCGCATTGGCTGGGGAGTACGAACACTTCGCGCCGCAAGTCGGTCCAGTGGATGGTTTCGGCATCGATGAGTGTGTGGGCTTCGGGCAAGGCCAGCATCAATCGTTCAGACCATAGGGCGCGCTTCGAGACACCAACATCGGTGAGGTCGCCAGCATGGATAGCGACATCGATGATCCGCGTCTGGAGACCGCCCAGCATTCGCTCAGCGTTTGTCTCTACACCGTCGAGTTGAACGTCAGGGAACCGATCGAGAAAATCGCCGAGCGCCATTTTCAGGTTACCGGCAGACAAAGAAGTCGAAAACCCGATCACGATTTTGCCATTCTCGCCATATTCGACAGCTCTTGCGGTCGTTTTGAGATTGTCGATCTCGGTCAAAATGCGGCGGGCGATTTCCAAGAATGTCTTACCCGATTCCAGAGGAATGGCTCCGCGCGTTGAACGCTCGAATAGCTTTACGCCGAGTTGCACTTCCAAAGTAGCGATGCGTTTGCTGAGGGTTGATTGCTTGACATTGAGTGCAGTCGCCGCACGCGAGAAGCTCATTGTGTCGGCGGTAGCAACGGCAAAGCGCAATTGTCGGACTTCGATCGGCAACGCGAACTACTCCTAAATGCTCAACTCATGCGCCTGCATCATTAGCTCGGGCCGGCCTTCGGTCGAGACGTGCAAGCAGGGATTGCGCCTGTTTGAGGTGTGGCGCGTCGATCATTTTACCGTCCAGTTGGAGGGCGCCGGCTGTCGGCTGTGCGGCAAACGCGGCAAGGATCTTATGTGCATGCTCGATCTGCGTGGGCGTTGGGGTGAATGCGGTGTTGATGACCGGCACCTGCGAGGGATGGATTGCCATCATACCCGTAAAACCGTCACGCGCAGCTTCAGCCGCATAAATTGCAAGTCCCGCATTATCGGAGATCTTGGGATAAACCGTCTCGATTGCCGGGACATCCGCAGCATGAGCCGCGAACAGTGTAAGACTCCGGATCATTTCATAGGGCGGGAGCAGCTTGTTGGCTTCATCGCGGCTCGTTGTCGCTCCAATAGCCGCAGGCAGATCCTCTGCGCCCCAAGTCAGGCCACACAAGCGGCTGTGGACCTGAGCATAACTGCCCAGCGCGAACACTGACTTGGCGGTTTCTGTGGCAATCGGCAGGATCGGCGGCAGATCGCCTGCCAACGCATCGAGCACTGCGATGCTTGCCTCCCCTTCCGCTTTGGGCAGTACCAGCGCATCGGGCCGCGCGCGCATCACCAGCGCCAAATCAGCAGCGATAAACGGGCTGTCCAATTGATTGATCCGCACCAGCAAGGTCACGCCGTGATCGCGCGGGGCGGCAAGTACTTCCGCGATGGCGGTGCGGGCCTCATCTTTGCGGGCGGGCGTCACCGCGTCTTCGAGATCTAGGATCAGCGCATCGGCCTCTAGCGACAGGGCTTTGGCCATGCGATCAGGCCGGTCGCCGGGAACGAAGAGGAGCGAGCGCAATCTCACGCGGGGCTCCGATGCAGCAAAGCGGTGCGCAGGCATTGACATACGATTTCGTCGCGCTGGTTGAGCAGTTCGTGCCGAAATGTGACGATGCCTGCGCCGGGACGCTTGGAATCCTTCAGTTCCACGACCTCGGTTCGGGCACGAAGCGTGTCGCCGAGAAAGACAGGTTTCGGCATCACGAGCTTGTCATAGCCGAGGTTTGCGATCAGCGTTCCGAGCGTGGTGTCGCCGACGGACAGCCCAACCATCAGCGCGAAGGTGAAAGTGCCATTGACGAGGATTTGTCCGAACTCGCTCTTTGCCGCATAGTCGGCGTCGATGTGCAGCGGCTGGGGATTGTGCGTCATCGTCGAAAACAGCAGATTGTCAGTCTCCGTCACCGTTCGCCGGATCTCATGGTCAAGCCGATCGCCGACCTGCCACTGGTCATAATAGAGTCCCGCCATCAGCTTGCCTTCTCCGCTTCCTTTTCGATCCGCGCCAGCACCGTACCTTCGGCCACCTGACCGCCAGCCACGGCGGACAATTCCGCGACGGTGCCGTCAAACGGGGCGAGCAGAGCCTGTTCCATTTTCATCGCTTCGAGCACCAGCAAGCGCTGCCCTGCGACCACAGCCTCGCCCGCGGTCACGTCGACCGAAACAATCCGGCCCGGCATGGGGGCAAGAATGGCGCCGTCGGATTGACCGCTCCCGCCCGCGACATGGTCCGCCACTGGCAGGCCAAAGGGCCAGACTTCGCCGCTCAGGAACAGCAGTGTCTCCCCCTTCACGGATTCGACGACGCCTGATGCCGGCGCGCCGGTCAGCGCTACCAGATGCACATGCCCGGCAATGTCCACGGCAACGCGGCGATCCGGCTCGCTTGCGGACCGGAAGCCGGGAAGCGCGGTCCATGGGTCGCTGGAGCCAGCCGGCAGCAGAGCCGCCGCGGCGCCTTGCAGCACCTCGTTTGATGGGTGACCGCCGGGGACGAGCCGCTCGAGATGCCGTTCGATAAAGCCGGTATCGATATCCCCCGCGACGAAGGCTGGATCGGCGGCGGCGCGCGCGAGGAAGGCGGCGTTGGTCTTGACCGGCCAGACCTGCAGCGTATTGCATACCGCCGCGAGCTTTGCGGCCGCCGCTTCGCGCGTCGGCCCGTGAACGATCAGCTTGGCGATCATCGGGTCATAATGCGGTGTGACCTCACCACCTTCCTCGACGCCGCTATCAATGCGAACGCCGGATGGAAAACGCAGGCGGTCGAGCGGCCCGGTTGAAGGCAAGAAGCCCGTCACGGGATTTTCGGCATAAAGCCGCGCTTCCATCGCCCAGCCCTCGATGGTCAGCTGGTCCTGACGAAGGGGCAAGGGCTCTCCGCTGGCGACCCGCAGCTGCCACTCGACGAGATCCAGACCCGTGATCGTTTCTGTCACGGGATGCTCGACCTGGAGCCGCGTGTTCATCTCCATGAACCAGATCCGGTCGGCGCGCAGGCCTTCGCTGGCGTCGGCAATGAATTCGATGGTCCCGGCGCCGACATAATCGACGGCTTTCGCCGCTTTCACCGCAGCATCACAGATCGCGGCGCGCGTGGCCAGATCCATGCCCGGGGCGGGGGCTTCCTCGATGACTTTTTGGTGGCGGCGCTGCAGCGAGCAGTCGCGTTCGAACAGATGGACCACATTGCCTTGGCTATCGCCAAAAATCTGAACCTCGATATGACGGGGGCCGAGGACATATTTCTCTATCAGCACCTGATCATTGCCGAATGCCGCCGCTGCCTCGCGTTGGCACGAAGCAAGGGCATCGATGAAGGCTGCGTCGCCATCGACCCGCCGCATGCCCTTGCCGCCGCCGCCCGCCACCGCCTTGATCAACACGGGATAGCCAATTTCCCGTGCTTGCGCGTGCAGATGATCGGCGTCCTGATCCTCCCCCATATATCCGGGCGTCACCGGCACGCCCGCCGCGATCATCAGCGCCTTGGCGGCATCCTTCAGACCCATGGCGCGGATGGCTGCGGGCGGTGCGCCGACCCAAACCAGCCCAGCTGCCTGCACGGCCTCGGCGAATTCAGCATTTTCTGAAAGAAAACCATAGCCTGGATGGATAGCTGCCGCACCGGTCTGTTTCGCTGCGGCGAGAATTTTCTCCGGGACGAGATAGCTCTCGCGAGCAGCAGCCGGTCCGATGCATACGGCCTCGTCGGCCTCGCGTACGAAAGGCATATTTGCGTCCACGTCGCTGTGGACCGCAATCGTGCGCACGCCCAGGCGTCTGGCGGTTCGGATGATCCGGCGGGCGATCTCGCCCCGGTTGGCGATGAGGAGGGACTCGATCATCATCACATCCTGAACAGGCCGAAGCGCGCGCGCTCCGGGATCGGGGCGTTGAGCGTCGCGGCGAAGGCAAGGCCCAGGACGTCGCGGGTCTGGGCCGGGTCGATGATCCCGTCGTCCCAAAGCCGCGCGGTGGCGTAGTAAGGGTTGCCCTCGTCCTCATATTTCTGACGGATCGGCGCTTTGAAGGCTTCGGCTTCCTGTGGTGTCCATTTGTCCGCGTCGCGGTGGACGGTGGCTAGCACCGAGGCTGCCTGCTCGCCGCCCATGACGCTGATGCGGGCATTGGGCCAGGTGAACAGGAATCGCGGCTGATAGGCGCGTCCGCACATGCCGTAATTGCCGGCGCCGAAGCTGCCGCCAATCAACACCGTGATCTTCGGTACGCTCGCGGTCGCGACGGCGGTGACAAGCTTGGCGCCATGCTTGGCGATGCCTTCGGCTTCATATTTGCCGCCGACCATGAAGCCGGAAATATTCTGGAGGAAGAGCAGGGGAATGCGCCGCTGGCAGGCGAGTTCGATGAAGTGCGCGCCCTTCTGAGCGCTTTCGCTGAAGAGTACGCCATTATTGGCGAGGATAGCCACCGGCATGCCCCAGATGCGGGCGAAGCCGCAGACGAGCGTCGTGCCGTAGAGCGCCTTGAACTCGTGAAATTCGCTGCCGTCCACGATCCGTGCGATGACTTCGCGCACGTCATAGGGCGCGCGCACGTCGGTCGGAACGACGCCATACAACTCTTGTGGATCATATTTTGGCGGCAGCGGATCGGCAACGTCGATATCGACCGTCTTCACGCAATTGAAGCTCGCTGCGATGTCCCGAACGATCAGCAGCGCATGTTCGTCATTCTCGGCTACATGATCGACAACGCCCGATTTGCGCCCGTGCGTCTCTGCTCCGCCCAGCTCTTCGGCGGTTATAACCTCGCCGGTCGCGGCCTTCACGAGGGGAGGGCCCGCCAGGAAGATCGTTCCTTGATTGCGCACGATGACGCTTTCGTCGGACATGGCCGGGACATAGGCGCCGCCAGCAGTGCAACTGCCCATGACGCAGGCGATCTGGGGAATGCCTTCAGACGACATCTGTGCCTGATTGTAGAAGATGCGCCCGAAATGCTCGCGATCGGGGAAGACCTCCGCCTGATGCGGCAGGTTCGCGCCGCCGCTGTCGACCAGATAGATGCAGGGCAGGCGGTTCTCTCTGGCGATCTCCTGCGCGCGCAGATGCTTCTTCACCGTCATCGGAAAGTAGGCACCGCCCTTCACCGTGGGATCGTTGGCGACGATCATGCACTCGCGGCCGGAAACCCGTCCGATCCCGCCGATCGCGCCGGCGCCTGGCGCTCCATCGGGCGCATGGCTGTTGCCATACATCCCGTTCGCCGCCAGCGCGCTGATCTCGAGAAACGGTGACCCCGGATCGAGCAGACGATGGACACGATCGCGCGGCAGCAGCTTGCCGCGGGCAACATGCCGTTCACGAGCCGCATCCGAGCCGCCCAGCGCGGCGGTCGCGACCTTTGCCCGCAAGTCGGCGACGAGCGCGCGGTTGTGCGCAGCATTGGCGGCAAAATCAGGCGAGCCGACATTGGCGAGAGTCTTGAGAACAGTCATATGCCCAGCAGTTCCCGTCCGATAAGCATGCGCCTGATCTCGTTGGTGCCGGCGCCGATATCCAGCAGTTTGGCGTCGCGCATGAACCGCTCGACCGGCCAGTCCTTGGTATAGCCCGCACCGCCCAACGCCTGCACCGCTTCGAGTGACACCTTCATCGCGTTTTCGCTGGCGAGCAGGATCGCGCCGGCCGCGTCGAAGCGGGTGGTCTTCCCTGAATCGCATGCGCGCGCCACCGCATAGACATAGGCACGCGCGGAATTGAGCGCGACATACATGTCGGCCACCTTCGCCTGCATCAGCTGGAAGGCGCCGATCGGTTTGCCGAACTGCTTACGTTCGCGAAGATAGGGCAGGACGACATCCAGGCAGGCCTGCATGATGCCCAACTGGATCCCCGCGAGTACGGTGCGCTCATAGTCGAGGCCCGACATGAGGATGCCGACACCACCGTTCAGCGGACCCATCACATTTTCTTCGGGCACTTCGCAGTCGTCGAACACGAGTTCGGCAGTCGGCGACCCGCGCATGCCCATCTTGTCGATCTTCTGGCCGATGGAAAATCTGGGGATGTCCTTTTCTATGATGAAGGTCGTAATGCCCTTCGATCCCTCGCCGGTCTTGGCATAGACAATGAGCGTGTCGGCATAGGGGGCGTTGGTGATCCAGAATTTTGTGCCGTTCAGGACGTAGCGATCCCCCTTCTTTTCCGCCTTCAGCTTCATCGAGACGACGTCGGACCCAGCACCCGCTTCCGACATGGCGAGACTGCCGATATGCTCGCCCGAGATCAGCTTGGGGAGATAGCGGCGCTTCTGCTCGGAATTGCCCCAGCGGCGCAGCTGATTGACGCACAGGTTCGAATGCGCGCCGTAGCTGAGGCCGATCGAGCCGGAGGCGCGCGCGACTTCCTCCTGCGCCACGACATGTTCGAGATAGCCCAGCCCCAGACCGCCATCCTCTTCCTCGACGGTGATCCCATGCAGGCCGAGCGCGCCCATTTCCGGCCAGAGTTCGCGCGGGAACCAGTCCTCGGCATCGATTCGCGCAGCGAGAGGCGCAATCCTGTCTGCGGCAAATCTCTGTGCGGTCTCGCGAATGGCCTCAGCCATTTCCCCGAGCGCAAAATCAAAGTCCGCCACTATCCCCTCCTGTCTTTCGTGCTCAATAGGAGGATTTGGCGCGAGAGAAAAATTGAAAGGTGCGAAAGCATGGCATAGACCGTATCTATGATAGACCGCTATTTGCTCCGCTATTTTCTTGCTGTGATCGACCATGGCAACTTCTCCAAGGCGGCGGCTCAGTGCAATGTGTCGCAGCCAACGCTCTCGGTCGGCATTGCCAAGCTCGAACGCCTGCTCGACAGGTCGCTATTCCACCGTACCAATCGCCGCGTGGAGTTGACCGAAGCAGGCGCGCATCTCGCAGTGCACGCCCGCAGGATCGAAAGCGATTTCAACCTGTTCGAGCGGTCGATGTTGGAAGCGCCCGCGCGGCGCACACTCCGCCTCGGGGTGCTTGCGACTATTCCCGCATCCTGGATTGCAACCTTTGCGCGAGCTGTATCGAAAGACACGCGTGACGAGCGCATAGAGTTGGTCGAGGGGCGCGAACGCGACCTGCTGGAACGCTTGGGTCGTGGTCGGATTGATGCGGCACTCACTATCGTTCGGGAAGAGAATGGCCGATTTGAAAGCGAAGTTTTGCTCCGCGAAGGATATTCCCTCGCCCTTTCAAGCGAACATCCGCTTGCTGCAGTGCCGGTGATCGCAGCAGAATCGCTGGCTGACAATGTGATGATCGTTCGTAGGCAGTGCGAGGTTCTGGGGGAAACCAGTCGACACTTCACCAGTCGCGGCGTGCGGCCGTTTTTTGCTGCCCGGACGACCAGCGATGAGCGCGCGCTGGCATTGGTGGCGGCGGGCATGGGCGTTACCGTGATGCCCGACGGTTTCACAGCACATGGCGTTTTGCGTCCTCGGCTGGCAGGATTTGATCTCAAGCGTGACATTGGTCTCATCCACGCCCGCCATTTTACAGAGCAGCATGAGCCCAAGAGTCCTTGTCTTGAAATCCTGCGTACCACGCTGAAGCTGGCTAATCTCGTGTCTTGCGGCTAACCACCAATTCGCCAAGAGGGGATTGATCAAGACGACGATTTGATGTTAGTTATAATCAAAAAGCGAAATCGGCAATCGGTTCGGGTGGAGTAGGATGTGATGATAGAGCCAAAGGCTATTGTAAGCGACTGGAAAGATTCGTCAATTTGGTCTACGCAACGATTGCCTGCAGAGAGGCAGTTCGATCGTTGGTGCGACTTCGTAAACGAAGCGCACTTGCACTGGTCAATCCGGCGCGAACCTCACGATATATTTCCCGCATTTATTCGAGAAGGTCGGTTCGGCGATTTTCGGATGGCCAGTTTGACTGCTCCACAATCGAGAGTGAAAGGAACCAGAAGCTGCGTAGAGATCGCGCAGGATGTCGAGGCACTTTACAATATTATTTACATTGTCAACGGTTCAGAATGTTTGATTATTGACGGACGGGAGATCGATTTACGACCCGGAAATTTCGTTTTGTGGGACAGCGCTCGGCCCATGACCTTCATTACGGGAGAAAATCTCCATCAAGTGACCCTGGTAGTTACGCATGACAGATTGCATCGGGTTTTTCCGCAAGCTGGCGATTTTGTCGGTAAACCTTTGTCTGCCGCTACAGGTCTCAATCGACTATTTGCGGATCATTTGCTGTCGTTGGATCAGCAATTTGGCGAATTGCCGTGTGACCAGGCGCAGACCGTGCTCGACTCAACAATAAATTTCTTGGCAGCAACTTTGGATTCTGGGAATTGTGCTGCAGATGGATCTTGCACATCAGAATTACTTCGAAAGATACGGCGCTATATTGACCACAATCTTGAGGACTTTGACCTTTCGATCTCAAGGATTGCGGTAAGTCACGGCATTTCAATACGACATCTTCATCGCCTTTTTAAAGGGCTTGATACTTCCGTAGCTACCTATATCGTTAAGCATCGTCTTGACCGTTGCAAACATGAATTGTCTTCTTCGTTTCATAGCCGTGCGTCGATTACCGACATCGCATTCCGATGGGGTTTTGCCGATTCCGGCACGTTCAGCAAGGCGTTCCGGCGTGAGTTTGGCATGACGCCTCGTGACTTTCGAGCGATCGCAAAGGCACAGGGTGCGGCGAGCACACCTGCGTAAACCCCTAGATAGTTCTACGTGCGGGCCTCTTCGGGCGGGAGTAAATTCGGTGGGAGTAAAAATGGCCGATACCCATCGCACCTTGGATGGCTCGTTCACGAAAATAGCGAAGCCCGGAACGCCAAATTTCCTTAACTTCGGCGTGGCGAACGGGAAGGACATCGCGCCATCCGATTTACTGCGCAATTGTAATGTGAAGCCATCGCCCGGTCATTGCTCCAGCAACTGAGCTGCCATCACCTTGAGTTGTGCATCGACCTCGCCATGTATCGCCAGTCCGTTTGCATCGAAGAGCGCCTCCTTCGAATTCAACGCAATGCCGAGGGGCGTCGGCCAGCCCCGCAGCGCGTGAACGACGCTTCTCAAGGCATGCAACGTGCTGTTTGCGCCCTGCCATCCCGCACCTGTAGCAATGCAACCCACCGCCTTGTTCGAGAAATACGGACTGGGATCTCCCGCCATCTCCTCGGTGTAGTCGAGAGCATTTTTGACAAGGCCGGAGATGCCGCCGTGATAACCAGGCGATCCAATTACCACGGCATGCGCGCTGCGGATGGCATCGATCATGCTCGCAGCACCCGCGGGCTGTGCGCCCGACGACGGCGAGTACATGGGAAAGTCTATGTCCAAGCCGGCAAACATCCGGACTTCCGCGCCGTTGACAGATGCCGCCTCAAGAACCGCGCGTACCGCCTTTTCGGTGGACGAATTCGGGCGGAGGGTCCCGCCGATTCCCACCACCATTTTCCGCCTCTCGACCATTAATCTCTCCATTTAAAACGGTATCGGCTCAATCGCGTCGGAATGAGGCTGGTGGGCCGCCGGATGTGGCCGGCGGCCGGTGTTCTCGAGTCAGCTGATCAGGATGGTTTTCATGTTGATGAATTCCTCGATTCCGGCCTTTCCGCCTTCGCGACCGAAGCCACTCTTGCCAATGCCGCCAAACGGGGCGCTGTAGTGGTGACTGGGTGCGGCGTTGATCGAAACCGTGCCCGATCGCAGCTGGTCGGCCATGCGCCGCGCACGGCGCAAGTCGTGGGTATGGACATAGCTGCTGAGGCCGTACTGTGTGCCATTGGCAATATGGACGGCTTCATCTTCACTGGAGAACGGCGTGATGGATAGAACTGGTCCGAACAGCTCCTTCTGGCCGAGATCGCTTTCGGGATCGACGTTCGCAAACACAGTCGGTTCGATGAAAAAGCCGTCTCCCAGATCGCCGTTGCACCGGTTCCCGCCAGCAACAAGCTCCCCGCTGCCTTGCTGCTTCGCCTGATCAATCATTCCAGATATGCGATCGCATGCCGAAGCGCTGATGACCGGTCCGGTAAAGGTGCCTGCTTCCAGCGGGTCGCCGATCCGGATGTCCGCCACGTTTTTCACCACGCCTGCCACGACTTCATCGTAGATGCTGGCGTGGACCAGCATCCTGGTGGGAAGGACGCATCCCTGTCCGGCAAGGACCATCGCCCGGGATGCCGAAAACGGGACCGCCTGGGCAAGGTCGGCATCCTCGAACAGGATGTTCGCGCCTTTCCCGCCGAGTTCGAACAGCACCGGGGTCAGCGGCTGTGCCGCGCCCGCCATGATGCGCTGGGCGGTTTGGAGCCCGCCGGTGAAGCTGATCTTGTCCACGTCCTCGTGACCGATCAGCGCCGCGCCCGCATCGGCCTGGCCGAGAACGATGTTGAGCACTCCGTCGGGCAGACCAGCCTGCTTGGCCAACTCGAAAAACCGCACGGCCGTGAACGGGGTCATCTCGGCGGGCTTGAGCACCACGGTGTTTCCGGCGGCAAGCGCGGGTGCCACCTTCATGGCCAGCGACAGCAGCGGTGCGTTCCATGAAATTATGATCGCGACGACGCCCACCGGTTCGGGAACGGTATAGATGAACGGCTCGGCGGGGTTGGACGACGTCACCAGCCCTTCGAGCCGGTCGGCCCAGCCGGCATAGTAGTTGATCCAGGCGTAGGCGGCCGGAACGAAGCTGGCGCGGCCGTAAGTGTGGGTGATCCCGGCTTCCAGCGTCGCAAGTACCGAAAGTTCGTCGCCATGCTCGACAACGAGCTGTGCCAGCCTTTCCAGGATCTGCCGCCGCCGTGCGCCGGGCATTGCTCGCCACGCGGCACAGGCACGCCGGGCTTCGCCAACCGCCTGATCCACGAAATCGGCGCCAACCATCGCAATGCCCGCCTGGACCCGGCCGGTTGACGGATTGATATGCTCGAACGTACCTCCTTGCGGACTGGTCGACTTGCTGGCACCCGCAACGCTGTATGCTTCGGGCAATTGGCGCTGAGCGGCCTCGTGGCGGGATAGCAGGCCGGTCACTTGGAGGCCTCTACTGCTTCATCGCCAAGCTTCTGGAGGGCCCAGTCGGCAAGATTTCGGATCGCTGCGTCCGCCTCCGGCGCGTTGCCCGCCATGAACTGGAAGATGTGCTGCATCCGGGGGACTGTTTCGAATGTGACATCGACCCCGGCGGCGCGGGCGCGGTCGACAACGCGCTCGCTGTCAGCGAGCAGCGCTTCATCGGCGCTCGCCTGGACGTAGAGCGGGGGTAGAGCCGAAAGGTCTGCGTAGAGGACATTGGCCAAGGGATCGCGGGGGTCTCCATCGGGACCGAGGAAGCCGGCAATCACGCCGTCAAGCAGCCCACGCGATACCAGTGCGTCCTTGGCTGCGTTGCTTTCGATTGTCGCGCCCTTTGCTTCCATATCAACCCACGGTGACATGGCGATCAGCGCGCGGGGCGACGGCAGGCCCTGCTCGGCACCGCGCAGGGGTGCCGCGATGGTCAAGGCCCCGCCGGCCGAATCGCCAGCGATGACGATGCGGTCTGCACCGATGCCCTGGCGTAGCAGCCAGCGGTAGGCGCAAACCACGTCGTCCAAGGGACCGGGATGGGGATTTTCCGGAGCGCGGCGATAATCGACGATCAAAGCGCGGCAACCCATCGCCTTGGCGAGGTGAGCGTACAGCTTTCGGTGGCTGTAGCGGGACCCGGTCGCATAGCCGCCGCCGTGCACCCCGATCAGTACGGTATCTTCGCAGGAACCGCGGGGGATGGCCCATAGGCAGGCAACGCCACCTGCATCGACCTCGAGATAATCGGTCGCGCCGGGTTCTGCGCCGACATCGCCGACATGCTCCAGCAGGCGGCGAAAATCCTCGAGCGAAGCATCAGGATGCTCGGCCAGATGGCGGGTTATCCCTTGGTAGAGGTTGAGCAGGTCCGCGGATTCCTTGCTGGCCATCGAATTCTCTCCCGGATTCTAGCGCCGATCGCGTGGGCCGGTGTACGGCATTACGATTTGCAGCGGCGGCTTTCTGCCTATCTGACAGATTAATGTCCGAACGTTCGTATATCGTCAATGGCCAGTTCTAAAGCACCTCGAAGATTTCGTAGGTGGGTCCGGCGGGGCGGCGGCATCCACGGCCAACAGCGACGATGTTGTTGAGCCATGCGTAGCGTGTCGATCCAGTTTCGAACTGCGGGGATATCCTGAAGTAATAGTCGGCGGGATCGACCGGTTCACCGCGGGCGACGCGTTCCAGCACTTCAGGTGGGCCATGGCGGATGCCCGTATACCTCAGCGCGATCAGCTCTGAGTCGTCGGTTCGCAATACGAGCCTGACGTCGATGTTTAAGCTGCCGTCCGGCTTGTCCAGCACCCAGTCCACTCCGCCAGGTTCGACTATTCCGTTCAGCCGGGTGCCTTCGAAGCTGCCGTCCGGCACCGACACAATACGCCTGTTTCCACCGTTGACCGCACCAAGCAGGTACGTGCTCCCAATGGTGAGGCTGAGGGTCAAGAGATGTTCTGTCCTGATCACGTACTTTCTCCCGAGTAAAAGCCGGAAACGCGCTTGACATATCCGAACGTTCGGACATTATAACGCGACATAGGCAGTGGCAAGCGTTGCCGTGTCTGTTTTTTCACAGCGTGCTCAACGACACATAAACGACAACGTAAAAAATCATGGAGGGGAATAATGGTCAGTCAGCAGCTATCCGCATGTGCGTCCGCACTTGCGATCGCAGTCGCAAGCATTTGCGGGGTGAGCAGCGCCAGCGCCCAGTCGGCAAGCGATGCCGCATCGCCGACGGCCAGCCCGTCAGCCGACCGGGCCGCCGACGCGCGGACCACTGGTGGCATCGAGGACATCGTGGTCACGGGTCAGCGACGCTCGGAGAAATTCATCAATGCGCCAGTCGCCGTATCGGTCTTTACCGAGGCTGAAATCAGCCGCGCGGGGATCAACCGTCCGGCTGATTTCCTGAAACTGACACCAAACGTCAGTTTTATCGAAGGCGGCAACAGTGCCGGCGACAGCTTCATCAACATTCGCGGCCAGACCGCAGTCCGCAACTCCGACGCCAACGTCGCCGTCATCATCGACGGGGTCCAGCTCAGCGTGCAGCAGGAGTTCAACGCGGACCTGGTCGATATCTCGCAGATTGAAGTTCTGAAGGGGCCGCAAAGCGCGCTTTATGGGCGCAACGCCGCCGCCGGCGCCATCGTGATCGCGACCAGGCCGCCAAGCGATCAGCTGAACGGTTCGGTTGTTGCCGAATATGGCAGCTGGAATTCGGCGCGCATTGTCGGTGCGCTGGGCGGTCCGCTGACCGATACCTTGAGCTTTCGCGTTGCAGCGGCGCTCAGGGATACCGACGGGCCGTACCAGAGCATCACCTCGGGCGAGAACGTGCAGCGCCGCACGGTTAAGACCGGGCAGTTGCGGCTCGACTGGCGGCCGGTCGATAACCTGAGCTTCGATTTCCGCGTCAGCGGTACGCATTCGGAAGGCGGTGCGCTGAACTACAACACCCAGCTTGTCGGCCTGCCAATCGGTGGTGTCCCGGTACCGGTGCTCGACACGAACCAGACCGATCTGCCTTACGTTTCGAATGTGATCAGCCGTAACGTCCAGAAACGCGCAAGTGCCTCGCTCAAGGTCGATTACGAAACGTCGATTGGAACGTTCACGTCGGTCACAGCCTATTCGAAACTCAACGACGTTTATGGTGGAGATGGCATCCCCTACATCCCGGATACCGGAGCGCCGGGTGCGTTCACGCAGAAATATGGGTTGAAGAACAGCGCTTTCACGCAGGAAGCGAGGTTCTCGTCGAAGTCCGATAGCCGCATCCGCTGGATGGTAGGCGCCTATTACCTGCGGGCAAACAGCAGCAATCGCAACATCAATGGGCAGGATCTTGCAGGCGCAATCCTGCCTGGTTTTGCCATCAATGGGGCGGGGACCTCCAATCCCACGATGACGGCGAGTAACTCAGAGCAGCGCACGGAGAATTTTGCGCCGTTCGCAAACATCCAGTTCGACCTGCTTCCCCAGCTGACCGTCGATATTGCGGGCCGTTACGATACCGAACGGCGGCGCAGGCGGGAAGTCGAACCCGATGTTCCGAGCCCGGTAACCGGTGTTAGCCTGAACCAGTGCGTCGCAGTGTTGAGCATTCCGGCAAGCCAGTGCGTGGCATCAACCAAGTTCAGCAAATTCCAGCCTAAGGCGTCGCTGACGTACAAGGTTCCGTCGCTGGGATCGGTCTATGTTACCTACGGCGAGGGTTTCAAGAGCGGCGGGGTCAATCCGATCGGGACGAGGCAGGTCCTGATCAACGGCGCCGCTTCGATCGGGCTGCCGGCAAGCTCGGTGTTCGTGCGCGACGTGTTCGGGCCGGAAACGTCGAAGAGTATCGAGGCGGGATTCAAGTCCCAGTTCTTCAATCGCAGTCTGTCCATAAACGGTTCGATCTTCCAGACTGATATCAAAAATTCCCAACAGTTTGAATTCTTCCCGAGCGGAGGAATCCAGGCGATCTCGACGATCGACAAGATCCGGATCAAGGGAATTGAAGGCGATTTCAGGGCGCAGCTGACTGACAGCCTGCAGGTTTACGGCGGAGCCGGATATCTGGATGCGAAGGTCGAGAAATTTGCGGCGAACCCCGCGTTCGAAGGCAACAGGGCTCCGCTTTCGACCAAGTACAACATCAATCTTGGTGCACAGGGAACCTTCCGGCTATCGGACCGGTGGCAGCTTCTGCCGCGCATCGATTACACCCGGTATGGACCGATCTGGTACGACGTCCAAAACACGCCGGGTACGCGCAGGAACCCGATCGACTTGGTTGATGCGCGGATCGGCCTCGAATCCGACAATATCCAGATCGCGCTGTGGGCGCGCAATCTGACCAACACTCACTACAACACAGAAGCGGTTCCTTTGCTGGGATTTTTCCAGGTGATCTACAAAGGCTTGCCCCGTAGTTTCGGTGCCGAACTTCGGTACAGCTTCTAGAAAAACAAATGAAGGCCGGTCCGGAGAACCGAAAACCGAACTGGTTCATCCGCACCGGCAATGTTTCTGGCTGACCGTAACCGGCAGCCAACTCCCGAGCTTCAGCGAACAAGGTAAACCTCCTTTTGCAACAGAATGAAGAAATCGGCGACCGGCGAAAGGGGCCATTGGCAGGGGTCCGCATTATCGACCTGTCGTCGGTCCTCATGGGGCCGTTTGCGACGATGTTCCTCGCCGACAAGGGGGCGGACGTTATCAAGGTCGAGGCACCGGGCGGCGATATCACGCGCAACGTCGGACGCTCCCCCGGGCATGGCATGGCTCCGGTCTTCCAGCACATCAACCGCAACAAGCGCAGCATTGTCCTCGACCTGAAGTCCAAACGGGGCAAGGCGATCCTCCTCGACCTGGTCAAGGATGCCGACGTCGTCGTATACAACATGCGCCGCGCTGCGATGGACAGGCTGGGACTGGGCTATGAGGCGCTGCAGGCCATCAATCCAAAGCTCGTCTATTGCGGCTTTGCGGGGTTCGGCCACGATGGGCCGTACAGCGACCGTCCGGCGTACGACGATGTCATCCAGGGGCTGGTGGGAATTCCCGATCTGATGCAACGCGGCAGCGGTGCGGAGCCGCGGTATGCGCCTTTGGCGATCGCCGACCGGATCGTCAGTCTTTACGGATTGAACGCGATCATGATGGCTCTGTTCGAACAGCGCAATATCGGGCGCGGCGCCGCTATCGAGATTCCGATGTTCGAATCCATGGCCCATTTCGTTCTGGTTGAGCACATGTTCTACCGCAGTTTCGACCCGCCGCTCGGGCAGTCGGTAAGCCCGCGCCCGGTGGACCTGAACCGGCGGCCGTACCAAACGGCGGACGGATACATCTGCGTGCTGCCCTATACAGACCTGCACTGGCAGCGGCTGTTCATTGCCATCTGCCGCGAGGAATTGATCGCAGACCAGCTTTATTGCTCGTTCGAGCGGCGGATCGAAAATGTGCAGTCGCTTTACCGGATCCTTTCAGATGCCTTGCTAGAACGATCGACCGGAGACTGGCTCGCGGTCTTCGACAAGGTCGATGTACCGGCCGGCCGCATGAACTCGATCGATGACTTGATCGACGATCCTCACCTCAATTCCGTCAATTTTTTCAAGCCTGTGATTGACGACCTGGGATCGTGCTTCATCCATATCGACGTTCCGATCGGCGACGGCAGCGCCGCTGAAGCAAAGCTGCGACCCGCCCCGCGCAAAGGGCAGCACAGCGCGCAAGTGCTGGGCGAGTTGGGCTTGAGCGAGGCCGATCAGGCAACGCTGTTTGCCGAGAACATTTCGCAGGATGACCCGGATCGAACCAGGTCGAGCATTGAACCGAAGCTCGGATAGGCAGGCTCCACATGGACAGGACAGACCCGGGATTTACAGTCGAAGACGCCGGCGGCATCGTGACGATCACATTGGTTCGTCCGGACCGAAGCAATGCCTTGGATGAACCACTGCTTGGTGCGCTCAAGCGACTGCTGGAAGGCCTGATCGGCCAGTCGCAGCCGCGCGTCGTGGTATTGACTGGTTCCGGAAGGGCGTTTTGTGCCGGGGCCGACATCAGTGCCATAAAGGGCATGACGGACAAGGGCGAGATCGCACGCATTTTTGCTCCTCAGGGCGAGGTGATCGGCTCGCTTGTCGGCGAGGTTGCCGAATTGCTGTTTTCTCCGCGCCTCATCAGTATTGCCGCAGTAAATGGGTCGGCGATCGGTGGAGGGTGGCTGCTGGCGCTGGCATGCGACTTCTGCCTCGCGGCTGCCAGTGCCCGATTCTGGTTTCCCGAGGTTGGGCTTGGTCGCGCGGTGAGCCCCACGGCGGCCCGGGTTGTCGCAATGAAAGCGGGTGGCATGGCGGCGCGCAACATCCTGCTGCGGGCATCGCGGTTCACCGCTGGCGATCTGGACGGTCTGGGCCTTTTGACCGCTATCGTGACCGACGATGCGCTTCAGGAGGAAACCCGCCGTATCGCGGGGGGCCTCGCCGCCAGTGACCCCGTTACCTTGTCCACTATCAAGTCTCGCATCGTGCAATAATCTATTTTCGGAGAGAAATCATGAAGACTATCTTGCTGTACCTCCCGGGCGTCGGCACCGCAGAACAAGTCATGCGTGGCATGGCGGGGCAGAACACACAGAACTATCAAAACATGCTGTGGGCGTTGAGCCGGGAAATCGGCCTTGCGGATGACCTGGGGTTTTGGGGTGCCGCTTTCACCGAGCACCACTTCCATATCGAGGGTATGGAAGTGTCCAACAACCCGATCATGCTGGACCTTTATTTCGGCATGCAAACCAAAAATATCCGCATGGGGCAGCTGGCCAACGTGATCCCGTTGAACAACCCCATCCGGGTTGCCGAAGACATGGCGATGCTTGATCACATGCTTCGTGGGCGGACCTTCTTCGGCATGGCCCGCGGCTACCAGCGGCGCTGGGCGGACGTCATTGGCCAGCATTACGGAGTGCGCGGGACAGAGTCCGACCAGTCGGACAACGATACGAGAAACCGGGAGCTGTTTTACGAGAACTATGAGGTAATCAAGAAGGCGTGGACCAGTTCCACCTTTTCCCATCAGGGCAAACACTGGAAAATTCCGACGCCTGATCTCAAGTTTCCGCACGAGGCGGTAGGCCTCTATGGCCGGGGCCAGACCGAAGACGGCTACATTACCGAAGTGGGCATTGCCCCGCAGCCTTACCAGAAGCCTTTCCCGCCGATCTTCCAACCGTTCTCGTTCAGCCCCGAAACGTTCACCTTTGCGGCGCGAGAGAATCTCATTCCCATCGCGCTGTCGACCGACGACGAAATCCTGGAAGACCTGTTCACGGTCTACCGGGACGAGACCGCCAAGATGGGCCGGGATTACAAGATGGGCCAGAATGTCGGCGTCATGCGTCACATGCTGGTGTCCGACGACGGGGCGGAAGCGCGCCGCTACGGCGCGATGGGCTCGGGCTTCATCTGGCCGGCGTGGTTCGCGCCGGCCGGCTTCAACAACGGATTCCGCAAGAAGGGCGACACCAATCCCGCGCCGCTCACTTGCGACTATAACTACATGCTAGAATCCGGGTTCGAACTGGTCGGCACACCGGACGAGATCAATCGCAGGATCGAGGCATTGACCAAAAAGAACATCAGCCCGGAGTATCTGGTTGCCCTTCAGTATTCGGGTCCGGTTCCCAACTATGTCCAGATGAAAAGCCTCGAACTGTGGGCGACGCAGGTCGCTCCGAACTGGCTTTGAGCGAACCCGGGGCATCGGCGCATCTTCACCTTCGGCGGGTTCACAATGGCTGGAATCCGCCGGAGCGTTGCATCGCGGGCATGCGCATGAGGAAATGGGTCGAACTGCGGTAGCCGGCAAGGATGTTTCCCCGTAGCTTGAGCGGTGCCTGCGGGATAAACCACCCTTGGTGGAACCGTTGGTCTTCGCACGCGGCGTTTGTGGCGCGACGACCGATGGCTTAGAGCGTTGCTTGGGGAAATCTGGGAACTTTGAAATGCAGCTAGCGAGGACACAATCAACTGCAAGTGTGATTGCTGCCGCCCTTCGGGAACGTATTGTCGCGCGCGCATACGATGACGTCATCCCGACCGAGCAAGAGCTGATGGCCGAGTTTCAGGTTTCACGGTATTCGATGCGGGCAGCCTTGCAGATGCTAGTCGATGAAGGCCTGATCGAGCGTCATTCCGGGCGCGGAACGTTCGTGACGGGGCGCGAACCGAGCGACGGGCGCTGGTCGGCCCGGTCGATCGAGGAACTGATCGGCGAACATCTCAAGCGGCATCCGGAGGTCCTGTCGGTTGGTGTGATCCGGGCCGGCGATTACCCCTCCGCCATGGTAGCCTGTGAGGCCTCGACCGACACCCCGTTGTTGATGACCGAGCGTCTGTACCGTCTGGATCACAAGCCGCAGGTGTACATGCGCGGGTTCATGGCAGCCAGCCTCGCCCATCATATAGTGGTGGCCGATATTGGCAGCGGATCGCTGGTGCGGACCGTAGAGAAGGCTTCTGGCCGGCAGGTGGTTAAGCTCCGACAGGTCATGGGCGCGACGATCGGCGAGGGGCGCGTGAAGGAAATGCTCCAACTGGACGGCAAGGTCGCCGTCCTGACAATGCAGCGCTTCTACCTCGATGCGATTGGACAGTTGGTAATCTATTCCGAAAACTATTGCGCCGGGGAAAGATCTCCGTTCGTGACGGAACTTGTCCGCCAATAAATGTCCGACGCTCGATCTTCGATGTTTCGGATCGCGGTCGGGGCTGACAATCCAGTATGAGGGCCCATTGACATGAACCCGGTGTCGGTTACCGATTATCGCCAACTTGCCAAAAAGCGGCTGCCGCATTTCCTGTTCGAGTATATCGATGGCGGATCGTATGCGGAAACCACGCTCGGGCGCAACATGGCGGATCTTGAAAGGGTGGCGCTGCGCCAGCGCGTGCTGACGGACGTGTCCAGTCTCGATCTCTCGGTCGAACTGTTCGGACAATCGTTGAGCATGCCGGTCGCGCTGGCCCCCATCGGCCTGGCCGGGATGAACGCACGCAGAGGCGAAGTGCAGGCCGCGCGAGCGGCTGCGGTGGCCGGTGTTCCCTTTTGCCTCTCAACGGTTTCTGCCTGCTCGCTGGATGAAGTTGCCAGGAGCACGGCCAAACCGTTCTGGTTCCAGCTGTACATGATTCGCGATCGCGCCTTCATGCGGGATCTCCTTGGCAGCGCCAGGCGCCTTGGCTGTTCGGCGTTGGTGCTGACCGCCGACATGCCGGTGCCGGGATCGCGGTACCGTGATTACCGGTCGGGTCTGGCAGGTGCACCAGGATTGCGCGGCAACCTGCGCCGGGTGGCGCAATCGGTTTGTCGGCCCGGCTGGGCATGGGATGTCGGGATCAATGGCCGACCCCATCAGCTTGGCAACGTCGCGCCGATCCTCGGCAACAACAGCGGAATGGATGATTTCTTCGCCTGGATGCGTGACAATTTCGACCCTGGAGTCACGTGGAAGGATATCGACTTTGTCCGAGGAGAGTGGGGCGGACCGTTGATTGTCAAGGGTATTCTTGATCCCGAAGACGCCCGGTCTGCTGTCGCGGAAGGGGTTGATGGCATAGTCGTGTCGAACCACGGCGGGCGACAGCTCGACGGCGTGCTGTCGTCGGTAAAGGCGTTGCCGCCCATTGTGGACGCCGTTGGAGATAAAGCCACCGTGCTTGTCGATGGCGGCGTGCGGTCGGGGCTGGACGTCGTGCGGATGTTGGCGCTCGGTGCGCAAGGCGTGCTGCTTGGCCGGGCATGGGCTTATGCGCTTGGTGCCCGCGGTGAGGCCGGGGTGACTCATATGCTCAAGATCATCGCCGCAGAAATTGCCGTAGCGATGGCGTTGACGGGTTGCAGGAACATCGAGGCCATCGATCGGGACATTTTGGCAGAATTGGGTCAGGACATTAACTCACGCCTGTGATATGCGGTCGTCGCCCGCGCTGGATCGGGGCGGACTGCTGAATAAACTGAAGAAGGGCCTGGCCGAACGCGCGCTCAATGCCGAGATGGATTGTCATCTGGGCGGTGATGATCAGGCCGGATGCAGCCACAATTGCTACGGTTGCAAGATGGTGATGGCCGACACCGCCAAGTTTGACATCGATGTGCGCATGACCGGCAGGCGAGCTTCGCTCCGTAGCTGATTGCCAAGCACCAGCGGCGGTTCCAAGGGTTCGATGACATGATCATCTCGATGACCGCGTGCGCGAGATCGCCGGACATCTGCGCGACCTGTATGGCATTGATGTCTTACCCACTCTGATATTGACAGTGACTGACGCTGTTCTGAATGACGTTGCCGCCTCGCTGCAGTGCCCGCTCAATCCAGCCTATCCGCTGTTGATTTTTGGCGTCATTCGCGTTAAGATTCGCGACGAGGGCATGGTGAGCAGTAATGCCATCCGCATGCGCCGATGACGGTCGCACTCACCTGCAGCCAGCCGCTATGTCCATGATCTACCACGCAATGCATGCTGAAATCAAATTTGATTTCGTGACGGATTAAACTTTGATGGATCATGAAGATCCGCGCTGAACGCCGCATTTTGCAAGGCTTGGCAGTCGGCGTTCCGACACCCTGTTGTGATCGGGCGTGACCGATACGTCCGTCTCCACCCATTGTCATGTCACTAGCAGCCAAGACTCTGCTGAGTTTGGATACTATTCCTGAGTCCATGGCACGAAAGAGCAATAACTAGGTAATCATGGTACTCGTAGGGAAATTCATAGTATTAAAAATACTATGGCTTCCCATTATTGGTATGATATTTGCATTCTTCTGCCTTGCGATTGCCAGGGGTAGATAGGCGTCGGCCTTGCTCTAAGGTTTGAATGGAATAGGTATGGCAAATCTATATACGGATGTAGATAAATATGAAGATGCGGCTAGTCCACCAAGCGTGGTCGCGATTTTACATGGTGCGATCAAGGACCTTGTAAGGCGGCGGCTGGATCAAACAGGCGTAAGCTGGCAAGAATTCGTATTCGACAAAAGCTACGCTCTCGTTTCTGCCGCCGATCTGAATGAGATCGAGCGCAAGGTTGTCGATGGCGGTTATCGATATACGGGCTCTGCCTTAATTTCGGCGGTTGAGCGCCCCGGCGCATATGCTCCCATGAACGAAGCTGACGGCGCCTCTCCCGACTTCACATTTGAGCATGACGAAGCAATGGTCGAGCCGGTCGACTCCACCGGGCGGCAGCGGCGTGGTCAGGGCGACAATGTCGTAGAGTTTCCTGCCAACACCATCGGGACCGCTCGTTATTATCGCTCCATTCAGGATGTAATGATCGGGCTCACCGAAGGCGTGCCGGAGGGAACAATCGCCATCATCGACGATAGCGGTGGAACGCTCACCGCACCTATACTCGAGCACTTCCACGGCGTTATCTGTGCTGGCGGAACGGTCAGGTCTCATCTGGGAATCCTGACCCGGGAATATGGCATTCCCTGCCTCATGAACGCTCGCGTCAGCGGCATCCGAGGCGGCGATCGCGTCGAACTGGAAGTCTCCGGCCGAGCAAAGACCGCGGAAGCATATCAGCGTGGCGAGGATATGTCCGTGCGGGTGTGGAAGCTTCCCGCAAATTGATACGGGCCGGCTTCTCGCGCCTCAAATTATAAAATCTGGAGAGAATAAGTGGAGAGCAATAACCTCACTTATACGAAATTGCTGGAGACGAATAATCTCATTAGATCCGCAGGCGAGGAGACCTATTTTCTTGGCGTGACCAGAACGGTGCAAGAATCCAAATTCTTCCCGGTGTCGGCCTATATCATGCTGGGATATCTGAACGCCTTCTATCGATATCCGTCGCTCCTGCGCAAAATAGGCGCGATCATGGCGCCCGAGGATCTCGCCGATCGAGTGCGCAATTCGACGTCCAAGATCCAGTCGATGGGCACCAACTGGTGCATGATCAACTTCTATTTGCTTGGCCGCGAGATGCTCATCGACATGGGGTTGATACGGCCACAGGACGCTGCCGAGGACGTCGCCTTTGTGCTGGAATTCTGGCGCCGCTATCAGCTGGCGTGGCGCAGAGAGACCGGCCATCTGACGAACAAGGAGGGGGGACACCGATCCCAGATCCTGCCCGAGAGGCGCGTGCAAGTTTATCACGCGGACATGTATCTTTGTGAAGAGGGCGATCCGCTTCACACCGCTGCCGACAGGTTCATGGCCGCCATTTCGCAATATGCGGTGCTGGTGGCGTGCGAGAGCCGCGTCTGCATGACCAACCATGGCCCTTATAATCTGGGCAATGGGCGAGAGCTGCTGGTCAGGGATTTCTTCGACCTGGCCGAAGGCGATCTGCCCTGGTTGGATGGCGTCGCGAAGAATGTTCCCCATGCCCGGCTGACGATCACGACCGCCGTCAAAGACACACATTTTTATATGGTCGACGACTGGGGCAGCTTCGAATCCCGGCCGGAGTATAAGGCGGAAAATATTTGCGGCGTGGGTCTCTACACGTCTGACGAGTTGAGCGAAACGCAGATTCCCGTCGGCATGGGCAGCCGATCCGAGCTGATCGAAACCTTCGAAAGCTATGCCGAGATATTCAAGGAGGCGACGAAGAATCTTTGGGAGAGGTTTGCGGGTTATTCGCGGGATCAACTGCTCGATGCCGGCGCGCTCACCTATTACTCTATCATCAAGGATTTTGCGCACGTCGCCGGCTGCTACGACAATAGCGACTGGATGGAGATCGACGAGCGGGCGGACCGCTTTCGCGTCCTGCTCAACGACGAATATGGCAACATGTTGCTTGGTGCATTGTTCGTGCCGCTGACCCTCGCGAGCCAGCAGTGCAGCGAATATACGATGATGTGCCACACCGACCTGCCGAAGCGCAGCTATTCGCCGATACCTTATTCGACACTGGCCGATGGCGAATTTGTACCGTCGGTCGGCGATGTGCTGGGCGCGGGAATAACCTACCTCCCGGAAAAGGTGGATCGGTATCGCACGACCCAGGGCGTGTTGGGATTGGACGAACTCAACCGCCGAACGCGTGCTTTCACGCCGGCCCTGTACTCCGAGCGTTTTCGGTATCTCGATGACGCCTGGGTCAAATATAATTACGAAAGCCCTTTGGCGGACGAATTGTATCGTATCGAACAGGCGAGCTCTCGTCAGCTTCGAGACCGCGGCGCCGGGCTCCGCCGCGACGACATCGACAATATCCGCGACGAAAATACCGGAACGGAGATGGTGCCATGAAAAGAGCACAGCATCTCGTCCTGCATGGCCTGGCCATAAAAAAATACGCCAATGCCGCTGTTATTGCCGACATTATCGATGTTCCGGAACGCGATGTCTCATCCTTCCTAGAGAGTGCCGTTAAAGACAACATCGTCGCGATGGTACAGGACAAATATGCGATTTCCGCAGTCGGAAAGCTGCTGCTGCTGAATGAATATTCGAGATTTTATTCAGACCTTCGGTCGAATGATCAATTCGTTAGCGCATATGAAAAGTTCGAGACCATAAATGTCGAACTGAAGGCGCTTATCACGGCATGGCAGGTTCGTGACGTCGGCGGGAAGACGATCACGAATGATCACGCGGACAGGGACTATGACGACAAGATAATAGACCGTCTCGGTAATCTGCACGAACGCGCCGATCGCATTCTGGCGGCGCTCGCCGGGCTCCTGCCGCGCATGCGGGTCTATCGCGAAAAGCTGCAGATCGCGCTTGAACGCGCCGAGGACGGCGCCATCGAGTGGGTCAGCGACGCCAAGATCGAGAGCTATCACACGTTGTGGTTCGAGCTGCACGAGGATCTGCTGTGCATGCTTGGCCACGCGCGCCAGGAATGAGGTCGATGACATGTCTCCAACGATGCGCTGGATAAAATTACTCGATGGATCCGAGAAGCCCAGCCGCCAACTGATCGGCGGCAAGGCTCATTCGATTGCCCATATTCAATCGCTTGGTCTCAGGGTTCCGCCAGCCTTTGTGGTGACGACCGAAGCGCATGCGGCCTATCTCACGACCGGCGCCTTTCCCCACGGACTTTTGCAAGAACTGGCGGATGGGATCGCGTGGCTTGAACGCCTGACCCGCCGGTCCTTCGGTACGGGGCCGCAGCCACTGCTGGTGTCGGTGCGGTCGGGGGCGGCGATATCGATGCCCGGCATGATGGATACGGTCTTGAACGTCGGGATTACCGACCAGACCGAGCTGGCATTGGCCACGGAAAGCGGCGACACCGCTTTCGCCCGGGACACCCATCGCCGCTTTGCGCAACTTTACGGCAATGTGGTGCTCAAGGCTGACGTCGATGGCTTCGACAACGGCCAGGGCGCGGACCATTGGCGTGAAGAAATTCGCAAGGCCACGGGCAGCGAGCTGCCGAACGACGCGAACGGGCAACTGCTCGGCGCCGTTGGTGCCGTGTTTGAATCATGGAACTCGCGTCGCGCGAAGCGATATCGCCAGCATCAGGGAATATCGGACCTGCTGGGCACCGCCGTAACCGTCCAGGCGATGGTCTTCGGCAATCTCGACGCCCGGTCAGGAACAGGCGTGCTCTTCAGCCGAAATCCCTCCACCGGCGACGCCGAGCCCTTTGGCGAATATCTGCGCCGCGCGCAGGGCGAAGACGTCGTTTCCGGGGCGTTTACGCCCGAACCGCTCTCTGCGATGTCTGACGCAGCGCCGGCGGCATATGCCGAGCTTCTGGCCGCTGCACGCACGCTGGAACATGCGGAAAAGGAAGTTCAGGATATCGAATTCACCGTTGAGCGCGGCGAGCTTTTCCTGCTTCAGACGCGGAACGCCAAGCTGGCACCACAGGCGGCGGTGCGCACCGCGATCAGTATGGCGCGCGAAGGGCTGATCGATATCAAGACGGCGATCTGCCGGATTCCGCCAGATCGCATCCGCCAGTTGATGGCCCCGCGGATTGCGCCCGAGGCGCGCGCCGCTGCGGTGCAACTGGCCGGCGGCGAAGGTGCATGTCCGGGCGTGGGGATTGGCATCGTCGTCACCGATGCCGATGAGGCCGAACGGCTTTCCGATCAAGGTGTGGCTGTCGTCCTCGCGCGGCGCACGACCAGTCCCCACGACCTTCACGGCATGATCTCTTCTACGGCGGTCGTGACCGAAGAAGGGGGAAGCACGTCACACGCGGCCGTGGTCAGCCGCGCACTCGGCAAGCCGTGCATCGTGGGATGCGGTGTGGATAGCTTGCATGCGCTGGCCGGCCAGACCGTCACGGTGGACGGTCAATCGGGGCAAATTTTCCTTGGATCGCTGGCGGTGCTCATTCCTGATGAGCAGTCCGATGGCGACTTGGCGCAACTGACGGCCTGGGCCGAACCTCTGTCGCCGATCCGCGTCATTCGCGCGAAGGACGCGCCGAGCGAGGATATCCTCGACCTCGTCGAGCTACCGGGCTCTGAGGATGCCGCCAACCTGTCGTCCATTCTGGCCCAACACCGTTCCAGCAAAGGCGCGGTGGGAGGCGCTATCGCCAGCGATGAAGGTGTTCGGGTCGCAATTGAAGCAGGCCTCGAATTCATTGTCGCTGATCCGATCCTGCCGTCGCTGCTCGCCGCGGTGCAGAACGCTTCCGTAGAAAAGAGCGTGTCTGATCATGAGGTTGCGCGCTGATCGAACATGGTGCCGAAATATTTTGATCATCAAAATTGTGAATTCAACTGAGGAATAGGCGAAATGAATACGGTAAGTCCTGAAGACGTACAGTCATTGATCCAGTTATTTGACGGAAGCGACTGGGGCGAACTTCATCTGCAGTCCACCGATTTCGAGTTGCACCTCAGCAAAGACGGCGCGGCGCGTAGAGGGTTTGGAGGCGGCGCAGCGCAGCCCACTCCGGCGGAGGCAAAGCCCGCCGCGATTGTGCCGACCGTTTCGGCACCGCCTGTCGCTGCGACCGCTTCTGCCCCGGCCGATATCCCTGAAGGGATGGCTGTCGTGCGCGCTCCCAATCTCGGGACTTTCTACAAGTCGCCGAAGCCAGGCACGCCGCCGTATGTCGAAATCGGACAGCATGTCGAGGCGGACACGGAAATCTGCCTCATCGAAGTCATGAAGCTGTTCACGCCGGTCACCGCAGGCGTTGCCGGCATCGTCCGGCAGGCCCTGGTCAACGACGCCGAACTCGTTGAATTCGAACAGCCTTTGTTTGTGATCGAGGCGTCGAGCAAATGACCCTTCGGCGCCTTCTGATCGCCAACCGAGGGGAAATCGCCCTCCGCATCGTGCGCGCCGCCAAGGCCAAGGGCGTGGAAACGGTGCTCGCGGCGTCCGCTGCAGATCGCGACAGTCAGGCAGCGATTGAGGCAGACCGCACCGTCGTCATCGGTGCCGCCCCGGCGCGCGCGTCTTATCTGAATGGCGATCTTCTCGTCCACACGGCGCTCGTGACGCAATGCGATGCGGTGCATCCGGGCTACGGCTTTCTGTCGGAACGGGCATCCTTCGCCGAGCAGTGCGAAAAGGCGGGACTGACCTTCGTCGGCCCCAGGGCGGAAACGATCCGATTGGTAGGAGACAAGCTTGCCGCGCGGGCGCTGGCCAAGGCGGCGGGTGTTTCGATGGTCTCCGGAAGCGAAAAGGTCGATACGGTTGCCGACGCGCTGCAGATCGCCGAGGGGATAGGTTATCCCGTCATCACCAAGGCATCCGCCGGCGGCGGCGGCAGAGGGATGGTGGTCGCCAACTCTGCGGCCGAGCTCGAGGCGGCTTTCGACAATGCGTCGCATGAGGCCAAGGAAGCATTTGGCGACGGCACGCTCTATCTCGAACGCTATGTTCAGCGAGCGCGGCATGTCGAGGTTCAGGTCGTCGGTGACGGCAACGGCAACATCCTGCATTTCGGCGAACGGGATTGTTCGTTACAGCGACGCTATCAAAAGATGGTGGAGGAAGCCCCTGCGGCCATCCTGTCCGATGCTGTACGGTCGAGGCTGCACCAGGCCGCCATCGACCTGTTGTCGCCCATCAAATACCGCAACGCGGGCACGGTCGAGTTTCTCTACGATGAGGCCGACGAGCGTTTCTATTTCATGGAGGTCAATGCTCGTATCCAGGTCGAGCATCCCGTCTCCGAGGAAATCTGCGGCATTGATCTCATCCAGCTGCAACTGGATGTGGCATCCGGCGCACCTCTGCAACTGACCCAGGCCGATATCAAGCCGCGCGGTCACGCGATCGAGGTGCGGATTATCGCGGAAAATCCGCTGAACGGCTTCATGCCGTCGCCTGGGCGTATCACGCAATGGCTTGAGCCCCAGGGCGAAGGGGTGCGGGTCGACACCGCGATGAAGACCGGTGTGCTTGTCCCCCCTTTCTACGACAGCATGATCGGCAAGCTCATCGTTCGCGGCGCGGATCGCGGCGACGCATTGGCGCGATTGCGCGCTGCGCTCGACGCCTTTGTCATCGAAGGCATTTCGACAAATCTGGAGTTGTTGCGCGCCATCGTCGGGCATCCCAATTTCGTCGACAATGTGATCGACACGCGCTGGTCCGAGCGCGTGCTCCTACCATCTTATCTGTCAAGCAAAGGAAAGTGAACAATGGCGCATATTGACATCCTCGATACGACCATTCGGGATGGCCAGCAGGCTCTGTGGGGTATGCGGATGCAGGCAGGCATGGCTCTCCCCGTTGCGCCTCTCATCGATCGGACGGGCTATTCCGTCATCGATCTGACGGCATCCTCGCTGTTCGAAGTGCTGATCCGCAGCTGCCGCGAAAATCCTTGGGAAGGAATGGACCTGCTTGTTCAGGCGATGCCGCGCACGCCCAAGCGCGCCGGCATGCGTTCCAACGCCGCCGTAAGCTTCGGCGTCACGCCGGATGCGCTGATGGACGCGTGGATGCGGCAGCTCGGCGTTCATGGCTGCCGCAGTTTCTGGGTCTACGACGTGCTGTTCAATATCGACAAGATGCTTCGGCTGGCAAAGGTCGCCAAGGAATCCGGTTCGACATGCGCCGGCGCGCTCATGTTCACGCTCTCGCCTGTCCATACGGATGCTTATTATGCAGACAAGGTCGAAAAGCTGGCAGCGTCGCCGGATATCGATTCGATCCTCATCTACGACACCGCCGGTGTGCTAGAGAAGGAACGGCTGAGCACCCTGGTTCCTGCGCTCATCGCCGTCGCGCGCGGCAAGCCGATCGAGATGCACGCCAACAACATCCTCGGCCAATCGGGGAAGGCCTATCTCGATGCGGTCGATCTGGGCGTTACCGTTCTGCACACATCCAATCGGCCATTGGCGAATGGGCCTGCAGTGCCTTCGACGCAGATGTTCGCGCACAATTTGACGATGCTCGGCCACACGCATGATCTCGATCTGTCGCTGCTGGCTCCGGTGGCCGAGCATTTCGAGAAGGTTGGGAGAGCCGCCGGCTATCCCGTCAATCAGAACAACGAATATGACGTTCTTGCCATTCAGCACCAGGTGCCGGGCGGGATGGTCGGAACATTCAAGGCCAATCTCGCGCAGCACGGCATGTCGGACCGTCTCGATGACGTGCTGAGGGAGACTGCGGAGGTGCGCCGAGAGCTTGGCTATCCCGGGATGGCGACCCCGTTCAGCCAGATCGTCGGCATCCAAGCCGTACTGAACATTGTTTCGGGGAAGCGCTATGAGGTCGTGACCGACGAAGTCATTGCCTATGCCGCCGGATTCTACGGGGAAATGGTCGCGCCGATCGAGCCGAACGTCCTCGACAAGATCATGGCGTCGGCGCGAGCGAAGCAGGTTCTCGCTAATCCGCCGGAACATCCGACGATCGAGGAACTGCGCAAGCGCCACGGGACCGACGATGACGACGAACTCATTCTCCGTGCTCTCGTGCCCGAAGCCGATCTCAATCGCATGAGGGAGGCGGGGCCGGTCCGGCGTTCGTTCCCGCTAATGGCCTCGTCGGAACTGGATCAGGTGCAGCAGTTGATGCGGCTGACCAAGGCACCGTCGGTACAGATGCGCTTCGGCCAAATGCAGGTTGAGTTGCATCGGCAGGGCGTGTGAAATCCCGTTTTAGCAGCTTCTAACAAACAATTCGCACGTGAGGGGAACAGCGGTGTCCGATTATTCTGATAAGGTTGAGAAACATCGGATTCTCCTCGTGAATGACGATGGCATTCACTCGGAGGGCCTGGAGTTACTTGCTGAAATCGCCAGAGAATTTACCGATGACGTCTGGATTGTCGCGCCCGATGAGGAGAAGTCGGGCGCGTCCCACGCGATCTCGCTTTCGGTTCCGCTCAGAGTTCGACAGTTGGGCGAGAAGAAATTCGCTGTGAAAGGCACGCCTGCGGATTGCGTGTTGCTGGCGGTATGGGAATTGATGGTGGATGCGCCGCCGACGGTTGTCATCTCCGGGATCAATCATGGAGAAAATCTGGGAGATGATATGGCGTATTCCGGCACCACCGGTGCGGCGATGGAGAGCGCCATTCTCGGCATCCGCTCGATCGCGCTCAGCCAAGTGCGGACGCTTGGCCAGGTGCCTTGTCTCGATGCCGCCAAGCGCTACGGGGCCGGGATTGTGCGTAAGTTGCTCGAGTGTCCGTGGGAAAAGGGCATCGTCGTCAACGTCAACTTCCCGGATTTGCCGCCCGACGATGTCAATGGCATTCGCTTGACGAGACTGGGTAGCAGACTTCCCGGAACGTTCCGCCCAATGGCAGGCAAGGACGGCCGCAACATACCCTATTACTGGGTCAAAGTTTCCTACGATCCCGGCGAGATCGTTCCCGGAACGGACCTGGCCGCAATCAAGGCCGGGTCTATATCGATTACGGCTCTGCAGATCGACATGACTGCGCCGAATTTTACGGCAGCCTTGGGCAAGCTGTTCCCCAGCGACGAACCTGCCACACCCTGAACGTTACCAATTCAAAAACTGCGCACGCCTAAACGTCGAAATCGCAGTGCATTTTCCCTTCGAAACCTAACGGAAAGAGACAACATGAGTATCGCGGTTGCCAAGCCTGCCTTCGTGCAACAGCTCCAAGCGACGGGGGTTTCGGAGATTCGTCACGACTGGGAGCGTTCCGAAGTCGAGGGATTGTTCAACCTCGCATTTGCCGACCTCATCTTTCATGCATCGAGCATTCATCGAAAATATCACGACCCAAACAAGGTACAGCTCAGTCAGTTGCTGTCGATCAAGACTGGCGGTTGTCCCGAGGACTGCAGCTATTGTCCACAGGCAGCCCGCTATGACACGGATGTGACTGCGAGCAGACTGATGGCGGTCTCCGCCGTCGTTGAAGCGGCAAAGGCTGCTAAGGCAGCGGGTGCCAGCCGATACTGCTTGGGCGCCGCTTGGCGCAGCCCAAAGGATCGGGACCTGGAGCAGGTATGCGACATGGTTCGAGGCATCAAGCAAGAGGGTATGGAAGCTTGCGTCACGCTGGGAATGCTAACACCGAGCCAAACTGCCAAGCTGAAGCAGGCGGGCCTGGACTATTATAACCACAATATTGATACGTCGCCGGAACATTACGGTGATATTATTACAACAAGGACAATTGAAGATCGCTTGAACACAATTGAAAATGTGCGCTCGGCGGGAATCAATGTTTGCTCCGGCGGCATCGTCGGCCTGGGCGAAAGCCAGACGGATCGAGCGGGAATGCTGCAGACGCTGGCGAATCTGCCTGACCATCCCGAGTCCGTGCCGATCAATCAACTTGTGCGTGTAGAGGGCACGCCCCTGTCCGATACGGACAGCATCGACGCTTTCGACTTCGTCAGGACCATCGCGGTGGCGCGCATCCTGATGCCTCGATCGGCCGTGCGGCTTTCGGCTGGACGCGCAGAGATGGCCGACGAAGCCCAAGCTTTGTGCTTTCTCGCCGGAGCGAATTCAATCTTTTTCGGCGACAAACTCCTGACGACCGAAAATCCGCAACACGAAAATGACATGCGGCTTTTCGCTCGGTTGGGGATCACCCCTTTAAACCATCAACAGTGAGAGGATCGCAAATGGCCAGGTTGTTTGGAAAGATTGCCATCGTCACAGGGGCATCGGGTGGCATCGGCTCGGCGGCTGTCAGGCTCTTCGTGGAGCAGGGAGCCAAGGTACTCGCTGTCGATAAGCACGAGGACGCGCTTGCCGCTGCACTCGAAGGCCTCGACGCCAATGCGGTTAGTTATTTTGCAGCTGACGTTACGAAGGAGGCGGAAGTAGATGCGTATACGCAAGCAGCAATCACCCGCTACGGCGGGATCGACGTCGTTCTATTGAATGCCGGTGTATTAGGCGATCTGCTGCCGTTGACGGAATATCCCGTCGAAATGTTTGATCAAGTCACAACCGTCAATATGCGCGGCCCATGGCTTGGAATGCGCGCAGCTTTCCCGCATTTGAAGCGGCGGGGCGGAGGGAGCATAGTACTGACATCTTCCGTCCAGGGATTGTCGGCAATTCAGCACACCAGTGGGTATACTGCAAGTAAACATGCCGTTGTGGGCATGATGCGAGGAGCAGCCCTTGAAGGCGCTCAATTTAATATAAGAGTAAATACGGTCCATCCGGGGTTAACCGATACGAGGATGATGGGCAGCCTCCACGATCAGCTGGCGGAAGGCGAGCAAGCCCCACAGGACGTAATGGACGCCTGGGCCACTTCCGTCCCGATGCGCCGCTACGCGCGCCCCTCCGAAATAGCCAACCTCATGCTTTTTCTGGCCAGCGATGAATCGAGCTACTGCACAGGAAGCACATATGTCGTCGACGGCGGATTGCTGACCTCGTGGACGCCAACGACGACAGAGTAGCATCGAAGCATTTAATGGGGTCGGGACTGACGAATTCGCGGATAGTGTTCGGAAGCGTCGGTCCGCTTCTGCTGTCTGAATTTCAGGCCCCCTCGGTCCGTTGCATGATGCGCCCGGATTCGAACGGCCGCTAACAACTCCCGTCATCACAAGTCCTGTTGCGTTCTGGTTGGTGCCGTTAACCCCTCTTCGACAAGTGCCCCCCGCCAATCGGCCGATCGAAATCGCATTAAAAATACCCGCCGAACTCCGCCGCGAGTGTCATTGGCGACGACAATGAGCATGGGCGCTCACAAATTAATGATGTGGCACCCTGCACCAATTTCAAGGTCACCCAGAAGCAAGACTCCGTGGACCTGCAGGAACATTATCCCTCGAATAAGGACAATAACGTAAAATTAACAGGAGAGGCAGATGCGCACAAGTCGACAAATGGTCATGTTCCTATTGGCTACAACAGCTTTTCCCGCGGCGTCGTTCGCCCAGGAAGAGGCAGGGCAACCCGCTGAGCAGCAAACAGGCAAAACACCCTTGTTTTCCAGCGATATTATCGTCACCGCTAATCGGCGCTCGGAATCGATTCAGTCTGTAGCGGCATCGGTGATGGCCCTCAATGGCGAGCAGCTCGAGAATCTCGGGGTTCAGTCCGCGGGCGACCTGGCTGAATTGATCCCCAACGTCGACTTCAAGAAACAATGGGGCTCCAAGGGCAATGCCAGCCTCTTCTACGTCCGTGGAATTGGCCAGGCCGACTTCAATGAGGGGAGCGAGTCCCCTACAACGGTCTACGTCGACGATTTTTATATATTATCCAGTTCGGCCGTCGATTTTCAGACCGATGACATCGCGACCGCGGAGGTCCTTCGCGGTCCCCAAGGCACCCTGTTCGGTCGCAATTCGACCGCAGGTGCCGTCGTGATGCACACCAACCAGCCGACTTATAAGTTGGAGGGTAAGGCCAAGATTTCGGTCGGAAATTACGATAGTACGGCTATGTCAGGTGTTCTCAATATCCCGATCGTGCCGGACCGCCTTGCGATCCGCTTTTCGGTAATTCGTGAGAAGAACGGCCCGACTACGAAGAACTTGTTCGACGGTCCTGGCGAAGGTGCCAACGACACACATGAGGGAGATTTCTTCGCCGCCCGCGCCATCGTTCGTTGGGATCCGCTCGACAATCTGAGCGTCATCTACAAATACCAATATGGCCTTTCCAAGGGGCGCAACGGCGGTGACAGCTCTGAGCCCATGCTCCAGATCGCGGGCCAAACGATCATCAAGCCGGACGGAACGGACGGCTTTGGGTACAACCCTTCGCAGGCGGGTCAGGACAGTACCCATGTGTTCTCCGATGGCATCAACGACTTCCGCAACAAGGTGCAAAACCACCTTTTGACCGTAAATTATGAGGCGAGCGATCGGATCACATTGACATCCGTCACCGGCTATCTGAAGCAGCATAAGTTCACCCTCGAGGAATGCGATGGCACGCCTCGAACTATCTGCGCCGCTTACCAGACAAACGATCAGAAATACTGGACACAGGAACTCAGGGCGGCGGTTGACCTGGATCAGGCGCGGCTGACATTCGGCGGCTTCTACCTGCATCAGAAATACGCAAATCAATGGACATTGCCGATTATAAGCGGCACCGGCACGTTCCAAGGGCATGCCACCATTCAGCCCGGAGATACGGCTGGCGGTCTGGTGCAGTACACGCCGAACGACTCCAAGGTCAAATCTTACTCGGTTTTTGGCAATCTCTCTTATGACATCACCGACAAATTGACCTTGTCCGCCGGGCTTCGCTGGAATCACGAGCAGCGGGATTTCCACGAGACCGAAGGACTATATGCACATAATCATCCCGACACGGGACAATTTACGATTGGTGGCAACACATTCGGCATTCTTGTGCTGGATCAGGCAGGAATGCGGAACCTTATTGCCAATTACATCCTTGGCCCGGCGGATCCGGTTGGAGATCCGGTGGTTGATTTCACCGACACGTTCAAGACGAGTTTCGTCAATTACCAGATTGTGGCCGATTATAAGCTCACCCCGGACTCCTTGATCTATGCGTCGTTCAAGCATGGCGTCAAATCAGGAGGATTCAACAACGGTCTTGTTAACTATTCCGCCTTCGATCTCGGCGCTATTCCATTCAAGAATGAGGTAAATAATGCTTACGAAGTAGGATTGAAATGGCAGTCCTCGGATCATAGGATCCGCATCAATCCCGGCTTCTTCTACTACGACTACAAGAATTTCCAGGCCACGGCCTTCACGGTCATAAACGGCACGCTTGGCGTCCAAGTCATCAACAAGGACGCGATCGTATACGGCGCGGAAATCGATACTTGGGCAAATCTGGCAGCAGGTCTCGATCTGACATTCGGCGTGGGCTACGTCCATACGAAGGTGAAGGACGTCACCAATGTAGGCGCCGGGGTTGCGGTTACGGCCGATCGCGAACTTGGCTCCGCGCCGCATTTTCAGGGCAGCGGATCTCTGCGCTACGAAAAGGAAATATTCGATGGCCAGGGAAGTTTGAGCAACCAGGCAACTCTCAGCTACACGGGTTCACGCTTTGTGGACGTGCTGAACGACCCTGCGACCAAATTACCCGCCTATTTCAATCTCGGCTACAACATCACCTATGAATCTGTCGATGGGTGGCACGTATCGCTGTATGTCAAGAACCTGACCAACAATACTAAGCCGCTTCAGAAGTTCAACTTCGCCAGCCTGTTCAATACCGGCCAAGTCAACTATGCTCCGCCGAGGTTCTTTGGTGCGGAATTTGGGATAAAGTTCTGAAGTATTTTGGGTATGCAATAGTCAGAGGCGGGCGGCATTGGTATTGCCACATGCGCGATATTGATGCTGCCTGTCTCAAGCGCCACATATGGGCAAGGGCCAGCCCAATGTATGAGGCGGCCGGTGGCTATCGCCGAAGTTAAGGTCAGCCGGATGAAGAGAATATTTACTGATGCGAGCAAAGCGCTGGATGGCCTGTTGTTTGACGGCATGCACATCTCTGCGGGAGGTTTTGGCCTGTGCGGAATTCCGGAGCGCCTCATCGACGCCATTGTCGAAAGCGGCGTGACCGGGCTGACGGTTGCCTCCAACAATGCGGGGATAGACGGTGAGGGCCTGGGCAAGCTGCTCCGCACGCGTCAGATCAAAAAGATGATTTCTTCCTATGTCGGCGAGAACAAGGAGTTCGAGCGGCAATATCTGGCCGGCGAGCTTGAGGTCGAATTCTGCCCGCAAGGCACGCTGGCCGAAAGGATGCGTGCAGGTGGTGCTGGCATTCCGGGTTTTTACACAAGAACCGGCGTCGGCACACAGGTGGCAGACGGCAAGGAGGTCAAGAATTTTGGCGGGCAGGATTATATTCTCGAACGTGGGATATTTGCCGACCTGGCAATCGTGAAGGCCTGGAAGGCCGACGAAAGCGGCAACCTCGTCTTCCGCAAGACCGCGCGCAACTTCAATCAGCCAGCCGCAACGTGTGGAAAGGTCTGCGTGGTTGAGGTTGAGGAGATCGTCCCCGTCGGCAGCCTCGATCCCGACAGCATCCATTTGCCCGGTGTCTATGTTCAGCGGATGATCATCGGCGCACTTTATGACAAGAAGATCGAATTCCGAACCGTGCGCGAAAGGGAGGCGGCATAATGGCCTGGACCCGCGATGAAATGGCTGCCCGTGCGGCGAAGGAACTGCAGGACGGATATTATGTGAATCTCGGCATCGGCATCCCGACGCTGGTGGCGAACAACATTCCAGACGGGATTGAAGTAACGCTCCAGTCTGAGAATGGGATGCTTGGCATCGGGCCGTATCCCTATGCGGGGGAGGAAGACCCGGACCTGATCAATGCCGGGAAACAGACGATCAGCGAACTTCCTCAATCGGCCTATTTCGACAGCGCGGCGAGCTTTGCGATGATCCGCGGCGGGCATATCGATCTGACCGTGCTCGGCGCGATGGAAGTCGCAGAGAACGGAGACATCGCCAACTGGATGATCCCCGGCAAGATGATCAAGGGCATGGGCGGCGCAATGGACCTGGTCGCGGGCGTCAAGAAGATTATCGTTGTCATGGAGCACATCAGCAAAGACGGCAGCCCCAAGTTCATTCCTGCCTGCACGCTACCGATCACCGGCAGAAATGCCGTCGACATGATCATCACTGACCTGTGCGTGTTTCAGCGGAAAGACCATGACAGTCCGTTCAAGCTGATCGAGTTCGCGCCCGGCGTGACGTCGGACGAGGTGGCGAGCAAGACTACGGCTGCCTACACACCATGCGCAAAAAGGGCGGCCTGATGTTCGCGTCAGGAGAAAAGGTGTGATGGTTCAACAACTCAATTGCGCAGTCCTTGTTGATCGCCCATCCGCCCACACTTTACTTGTGACGATAGACAGGCCAGACGTTCATAACGCGGTCAATCGGGAGGTCGCCGAGGGTCTCGCACGCGCTGTTCAGATGAGCGAAGCGGATCCGGACATCTGGGTAGTCATCCTGACGGGAGCAGGCGGACGCGCGTTCTGTGCCGGCGCCGATCTGAACGAAGTGGCGGCCGGCAATCTCGATCGACTGTTCCTGCCGAACGGAGGTTTTGCTGGATTCGTCCATGCGGTCCGGACACGAGTCTGGATCGCAGCAGTGGATGGTTTCGCACTTGCAGGCGGCTTTGAAATTGCGCTCGCGTGTGATTTAATCGTCGCAGCCGAAAACTCGACCTTTGGATTGCCGGAAGTCAAGCGTGGCCTCATCGCTAGCGCTGGCGGAGTTTACCGGCTATCGAGGCTGCTACCGCGCAACGTCGCCAATGAGCTTATAGCAACAGGCGCACGACTGGACTGTGCTCGAGCTCATTCACTAGGCCTCGTCAACCATGTGGCGTGTAGTGGTGAAGCGGTCGATCAGGCAATTCGCCTGTCGTTGGCGATATGCGAGAACGCACCACTCGCCGTGCAGGAAAGCCTGAAGATCGCCAGATCGTCGCTGGACCATACCGATTATGAACTCGCCCAACTGAGCAATGAACGCCAGACATGGATCATGAAAACCCACGACTTCGCGGAAGGTCCGCGGGCATTCCTGGAGAAGCGCAAGCCCAACTGGACGGGCACATGAAAATGGAGCACCCACCGGTGCGGACATTGCTCGATGTCCCGCCTGAGCCGCTGAGCGATGTAGTCGATGCAGTTGACCGAAACGGTGCAGCGGCGCGCAATGCCGCGCGCAAGCAGCGCGTTCGCCATGCGTTTGACCAAGCTGACGCGTATGACGAAAATGCGTTTCTCCAAAAACAGGTTGCCCGGTATCTGGGCGCGCAAATTACCCGCCTTGGACTGAACGACGATGCGAGGATTCTCGAAGTGGGCTGCGGGACAGGTTTCCTGGCCGAGGCGGTGCTCAATCAGCTCCGCAGGCCGGACTGGCTCATGACCGACATCGCGCCGGCCATGGTCAATCGCTGCCGGCTGCGATTTCGCCATGAGCGAAACTTTCGGTTCGCGCTGCTTGACGGCGAGAATCCTAAGTTGCCGAAACGGGAAGCTCCGTTCGATCTGGTCTGCTCGAACCTCGCCGCGCAGTGGTTTGCGGATCTTCCCACGGCGCTGGAACGGCTCTTTGCATTTGTGAAGCCAGGTGGAGCATTGGTCGTCTCCACACTTGCGGATGGCAGTTTGGCCGAATGGGTCGAGGCCCATTCCGAGTTGGGCTATGTTGCCGGCACCCCATATTATCCGGGGCTGAGTACGCTGGGCGCCATTGAGCTGCAGGGCTCCCAACGACAGTTGGACGAGCGGCGGTTTCTCGATCGTCATGCCAATGGGTTAACATTCCTCCGTTCGCTCCGCGCCATCGGTGCCGGCACTCCGCGCGACGGTCACAGGCCACTTTGCCCATCGGAAATGCGCAAGGTTATCCGGCAGTTTGAAGCGAAAGGGGCTAACGTCACTTATCATGTCGCCATCTGCACGTTCACGCGCTGCGAACCTTAGATGCTCAACCATAGAAGCCGCGCCAATGGATGACAGCCTCCACCAAGATGCATGTCACGAACCGCCAAGACGCATTTCGTTATATCGCATAGTTGGTTGGCGGGTAAACTCGATATGCATCAAGCGGTGCAATTACCCGTGACGGCAACAAACTAGGCCGGCTAGCCCTCCGCCAACCTGCCGCCGGAATACCGTCAGAGGGTCGAAGCCCATTTCGGCCTTGGCGTTCCGGAAACGAAAGGAAATATATGAACACCGAAAGCAAGTCCGGTCGCAAAGTCATCATAACATGTGCGATCACCGGAAGCATTCATACTCCCTCGATGTCGCCCTATCTGCCGATCACGCCGGATGACATCGCCGAGGAAGCGGTAGCTGCTGCAAACGCCGGTGCTGCGGTGATCCATTTGCATGCACGCAATCCTGAAGACGGCAGGCCTACACAGGACCCCGCATTGTATGGGCAATTTCTGCCGCGCATCAAACAGGCGTCATCGGCGGTATTGAACCTGACAAGCGGCGGCGCCGTGACACTCAGTTTGGAGGAGCGATTGAAGCCGGCCGCCATGTTCGCGCCGGAGATCGCCTCGCTTAACATGGGCTCGATGAATTTCGGACTGTTCCCGATGCTGAATCGATTTAAGGACTTCAAATATGAGTGGGAACGGCCATACCTGGAAGGCAGCCGTGACGTAGTTTTCCGTAACACATTTAAAGACATAGCCTATATTCTAGAAAAGTGCGGTGATAACGGCACTCGATTTGAGTGTGAGTGCTACGATACGTCCCATCTCTATAACTTGGCGCATTTCCTTGACCAGAACCTTATTGAGCCACCACTTTTCATACAGTCCGTATTTGGCCTGTTAGGCGGCATAGGATCCCATCCGGAAGATATCATCCACATGAAGCGCACGGCTGATCGCCTGTTCGGGGATCAATATGTGTGGTCTGTCTTGGGTGCCGGTCGAATGCAAATGCCTGTCGCATGTCAATCACTCAACATGGGCGGTCACGTCCGCGTCGGATTAGAAGACAGTCTTTGGTGCGGACCTGGTAAACTCGCTCAATCAAATGCCGAGCAGGTCACTAAGATCAGAGGTATTATCGAAGATCTGGGCTTGGCGGTAGCTACATCCAGCGAGGCTCGGCAAATGCTGCGCCTAAAAGGTGCGGATAAAGTCAATTTTTGAAATTGAAATCTATAATAAGTATATGCAATATTATTGCATTGGTCAAAATATATATGTTGAAATTATTATAATATGAAATCATGCATCTCAATAATGCATATCGAGCATCAATCTGTGCTCGATAATATTTTGGCTAGGGGTCGCTATAGACGGTTGATCCCACAAGATGGTGTTGACTTTTCGTCGAACGACTATTTGGGCCTGGCAGGCTCGGCGCGGATCAAGCGCGCGATTGTGGACGCTATTGAACGGTGTGTGCCCGTCGGTTCGGGTGGCTCGAGGCTTCTACGCGGCAATCATGCCGAGCATGAGGCACTTGAGGCCGAGGCGGCGGCCTTCTTCGGGACCGAAGCCGCGCTGTTCTTCTCGAGCGGGTTTGCCGCCAATGGCGCCCTTTTCGCCAGTCTACCGCAGCGCGGCGATCTTGTCGTTTATGACGAATTGATTCACGCCAGTGTCCATGACGGGATCCGGCTTGGCCGGGCGCAGTCCGTTGCGGCTGCACACAATGACGCCAACGCCTTCGATGATGCAATCAGGGACTGGCGCCGGAATGGCGGAATAGGGCGTATCTGGATTGCTGCCGAGTCCCTCTACAGCATGGACGGCGACCGTGCGCCAATCGATGGGCTGGCAGAGATCGCGGACCGGCATGACGGCTTCCTCGTCATTGACGAAGCGCATGCGACGGGAGTCTTTGGCCCCGATGGCCGGGGCTTGGGCGCGCATCTCGATGGCCGGGACAATGTCATCAGCCTACACACATGCGGCAAGGCGCTCGGCTGCGAAGGGGCATTGCTCACCGGGCCAGCATTCATGCGGGAATTTCTCATCAATCGTGGAAGGGGCTTCATCTTTTCCACCGCACCTTCGCCGCTGATGGCAAGCGCAGTGCGCGAGGCGCTGCGGATCCTGGCGGATGAGCCCGAGCGGCGCGACAGGCTGGCAGCGTTGGCCGAGGATGCGCGCGCGCAACTGGTTCCGCTTGGGGGCGGCGCGCATCCTTCGCAGATCATTCCGGTCATTCTCGGCGACGATGTGCGTGCGATGCAGGCGGCCGCGGCTGTGCAACGTGCGGGCTATGACGTGCGCGGAATTCGCCCGCCGACTGTTCCCGCCGGGACAGCGCGGTTGCGCGTTTCCATCACGCTCAATGCCACCCATGCCGATGTTGCAGGCCTTAGCGAGGCCATCGCGCAGGCGCTGCGTTGAACCGCACTTTTGTTATCTCCGGCACGGATACGGACGTGGGGAAAACCGTGTTTGCAGCCGGGCTCGTGAGCGCTCTTGACGGTTATTACTGGAAGCCGGTCCAGGCGGGCCTGGAAGGCAGGACAGATGCCGAAACCGTAGCGGCTCTCTCCGGCCTCTCTACCGATCGCATCCTGCCTGAAGCCTATCGGTTGACCACGTCCTGCTCCCCGCATCGGGCGGCCGCGCTTGATGGCATTACCATCGATCATGCAAGGCTTATCTTGCCGCGTGTCGATGGCCCGCTGGTGATCGAAGGCGCGGGCGGCGTTGCCGTGCCGCTGCGCCCGGACTGGCTCCATCTCGACCAGTTCGCAGCCTGGCAGCTGCCAGTCATTATCGTCGCGCGCACTGCCCTCGGCACGATCAATCACAGCCTGCTGACCATCGAGGCACTGAAGGCACGCACCGTGCCGATCCACGGCATCGCCTATGTCGGCAAACCACACCAGGATAGCGAAGCGATCATTTCGACAATAGGCGGCATCAAGAGACTGGGACGGTTGCCACATCTGCCCGTGCTGGATGCACAATCGCTGCGCTCAGCCTTTCTGGCGAATTTCGACCTGGCCGACTTCGCATGACGAAGAGCCCGGTCTGGCATCCCTTTACCCAGCACGGCCTCAACGCGCCGATCCCGCTCGTCACGCGCAGCGAGGGCGCCGCGTTGTTTACCAAGGATGGCAGGCGGATCATCGACGGCATTTCCTCCTGGTGGGTGACGACGCACGGCCACAGCCATCCCCGGATCATGGCCGCGATTGCCGATCAGGCTGGCAAGCTCGACCAGATCATCTTCGCCGGCTGGACACACGAACCTGCCGAGGCGCTGGCACGCGGGCTGGTCGCTATGATGCCGCGCCCGCTCGACTATGTCTTTTATTCGGATAGCGGTTCAACGAGCGTCGAGGTCGCGCTCAAGATGGCGCTCGGATACTGGACCAATCGCGGCGAACCACGCCACCGCATTGTCGTGATGGAGCATAGCTATCATGGCGACACGATCGGCGCGATGTCGGTCGGCGCGCGAGGTGTTTTCAACCGTACCTATGCCGAGTTGCTGTTTGACGTGGGTCAGGTCCCATTTCCGTCTCCCGGCATGGAACAGGCAACCCTTGACGCACTCGAAGCCATGTGTCGCAATGAGGCGCCGGCAGCCTTTATCGTTGAGCCGCTCATCCTCGGTGCCGGTGGAATGCTGATTTACCCCGCCTGGGTGCTCACAGAAATGCGCGTCATCTGCGAGCGCCATGATGTGCTGTTCATTGCCGACGAAGTGATGACCGGTTGGGGCCGAACAGGCACGCTCCTGGCGTGCGAGCAAGCAGGCATCGTCCCCGACATTTTGTGCCTGTCGAAGGGCTTGACCGGAGGCGCAATTCCGCTGGCGGTGACAATGGCAACGCCTGCGATCTATGACGCACACTATTCGCTGGACCGGTCGCAGCTCTTCTATCATTCATCAAGTTATACCGCGAACCCGATTGCCTGTGCTGCCGCCAACGCCAATCTGGATATCTGGAGGGAGGAGCCGGTGCTGAAGCAGATTGTGACACTGGCCACACGGCAACGTGCCGCACTGGCCAAAATCTGCAGCCTGCCGGGCGTTGCCGATGCGCGACAATTGGGGACGATCACGGCACTTGACCTGGAGGCAAAGGAGCAAGGCTATCTTTCCACAATTGGTCCGCAGCTACTTACCTTTTTTGCCGAACAAAATCTGCTGCTCCGGCCGCTGGGCAATACCATCTATGTCATGCCGCCTTACTGTATTGATCAGACGGATTTAGCGACGATCTATTGTGCGATAAATGCATGGCTGGAAAGAGGCGAATGACATCGATCAAGGTGTCATGGGTGCGTTTAATGCCGCCGAGATTTTTGAACAATGAATCGGGCAGCGGTATGAAATAGTGCTGCTACACGATCGCTCACGCGATGCAAGTCGGGCGGCTTTTGCTTGTTGAATAGGCTTTGCCAGTTGAGAGTAAAGCCCCCGGCAACCATCTCAACTGACAATTATGCCGAGGTCTGGAAGCCGACTGTCTTCACGGAGACGGACGCGAAAAATATCGTTTTTGGCGCACCGGCCTAAAAACCGGCCTAAAATAAAATTTAGGACGGTGTCGACGTGCCGAAACCGGCAATTATATAATTATATCAAGGAAGGAAGTGGTGGACGCACTTGGGCTCGAACCAAGGACCCGCTGATTAAGAGTCAGCTGCTCTACCAACTGAGCTATGCGTCCATGCCGATCTGCGAAAAAAGTCCGCGCCTTGGTGGGTGCGTTCGCGATTGGAGGTGGGCGGTTAGCACTCGATTGCGGTGATTGCAAACCCCTTTGCGTGGCTTTTTTTACCAGCGCACCACCTGGCGGTTTTGGCGGTCGATGGACATTAGGATGCCGATGCAGATTAAGACGGTCATTTGTGCGGAGCCGCCCCAACTGACCAAGGGTAACGGGATGCCGACGACGGGTGCGAGGCCCATAACCATGAGAAGATTGATCGCGACGTAGAAAAAGATCGTGCTGGCAAGGCCGGCCGCGGCGAGCCGGGCGAACCGGGTCTGCGCGCGCATGGCAACGGTGATGCCCCAATTGATCAGCAGGAAGAAGGTCAAAATCAGCACCAGGCCGCCCAACAGGCCCCATTCCTCTGCCATCGTCGCGAAGATGAAGTCAGTATGACCCTCTGGCAGATAATCGAGATGGCTCTGGGTGCCGTTGAGGAAGCCCTTGCCGAAGATCCCGCCTGAGCCGATTGCGATTTTCGACTGGCTGATGTGATAGCCCGTGCCGAGCGGATCGCTCTCCGGGTTGAGGAAAACGAGGATCCGGTTGCGCTGATAATCATGCAGCAGGAAATTGACGGCGAGCGGGACAGCCGCTGCCATCGCCAAGGCGCCGCCAATGAACAAGCGCAACGGCACGCCCGCGAGGAACATCACGGTGACGCCACCGCCGACAATCATCAGCGCCGTGCCAAGATCGGGCTGTTTCATGACCAGCAATGCCGGGAAGAGGATCAACGCCGCTGCTGGCCAGATTGCGCCGAAACGCCGCGTTTCATTGGGGGGCAGGAGATCATAGAATTTGGCGACCGCCAGCACGATCCAGGGCTTCATCAGCTCGGACGGCTGGAGCCTGAACCCCATGCCAAGATCCAGCCAGCGCTGGCCGCCGCCACGCACCGCGCCGATCAGTTCGACGAGCACCAACATGAACACGAGAATGCCATAACCAGGCAGGGCGATCGTCCCCCAGATATTCTCGCGGACGCGCGACAGCATCACGGCGCCGGCAAGGAAGGCGAAAAGGCGGATGCCTTGCGGCAGCGCCCAGGGGCGCCAGGAACCGCCAGCTGCGGAAAAGAGGATGACCAGGCCGAAACAGCCAATGCCCAGCACCAGCAAAATGACGCGCCACGGCAGCTGGGCGAGCGGAGCGGGCACGAATTCATATTTCGAACTCATGGTTCGGGCGACTCCGTCGATCCTTCGGCGGCAATGCCCCCACCGCTGGTGTTGCCAACAATGGCAGCATTGGCCGTGCTGGCGGCAGCGGCAGCTGTAACCGCAGGGGCTTCTGTCGCCGCCGTTGCATTGGCTTCGGTCGCTGCTGCCACTGCTGATGGCGCGCCACCAGCGGCCAACCGATACTCCTCAGCTGACGCTGCCATCCGCGTGCGGATATCGCCACCCCAGCTGGGTTCGACCTCAGCCAGCGCCGCCACGGCACGATCACGATCGAACAAATAGGTCATGATATCGCGCCCGATCATCGGCGTATCGAGGTTGCGGACGGTATGGCCGTTATGTTCAAGCACGATGGCGGCGGCATAGCGCGGCTTATCCGCTGGCGCGAAACAGACGAACAGCGCGTGATCGCGCAGTTTGAAGGGGAGCTGGCCGTTTTTGAGCACGCCCGATGCGCGTTCGGCCATGGTGATCCGGCGGACCTGCGCGGTGCCGGTCTTGGCGGCGATTGCAACGCCCGGGACCAGCAAACGCGCCGCGCCGCCAGTGCCGCCTTCATTGACCACGCCGTACATCGCATCGCGCACCCGAGCGAGATGCGCAGGATCAATCCCGAGTGTCGGGGCAGGAGGCACCTGATCGGCCAGGATGCTGGGCTGCAATTGCCGGCCAGACGCGATCCGCGATGCCATGACTGCCAGCTGGAGCGGATTGGCGAGCACATAGCCCTGGCCGATTGACGCGTTGAGCGAATCCGCGACCGTCCATTCTTCCTTATATTTGGCGAGCTTCCAGGCCGGATCGGGCATGGTGCCAAAGCGCTGCGAAGCAAAAGGCAGATCGAATTTCTGCCCCAGGCCAAGAAGGCGGGCCACCGGGGCGATCCGGCCATAGCCAAGCCGCCGCGCCATTTCGAAGAAATAGATATCGCAGCTCTGCATGACCGCGTTTTTCATGTTGAGCGCGCCATGCCCACCGCGTTTGTGGCAGTGGAACACACCATTGCCAACGCGCATCGCGCCAGAGCAGCTCACCCGGTCTTCAGGATCAACGCCCGCTGCCATCAGCGCCAGGGCATTCATTGGTTTTACCGTGGAGCCAGGCGGATAGAGCCCCTGCAGCGTCTTGTTCATCAACGGCACGTGATCATCGTCTGACAGCATTTGCCATTCGAGATGACTAATGCCGTCGGAGAAGCTATTCGGATCATAGGCCGGCATCGAAACCATCGCGAGCATTTCGCCCGTCAGGCAATCGATCACCACGGCCGATCCCGAATTGGTGCCCAAGCGGCGGGCCGCATATTCCTGCAAGCCAATGTCGATTGTCAGCCGACCGGTTTTGCCGGGCTGATCGGTGCGCGACGCCAGTTCGCGGACCAGTTTGCCGCGCGCCGTGACTTCGATCCGCTTTGCCCCTGGCACGCCGCGCAATTCGCTTTCCAGCGCCTTTTCAAGGCCGTCCTTGCCGAGTTTGAAACCCGGTGTGACGAGCAAGGGATCGCGCGTTTTGCGATACTGTTCTGCGGAGGCCGAACCGACATAGCCGGTCAGGTGGGCAACCGCTGCCCCGCCGGGATAGTTGCGCGCAAAACCGCGCGTGGGGGCGACGCCCGGCAATTCCGGTAGCCGCACGCTGACCGCCGCAAAGCGCTCCCAATCCAGATTTTGCGCAACCTGCACCGGCTGAAACCCGGCTGCACCCTTTATATCAAGCTTGATCCGCTCGATATCCTCAGGCGTCAGCACCAGGATTTCCTTTAGCAGGGCAAAGACGCGTTCTTTGTCCTGCAGGCGATCGGGGATGATATCGACGCGGAAATCGGTGCGGTTATTGGCAATCGGCACGCCGTGGCGATCGACGATCCAGCCGCGACGGGGTGGCATCAGCGTCATGTTGACGCGGTTGCTCTCCGCCATCATCTGGTAATGTTCGTTTTCGGCGATCGAAAGCCAGCCCATCCGCGCCGCCAGAACCAGCCCGACGCCACCCTGCATCGCCCCCAGCGCCACCGCACGACGGGTGAAGCTATAGGACTGGTTCGCTTCAGTAACTATCCGGGTCGGACGGTTCATGCAGGTTTCCGTTTGCGGTCCAGCCAGGCGATAATCCTGGAAATCACCGGATACAGCATGATCGAGACGATCACCTGGAGCAACAGCACAGTATCGACATGCGCCCCGATCGGGGACGCTACCAGCCGACCGGCGATCAAGCTGGCGGCGATGGCCCCTGCCGCGAGCAGCCAGTCCTGCCAGAAATCGCGCCAGACCAGGCGTTGATCAAGCAGATCAATAACCAGAAAACCGATCATCCACAATAACATCGCGCTGCCCAGCGGCTGGCCGCTGATCAGATCGTCGAACAATCCGAGCAATAATGGCGACCAGATCGGTAAGGCATCGGGGCGGGCCAAGCGCCAGCCCAGCAGGATCATCAGGCCGAAGGGCGGTAAAATCGGGAAGGTGAAAATCATCGGCAACAGCGTCAGCGCCGACCCGGCCATCACGGTGAGCGCGGGAACTGTCGATGCAGACTGTTTCGGTGCGTTGGCATCATAGGGGCCAAGGATCGGATCGCTCACGGCTTGGCGACCTGTCCTTCAGCGGGCGGCATCGGCAGGAAGGCGCGCTGGACCAGCGCAAAATCAAGCGTGTCAGGCTGCGTGAAGGTGCGGGCCAAGGCGATGTCGTTGCCCTTTCGGACGACACGGGCAACGGGGATATTGGGGGCATAGATGCCACCGGTGCCCGATGTGATGAAGATGTCGCCGGGATCAAACCGTGCATTGATCAGATTGACTGAGCGGATTTCAATCCAGCCATCGCCACGACCGGCGGCAATGGCGGGTAAGCCATCCCGCATCCGGCGAACGGGCACGATGCTTTCCGGATCGGTCAGCAACAGCACGCGCGCGGTATTGGGGCCGGCTTCCAAAATGCGCCCCACCAGTCCTTCTGGCCCGCGGACCGGCTGGCCGACGGCCACGCCCTGCCGAAAACCGGCATTGAGCACGGCAAAGCGCCGCGTGCTCGACGCGCTTGAGCTGACCAGCCGCGCCGTTGTTACCGGGGCGCTGGTCCGCTCGCGCAGCGCGAGCAATTTTTTGAGCCGCCGATTATCATAGGACAGCGCGCGCGCGCGCATCAGCACAGCGCGTGAATCCTCGATCTGCTTGCGCAGCGCTTCGTTGCGCTGTTTGACCGCGAAATAATCATTGATCCCGCCGGGCACGGAAATGATGCCGCGCCCAATCGCCCCAAAGCCCGAAGAAACGGGCGTAGTCAGTTCGGCAACAGCAAGCCGAAACGCTGCGAAAGTCGCCGGATCAAAGGTCGACAGCGCCAGCAAGGCGGCCGCAACCAGCGAACCGGCAACCGCCACCACATAGCCCATGAACAGGCCATATTGCGCGCGCCGTGAAAATCCGGGGCGCCGGGGACGAGACGACGCCAGAGCCATCTACGCTATCGCCCGCTTATGCCGTTAACAACACGCCGCGGAAGACGGGGTCTTCCAGGGCGCGGCCAGTGCCCATGGCCACACAGGTGAGTGGATCGTCGGCAATCGTCACGGGAAGGCCGGTTTCGTCGCGCAGTACTTCGTCAATGCCCTTCAGCAGCGCACCGCCGCCGGTAAGCACAATGCCCTGATCGACGATGTCAGCGGCCAGTTCTGGCGCGGTGTTTTCCAGCGCGACCCGGACGCCTTCGACGATCGTGCCGACGGGTTCGCTGAGCGCTTCGGCGATCTGGCCCTGGTTGATCGTGATTTCCTTGGGCACGCCGTTGACGAGATCGCGGCCCTTGATGTGGATCGTCTGGCCAATGCCGTCTGCTGGCGCCTTGGCAACGCCGACTTCCTGCTTGATCCGCTCGGCAGTTGCTTCGCCGATCAACAGATTATGGTTGCGGCGGACATAGGAGACGATGGCTTCGTCCATCTTGTCACCCCCAACGCGCACTGACGTGGTATAGGCAAGGCCGCGCAGCGACAGCACGGCGACTTCGGTGGTGCCGCCGCCGATATCGACGACCATCGACCCGATTGGCTCCGTGACGGGCATGCCGGCACCGATTGCAGCGGCCATTGGTTCTTCGATCAGCCAGACCTGGCTGGCACCGGCGTTTGACCCGGCATCGCGAATGGCGCGGCGCTCGACCGAGGTGGAGCCCGACGGCACGCAGATCACGATTTGCGGCCAGCGCATGAAGCGCCTCTGGCCGTGGACCTTGTGAATGAAATGCTTGATCATCTGTTCGGCGACATCGATGTCAGCGATCACGCCGTCGCGCAGCGGGCGGATGGCCTGGATGCTGTCGGGCGTTTTGCCCATCATCAGCTTTGCGTCGTCGCCGACCGCCTTGACGCGCTTCACGCCGTTGATCGTTTCGACCGCCACCACTGAGGGTTCGTTGAGGACAATGCCGCGGCCCCGGAGATAAACGACCGTGTTGGCCGTGCCGAGATCAATCGCCATATCGTGCGACATCAAATTGAAAAACCGCGAGAAAATCATCTACATTCCCGTCAATGGCTGCGCCCGTTCCGGCAACAGCAGTTCGCACTTACGATTCGCTTCCGGCGTCAACCGAATATGCCTATTCGAAACCGACAAAGCTTGGAAAATCCACGCTCTGGTTGGTTGTTGATGCGGGTCGCGGAATGCCGCCGATTGGGCTAGACAGCCCCCCATGTCAATACGCCGCTTGCCTGAACATCTCGTCAATCGCATTGCTGCTGGTGAAGTGGTGGAACGCCCCGCCAGTGCGTTGAAGGAACTCGTTGAAAACGCTTTGGATGCTGGCGCATCCCGAATTGCGATCAAGCTGGCCGGCGGGGGTATCGATCTGGTCGAGGTGATCGACGACGGGATCGGCATGACGCCGGACGACATGGCCTTGGCGCTGGAGCGGCACGCAACCTCCAAATTGCCGGATGAGATGATCGATGCGGTGACGACGCTGGGGTTTCGCGGCGAAGCGCTGCCCTCAATCGCCAGCGTCGCGCGGATGACGCTGGAAAGCCGGGTCCGTGGGAGTGAAGGCTGGCAGCGGATTATCGATAATGGCGTCCTGGTCAGCGAAGGGCCGGCTGGCCTGCCGCCGGGCACCAGAGTGCGGGTTGAGGGGCTGTTTGAACGCGTCCCCGCGCGTCGCAAGTTTTTGCGGAGTGCGCGCGCTGAATATGCCGCGTGCATGGACGTTGTCCGGCGCCTTGCCATGGCACGGCCCGACATTGGTTTTGCGCTCGATCATGACGGGCGCAGTGCGCTCAATGTTGCGCCAGCGGCGGGGCGGCCGCAGCGCGTTGCGGCGCTGACTGACCGGGCGCTGATTGAAAACAGCGTGGCAGTTGATCTGGAACGCGAAGGGATCGTGCTGGGCGGGGTGGCGGGCTTGCCGACCTTCAATCGCGGCATTGCCGATCACCAATATCTGTTCGTCAATGGCCGCCCCGTGAAGGACCGGTTGCTCGTTGGCGCGGTGCGCGGGGCCTATGCCGATGTGCTGGCGCGTGACCGGCATGCGGTGGTGGCGCTGTTCCTGGACGTGCCGAGCGATATGGTCGATGTAAATGTCCATCCCGCCAAGACCGAGGTGCGCTTTCGCGATCCCGCCCTGGTGCGCGGGCTGATCGTTAGTGGCTTGAAGCAGGCGCTGGGCGAGGCGGGGCATCGCAGCATGCAGCGGCCCGATGAAGCGGCGCTGGCGGCGTGGACGCGCGAGCCGGTGGTGGCGTCGCCGCAAGCCGAGATTTGGGGGCAGGGGGGCAACCGCTCATCGGCCGTTTATGATCGCCGCCCCGGCTTCATCACCCCACCGCCGCAGGGGCGCGCTGAGCCTGCCTATGCGCCCCCGCCTGAGACGAGCGCGTTTCCGCTGGGCGTGGCGCGCGGGCAGGTGGCGAAGACCTATATCGTCGCTGAAGCTGAGGATGGGCTGGTGATTGTCGATCAGCATGCCGCGCATGAACGGCTGGTGCTTGAACGCATGCGGCGGGGCCTAGCCAATAATGGGCCGGGCGGCGGGATTGCGGCACAGGCTTTGCTGTTGCCCGAAGTGGTGGAGTTGGAGGAAACTGCGTGCGACCGGCTTGATGCGCGGATTGGCGAGCTGGCCGATTTCGGGCTCGATCTGGAACGCCTCGGTCCGCGCGCCATGCTCGTGCGCAGCGTGCCGGCGATGCTGGGGCAGGGCGATGTGGTGGGCCTCGTCACTGACCTGGCCGACGAACTCGCGGCGTATGATGAGGCGCTGTCGCTCAAGGAGCGGCTGGACCATGTCGCGGCGACGATGGCGTGCCATGGATCGGTGCGGGCCGGGCGGGTGCTGTCGGTCGCCGAAATGAACGCGCTGCTCCGCGAAATGGAGGTCACGCCGAATTCGGGCCAGTGCAACCATGGCCGCCCGACCTGGGTGAAGCTGGCGCATGGCGACATCGAAAAGCTGTTTGGGCGGAAGTGATTTGATGCGGCTGACCTGGCGCATTCTGGCGCTGCTGGTGACGGGATGGGCTGTGCAGGCAGGTGCGCAGGTGCCGGTGCGTCAGCCGGATCAACAGCTCACCGGCACAATCACCCGCGCGGATTATCAGCGGTATCGCGCGGTGCCCTTTACCGTGCCGCGCGGGACGGAGCGGCTGGTGGTGGCGTTTGATTATGACCAGCGCGCGCAGAAGACGGTGATCGATCTGGGCGTTGAGGACCAGCACGGCTTGCGCGGATCAAGCGGCGGGAACAAGGCGGACTTCACGATTGCGGAGAGCGACGCGACGCCATCCTATCTGCCCGGTCGGATTGAGCCGGGGCGGTGGCGACTGGTGCTGGCGGTGCCCAATATCCGGCCCGGCATTACCGCCCGCTGGACGGCGCGGATCTGGTATCTGCGGGCAGCCGAGGCCGAGCTGGCCGCATCGCCGCTCGCGGATCGAGGCCCCGGCTGGTATCGCGGTGACCTGCACCTGCACAGCGCGCATAGCGACGGCACGTGCCCCAGCCAGAGCGGGAAGCGCGTGCCCTGTCCGGTGTTCAAGACGCTGGAGACTGCCGCCGAACGTGGCCTGGATTTCGTGGCGATCACCGATCACAACACGACCAGCGCGCAGGCGGCGATCCGCGAGGCGCAGCCCTATTTCGATCGGTTGTTGCTGATCCCCGGGCGTGAGATCACGACCTTTTTCGGGCATTTCAACATCTTCGGCGTGAGCGCACCGATTGATTACCGGATTACGCCAAACGGCCCGGTGAGCTTCAACGCGATTGCCGATCGCGTCCATGCTTTGGGCGGAATCGTGTCGATCAATCATCCGGCCTTGCCATCCGGAGAGCCATGCATGGGCTGCGGCTGGGCGATGCCGGGTGCTGATCTGGCGCGGGTCGATGCGATTGAAGTGGTGAATGGCGGCGCGGCGTTGCTGCCCGGCGGGGTCGAGGGGCCGCTATCAGGCATGGCCTTTTGGCTGAAGACGCTGCGTGCACAGCGGCCGGTGACTGCAATCGGCGGCAGCGACAATCATGACGGCGCGCAAACCGCCCCAATCGCCGGGAGCGTGGGGCGACCGACGACGGTGGTATGGGCCGACGGGCTGACCCAACGCGCCGTGCTGGCTGGGCTGCGGGCTGGCCGGGTGTTTATCGACATTGGCGGCATGACGGAATCGATGCTCGATCTGCGCGCGTCGAATGGGCGGACAACCGCAGCGATGGGATCAATATTACCTGCAGCAGCGGGCGACCCGTTGACCGCCCATATGACGGTGCATGCCATGCCCGGCGCGCGGCTTGATCTAATGGCGGGCGATGCGGTGATCACCAGTGTCGCGATTGATGACGCGCGGGATGTTGATTTGCCGATCGATCGGCATGAGCGGCCGTTGCTGGTGCGCGCTGTCGTTCGTGCACCCGATGGCAAAGTCATCCTGATGAGCAATGCCGTCACCATTTCAGGTCCGGACAAAATGGATCGATGATGATTGGGCGATTACTGGGCTAGATCAGCGTGCTTGAAGTTTGAGTCGTCACCCCGTTTGTCCTGAGTAGGGGCTGAGCTTGTCGAGGAGCAGCAGGTCGGATCGTCCCCCAGACGATCCTGAAAGATGCGGGGCATGTTTCACCTGCTGCTTATCGAAGGACCTGCCCCAAGCGCCGTCCTTCGATACGCCATTTCGACAAGCTCAATGGCTACTCAGGACCAACGGATTATATTTTCAGCGCGATGCTCTGTTGATGCCAGGCAGGTGTTGAGAAACGGGTCGCGCGGCCATAAGCTGCGGGAATGACAACGCCTTCACCGACGGCACTTGTGATTGGGGCGGGCATTGCCGGGCTGGCGTCCGCCATTGCGCTGGAGCGCGCTGGCTTCAGCGTGCGGGTGGTTGACCGGGCCCCGGTGCTGGCACCGATGGGCGCGGCGCTGAGCATCTGGGCCAATGCCGTTGATGCGCTTGATCAACTGGGTGTCGGCCCGGCCTTGCGCGATCAGGGCACCCGGATTGACCAGATGGCGGTATTCAGGCGCGATGGCCGGCCGGTGATTGGGCCGCGTCAGGTCAATGACAGCCCCTATCCCGGCGCGCGGTCCTACATGGTGACGCGGGCGGCGCTGCAATCAATATTGCTGGCCGCGATCGATCCAGCCTGCCTTACATTGGGTGTCGCCATGACCGAGGTTACCCAGGATGCAGGCGGTGTCTCGGTGCAGCTCGATACTGGCACCAGCATCAGCGGCGACATCGCGATCATCGCGGATGGGATATGGTCTAGTCAGGCGGGGGCGATGCTTGGCGGCAAGCCCCGGCATGCCGGCTATGGCGGGGTGCTCGCATTGTCCGATCCCGTCGCGGGTGAGTCGGGCGCGCATGCTGCCCATGAATATTGGGGATTGGGCGCGCGCTTTGGCGTGTTCGATATCGGCGGCGGGCGGCGATATTGGTTTTACATGCGCAATGAGGCGGATTCAGCCGAGGCCCGTTTGCTGACCCATGCGCAAATTGCCGATACGGCGCGGGATTGGATGCCCGAGATTGGCGCTGCCATCGCCGCAACACCGGCTGATCGCCTGATCCCGTTTTCGATCCACGCCAAGCCGCCGCCCATCCGCTTGGGCAAGGGCCGCATCCTGTGCGTTGGCGATGCAGCGCATGCGATGGAGCCAAATCTGGGGCAGGGCGCGTGCCAGGCGATTGAGGATGCGGTCGCACTGGGCGTCATCGCGCGCACCCGGCCCGTGTCAGCGATTGTCGATGGCGTCGAACGGCTGCGGCTGAAGCGGATCGCGCATTATGTGAAGCAATCGGCCGAGGGAGCCCGCGCATCGCATAGCCGATCGGCGCTGACGCGCGGCGTGCTGAAAGTCGCCCTCGGCATGGCTCCGGCGGCGCTGACCAACCGGGTGATTTCAGGCATGCATGTGTTGCCGGATTACCCCGCGTTGGCGCGCGACGGCTGACGGTTCGCTGGTTTTTTTGCGGCTCGACTCATTTTTTCATGGCGCTGCGTAACCAAGCCGCCGGCCCCCGCGAATAGCCATTGTGACCCGCAAGGTTCTCCGGTCTCCCCCCCTTCCGGGACCCTGATCGCAGGTCACGCAGTGTTAGCGTAAAGTCCGGTTCAGGTGAAAAAGGTGCGCCCATGAAGCACGTAGTTCCCATCATCCTCGCGCTTATCCCCCTCGCGGCGGTGCTTGGTGCCTATGTCGCTGTTCCCTGATCCGTGGAAAATCGGCCGATAAGTTTAGGCCGATAGCGAGTGGCGCAAAAATGAAGGGCCGTCCGGATCATTCCGGGCGGCTCTTTTTTTGCGCTTCCGTCGTCGCGCAAAAGCCATGTTCTGGGTGCCATCACAGAGGCGAGAAGAAAACCGGTGGTGTCTCAGTTTGAGTTTTGACGGATCGGCTGTCGCATACGGGCGGCAATGCCTATAAGCTTATCGGAAAGCATGGAGGCGATATGCATTTGAAGCGACTTGCGCCGGGTGAATCGGCTCCAGAGGGTTGGGACTGCATAACAGTAGAGTGCCACCCGGGTGGCAGCTGCCATGTCAGTGGCGCAATTGCTCATGCCGGTGGTGCCGTGTTTCGGCGAACAGCATATGGCAGCAGGGAAGGCGCGGAGCGTGCAGGGGTAAATTGGGCGGCAGCACTTGGCTGCGAGATTGTCTATCTGGAGACTTTCGATGCCTAAACTCCCAACGGATAGAAGAGTCCAGCCCAAGCCATTGGCCTTGCGGTGATGAAAGGCAAGATCGCTACTGGCGAGATTGAGGATTCGCGTGAGACTGTTCCCCGTCAGCGCCTTTGGCACATATTTGAGGTCGTGATTTGAGGAGGATGTGCTGGCTCTGATTGACGCCGATGCGCCAGCTTCTAAGGTTCGCGGACCGTACAAGAAGCGGAGCGCGCAGGGAGTGGAGAATGAACGTACAGCACACAAGCAATGTCAGCCCCGGACACTCCATTGAGCTAGGCGAGTCCACATGGGACCCGCAGGGTGCTCGCTCTATTCGGGATCGGTGGGTTACTCAGGCGGGGGGTTTTAGCCCACGAAGCTCAAGCGAGGTTCCAATAGCGTCGCTTGTCCCGATGCTAACTTTCGCTGCTCGGCACGATGAACTAACCGCCTCCGAGTGCGCCGCAATCATTTCCGAGTTGGCGCAATCCGTTCGACGGCAACACCCTTAAATTCAAGCTGCGTCTCGAACAGAAAACCCGGTGCGGTGCGATAACAATTGGCTAACCGGTTAAGATGAAAAAAGGCCGCCCGGATGACTCCGGACGGCCCATATTTTCGTCGGCTTATCGCGATCAACCTTCGGTCGGTTCCTCGGCTGCTTCTTCGGCCACCACTTCGGCGGTCGCGCCGGGCTCAGCGTTGGGATCATAATCCTCGGTGAAGCCGGCTTCGTCCTTTTCGAACATCGCCTCCATCACGTTGACGCCCTTGGCCTGCATTTCGGCTTCTTCCGGCGAACGCGCGATGTTGACCTTGATCATCACCGAGACTTCGGCGTGGAGCGAGACCTTCACGTCATAGATGCCGATCGCCTTGATCGGCTTGTTCAGCACGATCGCGTTCTTCGGGACCTTGTGACCCTCGGCATCGAGCGCCTCGACCAGATCGCGTACCGCGACCGAGCCGTAGAGCTGGCCGGTGTTGGACGACTGGCGGATCATCGTGACGGTGACGCCGTCAACGGACTTTGCTTCTTCCTGCGCAACCGCACGACGCGCGGCGTTTTCGGCCACGATCCGCTCACGGTTGGTTTCGAACACCTTGCGGTTGGCAGCGTTCGAACGCAGCGCCTTTTTGTTGGGGAGCAGGAAATTCCGGGCGAACCCGTCCTTTACCTTGACGACGTCGCCGATGGCACCGAGCTTCTCGACGCGTTCGAGCAGGATGACTTCCATGTCAGTCCCTCCTTACTTAACGATATAGGGCAGCAAGCCCAGATGACGGGCGCGCTTGATTGCCTGGGCGAGTTCGCGCTGCTTCTTCGCGCTCACCGAGGTGATGCGCGACGGGACGATCTTGCCGCGTTCGGACACAAAGCCCTGCAGCAGGCGGACGTCTTTATAGTCAATCCGGGGGGCGTCCTTCGCGGAGAAGGGGCAGCTCTTGCGGCGGCGGAAAAATGGGCGTGCCATTGTCTATATGCTCCTTATTCGCCGTCAAAGTCACGACGGGGGC